>JADZFZ010001049.1 GCA_020854145.1 Deltaproteobacteria bacterium | reverse complement strand
GCTCCTCGCCTCGGCGTGTGGCGGAGACGACGAGAGCCCGTCGGGCGTCCAGCTCGTCACGGCGAGCGCTGGCGGCACCGTTCAGGCTGGCTCGTCGAGTGTCGAGATACCGCCGATGGCGCTGACCGCCGACACGGAGGTCAGCCTCGAGGCAGCGAACGCCTCGAGCTATCCGGCGCTGGAAGGTGCGCGTCCCAGCGTGTTGCGGCTCGAGCCGGAGGGAACCGTGCTCGCGCGCCCCGCGACCGTCACGATCGGCGCCAGCCTCGTGGGGGCGGGCGCGGGCGACGAGGTCTCGGTCAGGCAGCTCGCGAGCGGAGACGGGATCATGCAGTGGGTGCCCGTCGAGAGCTCACGCGACGCGGAGACCGGCAACGTCCTCGTGCCGATCACGCGGTTCGCGCCGCTGGCCGTCGTCGTCGCGCGCACCGGGACACCGCCTGCGGGCCTCGCGATTCGCGGGACCTTGCGCTGGGGCGACGGCTCACCGGTCGATGCTGCTCCGGTGCAGCTGCTCCAGAGCGACCGGGTTCTGACCACCACGACGACCGATCCGGCGGGCTACTTCTTCTTCGGCGATCTGTCGGCCGGCACGTACGTCGTCTCGATCGACTACGAGTGCATGGTGAGCGAGACCGTCGAGGTCACGAGCGAGACCGCAGCGCTCGACCTCGTTCTCTGCGGCGGCTCCTGAATCGGGGCGAAGCACACTCGGCTCTGGTCTCTCGCGGCCGGTTCGTCAGAATGCCCTGACCGTGAAGGCCCTCGCGCGCCGAGCCCGATTTGCCTGTGTGTCGGGCGTCGTCGTCGCCTCGGCAGTCGTCGGGGCCCGCGCGCAAGAGGCCGACGCCCCGACGGCCACGACGGTCGCTGCGGGCGAGCACCACAGCTGCGTGGTCGACGTGCGTGGCCGCGTCGTGTGCTGGGGCGACGGGCGACGCGGACAGCTCGGCGGCGCGAAGGTGCGGTACGTCCCGCCCCGAGCAGTCGATGGGTTGCCGCCGGCCACACAGGTCGCGGCGACTCACGACCGCACCTGCGCGCTCACCGGCGAGGGCACCGTCTTCTGCTGGGGAAGCACACGCGGGCCGTCGCGCAGCGTGGACGTGCATCCTCCGGTGCGCGTTGCAGGGCTCGAGGGGATCACATCGATCGCGCTCGCGCGCTACCTCGGGTGCGCGCGCTCGCGCGAAGGGCGTGTCCTCTGTTGGGGCGACGGCGAAGAGGGCGGGCTCGGCGACGGCGTGAGGGATGTCCACGCGCAGGCGCGAGTCGTCGCGTCCGTGAACGGCGCGCGCACGATCGCGGTCGGTCCCGCGCACGGTTGCGCGGCGCTCGGGGACGGTCGCGTCGTTTGTTGGGGCAGCAACCATTACGGGCAGCTCGGCGACGCGACCGGGCGCGACGCGGCCGCACCCGTGGAGGTACGCGGCGTGCGCGACGTGGTCGAGCTCGCCGCATCGGTGCACCAGACGTGCGGGCGAACGCGCGCCGGGGGTGTGGTGTGCTGGGGCACGCACCGCGACGATCTCGTGCGCGGGGTGCCGCGACGCGATCCGCTGCGCGCGCTCGCGACCCTGCTCACGCGCCGTCGCGGCACCCGCTGGTCACCGCGCGGGTTGCCGCCGGCGACGCGCATCGCCGTCTCGGGTCTGAACGCGTGCGCCCTCGACCGCGCAGGTGAGGCGCGATGTTGGGCCGCGCCGCGGAGCGTCGCGCGGATCGAAGGCGTCGGGGGTGCCCGCGCGATCGCGCTGGGCGATGCGCACGCGTGTGTGCACCTCGCGGACGACGAGGTGCGTTGCTGGGGCGACAACCGCGAAGGTCAGGTCGGCGACGGCCTCGTCGGATCGCTGGCGACCCGACCACGCGCAGTGCCAGGCCTCGGCGACGCGGTCGCGCTGCAGGCGTCGCTCGGACGCACCTGTGCGCTGCGGCGAGACGGCGAGGTCGTGTGCTGGTCGGGCGCGCGGCATCACGACACGCGCGCGCGCGGCTCCGGCCCAGGGCCCGAGCGAATCCTGGCGGCCACGCGGCCGGCGTTCTCCAGCTTCAGCGCAGGACGGGACGTCTGTGGCCGGTCGGGCTCCGGACCGCTCGTGTGCGTCACGGTCGATCGCGAGGTCGATCCGCGGCGACGCAAGAGTCGGCGCATCGCCGGCGCCGCGAGAATCACCCGACAAGCCAGCACGTGGAGCGCGACGTTCATCCTCTCCTCCTCCGGGGTCGCATGCGTGCGGGAGCGCGAGACGACGCTCCGGTCGGTCGCCGTCGAGGGCGAGATCGTCGAGCTCGTCGCATCCCCGGAGCGCGCGTGCATGCTCGCTCGCGATGGACGCGTCTGGTGCGTGGGCGCGGACGACGTCCGGTCTCGGCAGAGCGGGTCGGAGTGCGGTGCGATGCCGCGCGAGGTCGAAGCGCTACGAGGTGCGCGACTGCTCGCGGTAGGCGGCGAGGACGGCGCGTGCGCGTTGCTCGACGGTGGCGCCGTCCGCTGCGTGGGCGCGGCCTTCGGGACGGATCGGCTCCTCGCTCTCACGGGGCTCGGCGACCTGACGGCGCTCGGCGTCGGGAGCGCGCACGCGTGTGCCCTTCGTCCGGGCGGCGGTGTCGTGTGCTGGGGAGCCAACGATCGAGGTCAGCTCGGGATCGGCCACACCCATCCGTCGCGTGCTCCCACGCCGGTCGAAGGTCTGGACGATGCCGTCGAGATCGTGCTCGACGACGTGACCACCTGCGCGCGCCGTCGCAGCGGAGGTGTCGTCTGCTGGGGTGGGCACGACCCCGCGGCGCAGAGCTCTCTCGGGTCGATCAGCCCGACGCCCGTCCGCGTCCCGCTGTGAGCTCCGGCAACCGGAGCGTTGCGCCGACATCACCCGCAGCTCGGCGGCGGCTCGGCGCAGATGCCCGCCGCGTGGTCGCACGCGTCGCTCGCACAGTCGCGATCGGAGTCGCACGCTGCGCCGAGCGGACCAGGACGCGAGCACACGCCGTCGATGCACTCCAGCCCCTCGACGCAACGACGCCGTGACCATTGCGGGGCGCAGGCGCTGCCTTCGGTCCCGTCGCCGACGCGCACGCACGTCCCGTCGTCGCACGCGAGACCGGCGTGCTCGTCACACGCGACGGCCGTGTCGCCTTCGCACGTGTCGCCCGCGCGCGAGGAGACTTCCACCGGCACGCAAGTGGGCTCGGCGTCGGGTGTGACGGGATCGAGGCAGGCGCCGAGCGCACCACACCGATCGGGCGAGTCGGAGCCGCAGCGGGCGCCGCTTCCCGCTGCGCCACGCACACGCCGCAGCGAGCGCCTTCGGTCTCGCAGTACGTCCCCGGCGCGCACGCGTCGGGGTCCCGGTCACAGGGCGCGCCGAGCGCGAGCGTCCCGACGAGCATGTCGTGGCAAGCCGCAGGCACCGCGTGGCCGAGGAACAGCGCGTCGAGCACACACGTGGTCTCGAGCCAGTCGAGACACCGGGCGGCGGCCACCCCGTCGTAACGCACGAGGCCCGCGCGCACGGCCGCGAGCTCGG
>JADZFZ010001048.1 GCA_020854145.1 Deltaproteobacteria bacterium | reverse complement strand
TGTCGCCCGCCGGCGCGAAGGTCGTGTGGTGGACCAACGTCGTGGACGGCGGCGGCGGCTCCTTCTCGTACGTCGTCGAGTACACGATGGGCTGGAACGGCCCGCGCGCCGGCGTGCTGCCGGGGTACAACGACTGCGCGTACGCGCACGCGGCGTTTCGCACCGACGGGCCCGGCATGACGTTCTTCGGGCAGGCCGTCACCGGTCGGGCGCCGGCCTGGGCGTTCTCGACGCTCGTCGGCGAGTCGCGGCTCGACATGGGCTTGCCGGTGACGTGGGCCAACGCGCTCGCGCCGCCCGCGGGCGACTCCGTCGCGTCGACGAACGACCTGTGGATCGACCCGACGACGCAGGACACGCATCTGATCGCGCGCACGACGTCGGGCGCGGCCGCGTACTACTTCCGTCCCCGCGGCGGCGACTTCGGCGCGGCGACGATCGTCGATCCGTCGGCGCTGCGCGCGCGATGGGTGGTCACGGCGGACGTGATCGCGCTCGTCTACGGGCCCAACGGCGGCGGGCTCCGGATGCGCACGTTGCCGCGCTCGGGAGTCGTCGCGGGCGAGCCGCTCGCGATCGAGGACGCCCGCGCCCACGAGATCCCCGTGCCCGACGACCTCGGCCCCGTGGTGGGCATCTACCCCGAAGCGTCGGTCTACCAATCGGTGGAGGTGCCCGAGATCGCGTTCGTGGTCGTCGGCAACACGCGCCAGAACGAGGCGCTGTTCTTCGAGGTGCGGCTCTGAGCACCGACGACTACGAGCGCGTCGCATACGAAGGGCAGACCATCCCCGGGCTCTCTCCCGAGCACCTGCTGCGCACGTCGTGGCTGCATGGCGGCCCGCGGCCGCGCCTCGAAGGGTGCCGCGTGCTCGAGCTCGGCTGCGGCGACGGAGCGAACCTGCTCGCGCTGGCGTTCTACGCGCCCGGCTGCCGCTTCGTCGGGCTCGACGGGTCGGAGTCGCACATCGCGCAAGCGCGCCGCGTCGCGGCCGAGATCGGTGTGCACAACGTCTCGTTCGTGGCGGCCGATCTGCGCGATCCCGCAGAGGAGCAGCTCGGTGCGGAGCCGTTCGACTACGTGCTCTGCCACGGGGTGCTCTCCTGGGTTCCCGCGGACGCGCAGCGCGCGATCTTCGAACGATGCCGCACCTCGCTCGCACCCGACGGGCTCGCGTGCATCAGCTACAACGCGTTGCCCGGATGGCGCGTGCGCGGCCTCGTGCGCGAGGTGCTGATGCGCGCGGTCGATCCGGACGCGCCGCCGCTCGAGCGCGCGCGACAGGCGAAAGCGCACGCCGCGGCCATCATCACGCTCTCGACCGAGGCGCACCCGTACGGGCTGCTGCTCGCGCGCGAGATGCGTCTCGTGACGCAGTGCCGCGACGCGTACCTCGTCCACGAGTACCTCGCGCCGCACAACGAAGCGTTCTGGCTCCGCGATCTGATCGATCGCGTGCGCGGGCACGGCCTCGCGTACGTCGCCGAGTCGTCGTTCAACCGCCCCGATGGGCAGCCCGTCCCGACGACGATCGAGGCGCTCGGGTCGCTCGGTCTCGCGTCGCTCGCGCTCGAAGAGACGCTCGACGTGCTGCTCTACCGGCAGTTCCGGTCGAGCGTGCTCTGTCGCGAGAGCGCCGCACGTCACGCGAGCCATGGGCGCGACATGTTGGAGCGCGCGGAGGTGGCCCTCGTGCTCGAGGCGCGGGGTGACCCCTTTCGCCTCGAGGACGGCGCGATCGAGACCTTCCACGGCCAGCACGGCTTCCAGCTCGACGCGAGCGACGCGGCGCTCAAGGCGGCGCTCGTGTTGTTGTCGAGCCGCTGGCCCGCGGGCCTGGATCTCGAGACGTTGCGTGTGGAGGTGGAGCGGCTGCTCGTCGGGCACGGGCTGCCGCCGCCGCGCCTCGACGACCTCGACGACCTCGGGGCTTGTGCGCTCGAGCTGTACCGCGCAGGGCAGGCCGACGTGCGTCTGACTCCGATGGGCCCGAGCCAGGTGCCCGAGGAGCGACCTCGGGCGCACGCGCTCGCGCGACACGAAGCGCGAACGGGAAAGTGGCTCACGTCCAAGCCGCACGTGACGTTGCCGCTCGATGCGGTCGCGCGCTCGGCGGTGCTCGCGTTCGACGGGTCGCGCACGGTGGACGAGGTGGTGGACGCCGTCGCGCGCGAGCACGAGAGCACGCCGCACGACGCGCTCGCAGGACAGGTGCGCTCGACGCTCCAGATGCTGGCGCGCTGGCACTGCCTCGAGGGCTGAAGTCGTGACCTTCGACCCTCGAGATGGCAGCGTGAGTGCATGAACGACGCGGCTGTGCCGGCTGCCGATCGTCCAGTCTGCCCACGGTGCGGAACGTTCGCGTTGCTTCGACCGCGTCTCGGTCAACCGCTCTGTGGCGACTGCATCGAGCGGCTCACCCACGACATCGAGCGACGTCCGTTCACGGTGGGATCGACTCTCGTAGGCGCGTGGCAGCTCGTGCGGCTCGTCGGTGATCGCGCCCTGCCGATCGCGCTCGCGATCCACTTGCCGCGAATCGTGAGCTCGATGCTCGTCGAGCTGCCGCTGCGGGCACGAGGGCTCTTCTGGATCCTCGAGCTGGTCGCCACCGCGGCGATCGTCCGAATGGCGCTCGAGGCGCTGCGTGGCTCGGGGCGCGAACCGATCACGCGCTCAATCGGCGCGGCGGTGGTGGTGTGGGGAGGGAGGCTCGTCGGAGCATCGTTCGTGTCCGCGCTCGTCTCCGGCTTCTACCTGCTTCTGCTCGTCGTGCCCGGTGTGCTCAAGGCACTGTCGTTCGCGCTCGTCCCGGTTTGTGTGGTCGAAGAGAGAAAGACGTCAGCGAACGCGCTCGAGCGGAGCACCGAGCTGATGAGGGGTCACCGCTCGATCATGTTCGCAGTCTGGGTTGTCCTCGCCGTGCCGCTGTACGCCACGTACGGCCTGTGCTGGGCCCTTGAGGCCGCAATCGCGGCCAACCCTTCATCGGGCGCCGTTGCGGCCCTCTACGCTGGGCGCATCGTCTCCGACGGCATGTTCGTCTTCTTCGCAGTCCTCGACACTCTCGTGCTCGTCGTCGTGTACGTGAAGCTCGTTCGCATCGAGGAGACGCGCGCGTCGACAGCTGCGCACTCGTCACGTTAACCCCAGAAATCGGGAAGATTGATCGGCCCTCGCTAGGTTTCACCGGCGATCGCGGCGTTGCGGTTCGTCGAAATACGCCCCGGTATTCCTCCTCACCGCGCCTTGCGCTCACCGCCGACTCCGT
>JADZFZ010001047.1 GCA_020854145.1 Deltaproteobacteria bacterium | reverse complement strand
GCCCCGCATCGGGGCAGCCGCACGCGCCCGACATCGCGCCTGCCGACGATGCGGACGCGACCACGGACGAGCCCCTCGTGCTCGCGTGTCGCGCGTGTGGGCACACCATCACGACGAGCGCGGAGCGGACCGAGCGCGACGGCGCGCACGCGCACGTCTTCTTCAACCCTGCGGGGATCCTGTTTCGCATCGGCTGTTTCGTGGAGGCGCCCGGATGTCGCGGCATCGGGCCCTTCGAGACGGACTTCACTTGGTTTGCCGCGCACGCGTGGCAGGTCGTCGTCTGCCGCGGCTGCGGAGCGCACCTCGGCTGGTTCTTCGCGGGCGCGACGCGCTTCTTCGGGCTCGTGCTCGACCGCCTCGTCGAGACCGGCGAGCGCTGATCTGATCGACCCTCTGATGTTCTGATCGACCGTCTCAGCCGGTGATCTCGCGTTGCCAGAGCCAGTCGGCGACCCGCTCGATCGCACTACCGAGGTGGCGGCGATAGGTGCTGAACGGCAGGCCGAGCCGCTCGGCGGCGAGCTCCTGCGTCTCGGCAGGCGCGAGATACGTGGCGTGCAAGACGCGGTAGAGCTTCTCGTCGCGCGGATGCGCGCACAGGCTCTGCGCGGCGTCGCGCATCAACGCGCGAAGACGCGAGACGGGTCGTTGGCCGTCGCTGGCGTCGCGCACGAGCCGCGAGCGAAGGAGCGCGTTCCTTCCGAGAGCGTCGTCGCGCGCGAAGTCCTTCAGCGCCGCGCGAACGCTGGCGCGGAAGTCTGGCTCCGACAGCACGACGAGCGCAGGCTCGGGCGCCGCCACGCTCGGGCTCTCTTCCGTCGTCGTCGCGGTCTCGCGCTCCGCGGTGAGGTCCAGCCAGGCACGGCGCGACAGGCGCCTCCAATCGTAGATGACGAAGTGCAGACGACGCCCGTCGGTCTCGCCCGGGATCTCGGCGCGCTCCATCCCCATGTAGACGAGCGGGATGGTCCACAGGCTCCGGTCGTGCAGCGTGATGAAGCTCCACGCGACGGGGGGACCGATCATCCAGCCCACCAACTGCCGCACCATCATGTCGTTGACGCTCGGCGCCGAGGCGGTGCCGCCCGTTCGATGGGCGAAGACTCGACCGACCGTGATGCGATCGCCGGCGCGCAGGCCGGCTCGCGCGTTCACGTGGTCGCGGACCGCGGCGACGATGGGATCGAACGCCGCGGTCTCGTCGAGCGACTGCGCATCGAGCTCGAGATCGAGGCTCACCGCCTCGACGACGCCCTCCTGGTCACGATAGACGCGAAACAGGCGCAGGTCGCGCGCGCCCCAGCGCCGCACGACCGCCGCGGTCTCGCGGCCCACGCGCACCTCGACCATCGCGGCCACCGCGTCGACGTCGTCGGGCCGGAGCGGCTCGGGCGTCGCGGTCCCCAGCCGCTGGAAGTCGACCACGCGCTGCATCACCGGGTTCTGGCGGAACAGGAAGAGCAGCTCGTGCACCGTGAAGCGCTGGTCACCACGGTCCGTCTCGGCGGCAAGTCGCGTGTGCAGGTGATCACGAACCGCGCGTCGCAGCGCGAGGTGCGTGGCGGGGTCGCGCGTGCGCGCCTCGGCGAGCAGGACGTCGCGCGCGATGTCGTGCGGGAAGAGACCGCGCGGCCCCCGCTGGACGAACGACAAGCTGCGCAACCACGCGAAGAGCTCGCCCGCTCGCGCCGGATCGCAGACGGCGCGCAGCAGGTCTTCGGTCGTGCGCTGGACGAGCGCGGCGACCTGGAGCGCGCGGGCGTGCTCGGACGACGGCACCGTCCGAACGAAGCAATCGAGAAGCGCCTGGACCACGTCGGGCGCCTGATCCAACGCGAAGTCGGCTGCCACTCTCTCGTTCGGCAGCTCGGCGACGAGCGCGAGCGCGAGCGGGTGCCCGTGCGCGGCGTCGCCGAGCGCGGCCCGACGCTGTCCCTCGACGCCGCGCAGCGCGAGCAGCTCGCGGCTCTGATCGGGGTCAGGTTTCGCAGCGCGACGGGCTCGACGAGCCCGGTCAGCCTCAGGATCGAGGCGCCACGCGGTGGGCGGCTCTCGGCTCGCGATCACCACGACCACCCCGTCCGGCAACGACGGCAGGAAGTCCTCACGGACCCACGCGTCGAGCGCGCCGAGCAGCTCGTAGGTGTCGACCACGAGCACGGCGGGCACGGCGGCGAGCGACTCGGGGAGCGACTCGGGGTCCACCCCGAGAGCGCCTGCGACCGCGGCGAGAAACGCTTGCGGCGTGGGATCGATGTCGCGCGCATCGAGCGACGCGACACGACGCCCTGCTGCCTCACGGCTCCCGCGGCCCCCCCGAGCCAAGAGACTCCCAGGGGGGCAGCCGCCGCCCGTGCGGCGAACCGCGCTTCGATGGGATCGCGGCGCAGCTTGAGCGTGGGCGTCAGAAGACCGTCTTCGACGGTCCAGACCGCGTCGCTCACCACGATGCGAGACAGGTGCTCGTGCGACGGCAGCGTCGCGTTGACCGACGCGAGCAAGCTCTCGAGCTCGGCGCGGATCGGGCCGCGCGCATCGGCGCTCGCGGCTCGCGACCGTGCGCTCTCGCTCAGCACCACGACGGCGAATGGTTGCGGCTCTCCGGTTCCCATCACGCACGCGAGCTCGCAGAGGCTGTTCGCGAGCAGCGCGTTCTCGATGGCCGACGGAGCGACGTACTTGCCCTTGCTCGTCTTGAAGATCTCCTTCGTGCGGCCGACGATGCGCAGGAAGCCGTCGCCGTCGATCTCGCCGCGGTCGCCCGTGCGCAAGAACCCGTCGGACGTGAAGGCCGCGGCCGTCGCCTCGGGATCGCGGTGGTATCCACGCATCGTCCCTGGGCTCTTGACCTCGACCTCGCCGTCGGGCCCGAGGCGCGCTTCGACGCCCGGCAGCGGCGGCGCGATCCAGCCGCGCCGCAGCCGACCGGGGAGCGACAGGTGCGAGAACCCGAAGTTCTCCGTCATGCCGTACAGCTCGAGCAGGTCGAGACCGAGCCGCGAGAAGAAGTCCCTGAGCTCGACCGGGGTGGGCGCTGCACCCGTTCCACAATGGCGCACCCGATCGAGACCGAGCCCGCTCAGCACCTTGCGGCGGACCATCTCTCCGAGGATCGGGGTCCGCAAGAGCCGGCGCAGACGGGCCTCCGGGATCTTCGCCAGAATGCCTTCGCGCAGCTTCACCCAGATGCGCGGCACTCCGACGAACAGCGTCGGACGCGCTCGCTGCACGTCGGCCACGAAGGTCTCGAGCGACTCGCAGAAGTAGATGCGCGCACCCGACGCGAAGGAGGCTCCTTCGATGAACGCACGCTCGGCCGTGTGCGCGAGGGGCAGGTACGACACGAGCCGGTCCGAGGCGTTGGCGTCGAGCAGCGAACCGAAGCACCGTGTCGTCGCCGCCATCGCACCGAACGTGTGCTCCACGCCCTTCGGTCGCCCGGTGGTGCCCGACGTGTAGAGGATCGCGCCGACCTCCTCGGCACCGCGCTCCGTCTCGCGCTGGAGCGGAGCCGTCGTGGCGACGACGTCCTCCCAGCGCAGGAAGCGATTCGGCGGCGACAGTGCGCACGACAGGCCGTCGATCTCGTCGGGGATCGCCCCGTCGGGCACCGCGGGCAGCTTGCCGACGAAGAGGGCGCGCGCGTTCGCGTGATCGAGCACGTAGCGAATCGTCGCCGGTGTCATCGTGGGATAGAGCGGCACCGAGACGTGGCCCCCCATCCAGATGGCGAGGTCCATCATCACGAAGTGCGCGCAGTTCTGGCTCAGGATCGCGATCGACGACCCGGGCGGGTACCCGCGCGAGGCAAGATGCGCCGCGATCCGTCGCGACTCGTCGAGCGCCTGCCCGAAGGTGATGGAGCGTAGGGCTCCGCCCCCCATCGGCTGCACGAGCCAGAGCTCGTTCGTCCGCTCGCGGGCGCGCCGATAGACTGCCGCCAACCAGAGCTCGGAGTCGGGCTTCGCTGGCATGGGACGGGAGACGCGGGGCTCGAGAGTCGTCTGCATGGTGACCTCCATTGCCCATCCATGCGGCCGGCGATTGCTCGCTCACCAGACCGACGACTGCCCAACGACTGCTCAATCGCTGCTCGTGCGCGCGCAGCTCACGGTCCGCGGCCGCCGCCGCCGAAGCTGAAACGCTCTACGCGCACCGCGCGACCGAAGACGCGCTCGTCCTCGTCGTCGTCGGGGTCCGCCCCGAGCTGACCGGCAGCGTCGTCGCCCCAGCAGTCGATCGGGCCGTCGTCGTCGAGCGCGCAGGCGTGGAACGCCCCGGCTGCGATCGCGACCGCATCGTCCATGTAGAGCTCCTCGTCGTCGCGATCGGGTCGCTCGCGCACGGTCTGTCGCGTGGTCGCGTCCTGCGCGCTGCCGATGCCG
>JADZFZ010001046.1 GCA_020854145.1 Deltaproteobacteria bacterium | reverse complement strand
CGCATCGCGATGTCCACTTCCCACCCTCCGCGTCGGTACTTCCGTACGTGGATGGTCATCGCCGAAGACCTCCCGGCGACACGCCACGTCCTTCCGCCAGCGAGCGTAGCAGGACGGCCCGGTCCACTGGGAGGTGAACTGCATTGTCGCGCGCGCGACAAGCCAGCGTTCACGGACGAGGACCACCGATGACGACAACGCGACACACACTCACCGCCATGGCGATGGCTGGGCTCTGCTTCTCCGGGTGCATCACGCATCTCCCGCCACCTGCCCGACCCAGCATCGTCGCGCCCCAGCTCCGTCAGCCGCCTCCACCGATATCTCCGGTGTCGTCCTCGACGTCGTGGACGGACCTACCAAGGTCGAGCTGGTGACGGGGGTTGACCGAACGAGAGTGGGTGTCACTCGGACGACGTCGGAGTACGTGTCGAGGCCGTCCGCCGTTCCGTCTGGGGAGTCGTGGCGCGGTCCGGGCTTCTACTCCGTGAGGACCCGCAGCACCGAGACGAGGATCACCGTGCGCGCTCGCCACATCTGCAGGACTCCGTGTGCTGTCGACCTGCCGCTCGGCACGCACGAGCTCATGCTGACGCTGCAGCACGCCGATCACGCGCAGGTCGAGCGCGTCAGATTGAGCTTCGACGCGCAGCCTCGACTACACCGCCGCGTGCTCGAGCTGACCGAGGAACGAGTCACTCCCTGGGCGCTGGGCGTCGGCTCGTTGCTTCTCGGAGCCATCGGGTTGCTCTTCGCCATCGCTGGCACGGTCAGCCTCGCGAGCGGCACACCCGACGACGACGACGAGCCGAAGGTGATCGGGATTACCACGCTCAGCTGGGCTCTCGGTACGGGACTCTCGGCGCTGGGCGTCTGGCTCGTGGCACCCGGCGTGGCGCGTGTGCGGCCGGGTGCAGCGTCGGAGGCGGCGTGGCCGGCGCAATGACGACCCTCGCGCACCGAGTTGGCCCTGCTGCGGGTGGCGCCATCGCGTGCATGTTCGTGGCGTGCGCGGCGTGCAGTCCGCGTTACCTGCCGCCGCCCGCGACGCCCTCGCGCTCCGTTCCCAGCGTGAGCTTGCCGCCGACCCCGCCTCCGCCAGGGCACGGACGCGCTGTCATCGACGTGCTCGATGGACCAGCCGACGTGGAAGTCGCTGTCGGCGAGCGACGCTACGGAGATTCTGCGGCCGCGCCCGCGGGACGGTGGCTCTGCCGAGCACCGTGTGTCGTCGATCTGTCGAACGGCTCGCACGAGTTGCTCTTGCGCCTGGAGATCGACGGCACCGAGTACCTCGACTCCGGCGTCGTCGAGGTCGGTCCGGTGCCAGTCGTATATCGCCGGGCCATGCGTCTCGAACACAGACCGTCACCATGGCCGTTCGCCATCGTGCTCGGTCTCTCGGCTGGCGCGTTCTACACGGCGATCGACGCGTTCACTTCAGATCGATTGGGTGTCGGCGCGACGGGCGGCGTCGTGTCGCTGGCGATCGGCACGGGCCTGCTCGGTCTCAGCGTTTACCTCGGAGTGCGGGCGATTCCCGAGATCCGCGAGGGCCGCGAGGCGCAATACCCGCTCTGATGGGACGAGGTTTTGCGCGTTCCTCGCGCAACTGCGGCCGGATCGGATCGATACTCGAAGGGTCGGCAGTCGGAGGGTGAGATGACGGATCGGAGCGACCGAGCGAGCGACGGCGCCGAAGCCGCGACGGACAATTGGCACGAAGAGACGATCCCCATCCGTCCGCGCACGACACCGGAGCCGCCGGATGTCTCGTCTGTCGGCCGCATCGAGGCGCCGTCCACGGAGGCTCCTGACTTCAGCGAGATGACGGTGCCGATGCGACCGGCCTTCGCGCCGCCATCGACGCCGTCCGCACCGGATCTGCCGAGCACGCCGAGCGCCCCCTCGATGCCGGGCGCTCCGAGCGCACCTTCGATGCCTTCTGGTCCTTCGATGCCATCGGGGCCGTCGGCTCCATCGGCGCCCTCAGCACCCGACTTCGGGGCGCTCGGTGGTGGCGCCTCCGGCGCCGTCGGCGCGCTCGTGCCGGGCGCAGCGGGTGTGATCGGAGCCGTGCAGACGGCGGTCGCCGTCGGGCAGCTCGTCGCCGCCGGGGTCTCGGCCATCGCGTCCGCGCTCGACTCGGGGCCGGCGCTTCCGAAGGTGCGCTTCACGTTCTGGCCGACGCTCGACTCGGACGCCGAGTGGAAGGTCCGGGCGATGAGCCGGCGCGAGGAGCTGTCCGGGCTCTATCGCGTCGTGCTCGACCTCGCGTGCGAGGAGCTGTCGATCGATCCGCGCGCGATGCACGGAAAGCCGGCGTCACTCATCCTCGAGCGCGACGTCGCGGCGCATCGCGTGGCGGGCATCGTGTCGGTGGTGACGACGCAGGGGCACGCTGCCGGGCACCAGCTCGTCCGCGTGCACGTCGTGCCTGCGCTCGACGCGCTCCGCTACCGGGTCAACTCGCGCATCTTCCAGGACCTGACGGTGCCCGAGATCGTCGAGCAGGTGATGAGCGAAGGGCTCGCGCGCTTCCAGCGCTCGGTGGACGCGAGCCAGCTCTCCCGCGAGTACCCGGTGCGCGAGTACTGCGTGCAGCAGCGCGAGAGCGACCTCGACTTCTGCCTTCGCTTGCTGGCCGAGGAGGGCATCTCGCTCCACTTCGATCAGAGCGACGAGACCGAGCGCGTGGTGCTCGTCGATCGCAACGAGGCCTTCCCCGCGTTCGAGACGATGGACGGGCAGCCCATCCGGATCGCGCCGGCAGGCGCGGACCTGGAGGTCGAGAGCATCCGCACGTTCGATGGCGTGGCGACGACGGGCTCGAGCTCGGCCGTGCTCTCCGATCACGACTGGACGCAGCCCGCCGTCGACCTCGCGAAGGAGAGCCGCGGCGAGGCGCCGGGCGGCTGGGACCACGAGCACTTCGAGTACCCGGGGCCTCTCACCTTGCACCGATACGACGACGGAGCGCATCGCTACGCGGCAAACGACGGCACCGAGAAGGCGCGCCTGTTCCGCGAGCTTCTCGCGTCGCGGAGCGTCGTCTTCCACGCGTCCGCCGACGTGGTGGGTCTCGCTCCGGGACGCACGTTCGTGCTGCGCGGCAGCGTCGATCCCACGCTCGATCGGAAGTACCTCGTCGTCGCCATCGATGCGGAGGGTGAGGCACCGGAGGTCATCGTCACCGACCAGGACGGCGTGACCGGCGAGCGCGAACGCTTCCGCGTACGCTTCGAGTGCATCCCGCTCACGGTGCCCTTCCGTCCGGTGCGCCGTCCGCGTCCGCAGATCGCGGGGCACCAGCGCGCGCTCGTGGTGGGGCCCGCGGGCGAGGAGATCCACACCGACCACCACGGGCGCATCAAGGTGCAGTTCCCTTGGGACCGCGAGGGCGAGCGCAACGAGCGATCGAGCTGCTGGATCCGCGTCCTTCAGCCGTGGGGCGGTGCAGGATGGGGGCACGTGTTCATCCCGCGCATCGGGATGGAGGTCGTGGTCAGCTTCGAGGACGGAGACCCCGACCGTCCGCTCGTGATCGGGTGCGTGCACAACGGCGCGAACCCGAGC
Organism: Deltaproteobacteria bacterium; assembly: GCA_020854145.1. GTDB lineage: Bacteria > Myxococcota_A > Polyangia > Polyangiales > JADZFZ01 > JADZFZ01. The sequence goes on along the minus strand of JADZFZ010001046.1, from coordinate 7,651 downwards.
CCGTACACGCTGCCGACCGACAAGACGCGCTCGGTGCTGCGCACGGCGACGACACCCGGCGGTCCTTCGGCCGGGCACAACGAGCTGTCCTTCGAGGACGCCGCCGGCGACGAAGAGGTCTATCTGCGCGCGCAGAAGAACCTCCGCGAAGAGGTGCTTCACGATCACGCGACGACCGTCGGCAACGACCAATCGAACGCGGTGACCGGCAATCGCTCTACGACGGTATCGGGCAGCCACACCGAGTCGGTCTCGGGAGGGCAGTCGGTCTCCGTGGGCGGCGAGCGCAACGTCTCGGTCACGCAGGATCAGACGCACACGCTCTCGGCGAACCGGGCGGCCACCATCTCGTCCAACGACACGCTCACGATCGGCGCGACGCGCAGCGTGGAGGTCGCGGGGCAGGTCACCGAGACGTACAAGGCCGGCCACCGCCGGAAGGTCACCGGGCTCAGCCACCACACGACGACGGGCGACCGCAAGGACGCTGTCACGGCGACGTGGCTCGCGTCCGCCGTCCTGGAGTACCGGCTCGACGCGGCGCAGTGCCTCTTTCACCTGCAAGGAGGCAACGCCGATCTCGCAGCGCCCTCGCGAATTCACACCACCGTAGGCGACGCAGCCGAGCTCGACCTCCAGAGCGCCGGGATCGCCATCCTGGTCGGGACCTCGAGGATCACGCTCCAGTGCGGCGACTCGGTCATTCAACTGACGCCGAGCGCGATCAATCTGATCTCCCCGCAGATCAAGCTCTCGGGACAGGGTGCCGTGCTCAAGCTCGCCTCGGGCGGCGCGCTGACCACGGCGGGGAAGATCAGCCTCTCGTCGAGCGGACCGACCGGCATCTCGGGCTCGGTCGTCAACATCAACTCGGAGTAGCGCGTGAGGTCGTGGACCGAAGCCAGCTACAGGCTGGCCGACAGCGTGCGATGGCTTTCGCGAGCCAGCGCTGCACGCCTGCTCTTGGTCCAGACGAACGCGGCGTGGCGCAAGCCCGCGCTCGACGTGATCGCGCTTGGCGAGCACGAAGAGGACAACCTCCGGCCCTTCGTGTGGCTCGAGTCGCCGTGGACGAAGACGGGCGGCTGGGACGAGCGAATCGCGGAGCTTCAGGAAGAGACGGAGGCGCTCCGAACGGCGCTCCGCGAGGCGGAGCTCGAGCTGCTCCCGTTGCGGTCGGAAGACGCTCCCAGACGGTCCGACGCCGAGCGTTTCGCGCGCGCTCTCTATCGGCTGTCGGCGGCCATCCCCGAACCGCTCGAGAGTCTGGTCGTCGTCGTGGCGCCCCTCGTGCGCGACGACGATCCCGGTGTCCTGGCGGCGCTGCGGTCGCTCGTCTTGCACGAGCGCACGAAACCGATCCGCTGGGCGCTCATCGACGAACGCGACGATGCCGCGCTCGCAGCGCTCGCGAAGGATCTGGGCGAGCAGGCGCTCGTCGTGCGTGCTCAGCCCGATCCGGCTCAGCTCGATCGCGATGTGAACGACACATTGAGCGCCGTGGCCGCGGGAAGCGGCGCCGCCGGCGCGACCTGGAGCCCGCTGCGGATCCCCGTCTGGGACGATCCCGAGCAGCCCACGGGCCTCGTCGAGGAGCCTCCTGTGGCGACACAGGCTCCGCGCGCGGCGCCCGATCTCGCACCGCTCGGGCCGACGCTGCACGAGCGGCTGCAACGCCTGATCGCGCAGGCCGTGCTGGCGATGAGGGAGAACCGATCGCTCGATGCCATCCGCCTGCATCGCGAGGCGCGCGACCTAATGTTCCTGCACGGCTCAGCGAGCGACGGGATCCGCATGGAGCTCCTGCTCGCGAGCGTCATGATCGGCGCCGGGTTTCGTCGCGAGGCGCGCGACCTGCTCGTGCTGTCGAGCGAGCGCGCCAAGGAGGCCGAGCTTCCCGCGCTCCTCGCCCAGGTCGAGCTTTGCCGAGGCGGCGTGCTGCTCGCGCTGAAAGAGGACGCCTCCGCCGCCGCCGTGCTCGCCACCGCAGGTCGCGCCGCGGAGGATGCGGGCGAACGAGGCATGGCGCTCGAGGCCTATCGATTGTCGGGAGAGGCCGCCGTGCGCGCCGGGCTCGTCGAGCAAGCCGTCGAGGCGTGGCAGCGCGCCGTGATCGTGAGCGGTGACGATCCCGGGCAACCGACGACCGAGACCCATGACGCTGCGGCGATGGCGGCGCGTCTCGCCCAGTCGTGCGCGAAGCAGGGCCTCACCGCGCAAGCGGATTCCCTTAATGCGCAGGCACAGATCCTCGCGGGCTTCGCCGCACCGCCTCCTGCAGCCGCGCCCTCGGCGGAGCCAGCAGCCGCTCCCGACGTGTCCGCGGAGACGCCGGGACCGGCGACGCCTGCCTTTCGCGAGGTGAGGCCAGAGGATCTCCCTCGGAACAAGGTCGCGCCGGAGCTGCGCGGTACCGTGCGCATCGACGACGAACCGCCCGAGAACCGTAGCGCTCCAGCGCCGAAGGACTCTAGCGCCGTAGATACGACCGCACGCCCGTCCGGAGGCCGGTGATGCCGCTCGCCGCACGGTGGTGGCACCTGGTGCTCGGCGTGGATGTCCACTGGAACCCGCTGCCGGTTCCTACGCCGCTTCCCTACCCGTACGTGGGCGTGATCTGGGACCCGATTGGCGAGGGCATGGGCGCTGCGATCGGGTGGTTGCTTGATGCTCCTGCGCCGGGGCCCGTGAAGATCAACGGCGAGAACGCCGCCATCACGGGCCACACGGCCACCAACTGGATCGTCTCGCCGCACATCCCGTGGACGGGCGGTTGGATCTTCCCGACGCTGCCACCGCCCTCGGGGAATGCCGACCTCCCCTTCGGGTCGCAGACCGTCCGTATCCGATCGGGTCAATCCGTGCGCCAGGGCGACATGGCGCTCTCGTGCTCGGACCCGATCAGCATGCCGACCTCTGCGGTGCTCTGCTTCGCGGGCGTCGGCGGTCCCGTGATCGTGGGCGGGCCGACGGGCACGGACGGCCTGGTCCTCGGGCTCAGCGTCGGCCTCCAGGCAGCTCGCTACCTGTTCTCCGGCACGGTGCTTCGTCTCGGCTTCAAGGCTTCGCGGCGATTTGGCCGCGCCGGACGAGCCTTTCGAAGTGCCGTTGCGCGTGCGCGACTCGCTCGGCTGACCATCAACCGCACCATCGCGCGTGTCTCGCGGCAGCTCGGGCAGCGTGCCCGCCAGGCGATCGCGCGCGCACGCTGCTTCGTTCGCGGCGACCCCGTCGATCCCGCCACCGGGCGCGTGCTCTCGGAGGACACCGACTTCGAGCTGCCGGGGCCGATCCCGCTCATCTTCAAGCGTCACTACGACTCGTCGATGTCGGCGCGTGACGGCGTGCTCGGCTACGGATGGAGTCACAGCCTCGATCAGGCGGCGTGGCTCGAGCTCGGTCAGGTCGTCTATCGGAACGAAGAAGGTCGCGAGATCGAGCTGCCTACCTATGGGCTTCCGGGCGACGTGATGCACCCCGGCGACGAGCTGTACGACCCGCGCGATCGGCTGACCATCCGGTGCAAGGCAGCGTTCACGTGGGAGATCGAGAGCCACCCTGACGGGCTCGTGCGCGAGCTCTCGCGCGTGACGAACCGTCCCGACGATCAGGTCGCGAAGCTCGTGCGTATCCGCTCGCGCGACGGTCACGAGGTCCGTCTCGTGTACGACCCGAAGACGGGGCTGCTCGCGACCGTCTACGACTCGTGCGGCCGACGGGTGCTCTTCGAGCACGATGAGCGCGGCAAGCTCGTGCGCGTGCTCTTGCCTGATCCGAAGGAGGAGGGCCATCGCGAGCACCTGAGCTTCGCGTACTCCGATCGCGGCGACCTCGCGGAGGCGCGCGACGCGCTCCGGCAGGTCACGCGCTACCTCTATGAGAGCCACCTGCTCGTGCAGTGGACCGACCGGACCGGCCTCTCGTTCCACTACCGGTACGACGGCCGAGGGCCCGAGGCGTACTGCGTCCGCGCATGGGGCGACGGCGGCATCTACAACACGCGCTTCGACTACGACAAGAGCAACCACTACACGGTCGTCACCGACTCGCTCGGGCGCGACACGACGTACCACTACAACCGCAGCTTCCTCGTCACGCAGATCGTCAACGCGCACGGCGGGGTCACCGAGCTCGTCTACGACGACGACCTCCGCAAGGTCCTCGAGAAGGACCCGCTCGGGCGCACGACCCGATGGGAGCACGACGAGCGCGGCAACAGCACCCGGTTCGTCGGGCCCGACGGCGCCGCGGTCTCGATCGAGCACGACGAGCGCGACCAGCCCATCCTCATCCGGGACGCCCGCGGCGAAACGCGCTTCGTCTACGACGCGCAGTCGAGTCTCGTGGAACGCACGGGCCCGACCGGCGACGTGACGCGCTACGAGTGGGCGCACGGCCTGCTCCGCGCGGTCGTCGAGCCCGGCGGCGCACGCACGGAGATCGCCTATGACGGCGACAAGAACGTCACGCGCATCCGCGACGCCCGACGCGCGGAGATCCGGCTCGATCACGACCGGCGCGGACGGCTCGTCAAGCGACGCGACGCGCGCGGCATCGAGCGTTACCGGTGGGACATCCGAGGTCGGCTCGCCGAGATGGACGACCTCGCCGGTGTCACGCATGGCTGGGACTGGGACGCCGAGGACCACGTCGTTTCGACCGGCACCGTCTTTCGCAAGGTGCGTTTCGGCTACTCGGGCAACGGCTGGCTGGCCTGGCGCGAGGAAGCCGACGGCTCGCGCGTCCTCTTCGAGCACGACACGGAGGGCCAGCTCGTCTCGGTCACGAACGAAGCCGGCGAGCGCCATCGATTCCTCTACAGCGCGCTCGGCGACGTCGTCTTCGAGGTCGGCTTCGACGGCAGCGTGCACGAGCAGCGTCGCGAGCTTCTGACGGGCGAGCTGCGCGCGCACATCCGGCCGAGCGGCGTCACGACGCGCTACGAGCGCGACGGCGCCGGCCGCATCGTGAAAGCGCGACACGAGCCCAGGCACCGGCGAGACGGCGCGCCGGCCGAGGTCCTCTATCGCTACGGTCCGGACGGCCTCCTCGAGGAGGCCACCAACGCGACCGGCACGCTGCACGTCACCCGCGACGCCGCCGGCCGACCGATCCGCGAGAGCTTCGCCTTCGCGGCGGAGGCGCCCGACTGGATCGAGAGCCAGCTCGACCTTCGCGGGCGGCGCATCGGGATCACCTCGTCGATGGGCGCCTCCGTCTTCCTGGAGCGCGACCCGCGCGGCGCGACGTCCACGTTGAGCGTCGAGCGCGACCACGGCCGATCCGAGCCGTGGCGCGTCACGCTCGGCCGAGACACGCTCGGGCAAGAGACGGAGCGACGGCTGCCCGGTGGCATCATGTTGCGCTGGAAGCGAGACACGCTCGGGCGTCCCGTCTTTCGCGAGACCTGGTCCTCGACCGACATCCTCGACGCGCTCGGCTACGACTGGACGCCCGAGGGCCAGCTCCGCCAGATCGTGGACCCGACGCGAGGCACGCGCCGCTTCGGGCACGACGCGCGCGAGCGGCTGTACCTCGAGACGTTCACGGGAGAAGGCAACCGCACCACGTTCGACTACCGATCGCTCGACGCCGTCGGCAACGTCTACAGGACGCAAGCGCACGCCGATCGCAAGTACGGCCGCGGCGGCATGCTGCTCGAGGCCTCCGAGCGCGGCGCCACCACTCGCTATCGCCACGACCCGGACGGCAATCTCGTCGAGCGCGTCGATCCCGACGGCGCCCGATGGCAGTACCGCTGGTCGCTCGACGGCATGCTCGCCGAGGTCGCGCGCCCCGACGGCGCCGTGGTCGCGTTCGCGTACGACGCGCTCGGCCGCCGCGTCGAGAAGATGCTGCGTCGCAATGGCGCACCCACTTCCCGAGTGCGCTGGCTCTGGGACGGTCACGTCCCGCTGCACGAGCGCACCGAGACGTTCGGCGCGAGCGGCGAAGGCGCGACCTCCTCACTCGACGGCGGCCACGGCAACGTCACCACCTGGCTCTTCGAGCCCGAGACCTTCGCGCCGCTCGCCAAGCTCGACGAGCACGCCCGCTACGGCATCGTGGGTGACCACCTCGGCTGCCCCTCGGCGCTCTACGACGAAGCTGGCGAGCTCGCCTGGAAGGCCCAGCTCGATGTCTGGGGCGTCGCCAAGACCGACGTCGCCAAGACCTCGCAGCCCTGGCGCTTCCCCGGCCAGTACGAGGACGGCGAGACCGGCCTCTTCTACAACCGCTTCCGCTACTACGACCCGTCGACAGGCAGGTACATCAGCAAGGATCCGATCGGCATAGCCGGCGGCCTTCCGCCATTCGGCTACGTCCTGGATCCATTGGTGTACCAAGACCCATTGGGTCTGATCTGCTTCCCACGGTGGCGGCTGGGCGGGCCGATCACGCAGCTCATGCCGGACGGCTCCTATCCGTCTTGGGGGGTAATCCGCGAACGGTACTGGATGACCCGAGCAGCACAAGCTGCTCCCGGGGAGTTCGGGCCGGCGAACCTCGCTGCCATGCGAGCCGGATATCCGCCGTCAGCCCGTGCCTGGGTACGATCGACCGACACAGGGCGGCTGACCCAGATCCGTGCAGTTCGGGAACTCCATCATGCGCGCGCTAACCGTGGTGTTCCCGGCTTCGACTCACCCACCGACCTGCGCGAGGTGTGGCCCTGGGAGCACGCGGCGATCGATCCACATCGCCGGCTCAACTACTCCTTCTCTCACTTTGCCGAGGGGCAATGAACTACGACGACAACCTAGACCTACTCTTTCGCGTGTGTGGTCGCCACGCATGTCGCCCCGATGTTCCTCTGGAATCCGAGGAGTACTTCCGGGCCCTCACGGAGCGTTACGTAGGGCCGCCAGAGACCTTCGAGCATTGGCTCGATCATCAGATCAAGGACTCCTTTCGTAGCCTGACGAAAACTCCAGAATGGCTTCAGGGGCCAGAGTGGCCCTTTCACAATGGCAAGCCCATGACCTTCGTTGGCCAGATCGACGTGCGTCGAGCCCCCGTCACGGTCCTCAGTTACGATGCGACTTTCTATGTCTTCTGGGACACGGCGTCTGGTGAAACCCGAGTGGTCATCCAAGGGGACTGACTGGCACCAGTTCATGGGAGACGTCACGCGCTGCGAGTGGGCGCACGGGTTGCTCCGCGCGGTGGTCGAGCCCGGAGGAGTTCGCACGGAGATCGGCTACGACGGCGACAAGAACGTCTCGTGCATCCGCAACGCCAGGGACGCGGAGATCCGAGCGGCGGGAGAGCTGGCGAGAAGAGGGCTGGAGTGAAGGCCAGCACCCTTCAACGACTCGATGACCTGTTCGCCCGGATGCCGGTGCTGGTTGCCGGTCCTGTACCAGACAGCGACATCGACGTCGCTGAGCGGCTGGTGGGACGCGAGTTCGACCCGGACTACCGCTGTTTCGTCGGCCGATACGGTGGCGCCATGGTCGGAAGCTTGCCGATCGTGGGCCACCGATCGGCTGAAGTGATGGGGGATGAGTCGGTCGTAAACGTGACTAGTTCTCCGGATCGGAAGTTCGTTCCGCGCGACGGCGCGGAGCTCGGGAAGCGAGCGTCCAGCCGAACTCGCGGATGAGGTAGTGGACCAGCTGGGGGAGCGTGTCGCGTACCGGGACCCGCT
>JADZFZ010001045.1 GCA_020854145.1 Deltaproteobacteria bacterium | reverse complement strand
ATCCGGTTTCTCGCGAACGGCGGCGACGGTGCGCTCGAAGAAGGGCCGACCTGGCGGCGCCTGCCCGGTGCGACGTTGCGCGGTGTGGTGCTCGATCATCTCGAGCGCACGCACGACGGCGACCCACGGGACTACATCCCGGATCCGGCGGAGTCGGTCGCGTGGACCTTCGACGTCGACCTCGATGGCCAGTTCTCGGGCACGCACATCTCGAACCCCGCCGAGTACACCGAGGCGCAGCTCGCGCGCGAGGCGGTGCTCACGCTCGGCGCGGTGCTGACGTTGAGCGCCGTCGCCGACTCGCCGGTCTTCTCGTGGGAGAACACCGCGAGCGGCACCTACAACGTGACCCGCACCGTGGGACCCGACGCCACCGGATTCGTGGAGGCCGAGGATCTGCTGACGTTGACGTCGTTGCTCGCGTGGAAAGGCCTGCGCCGCGACAACGAGCGATTCTACGTGCCCGAGCCGTACATCGAGGGGTTCCTCGAGAGCGAGATCGACCGGCCGGAGGATCGCGACTATCACCACCTCCTGCTTCGGGCGACGGCGGGTTTGCGATTTCCTTTTTTGGATCATCTCGACCTCAAGCTCTCCGTCGGCATCGAGCAAGAGCTCCTCGACGACTCGACCGAGCTCCGGCCGGGCGCCGGCCTCGCGCTCGAGCTCGCGGAATGGCGCATCGCGGAGCAGGACGATCGCAGCTTCGACGTCGAGGCCAGCCTCGACTACTTCGTGTCGGCCGTGTTCGACAGGCCGCTCCAATCGCTCCGCGGACGTCTCGTGCTGGCGTACGCGCTCGGCGACGTGCTCGCGCTGACGCTGGGCTTCGACCTGTACGGGCGTCGCGAAGGGGGACAGGACCTCGCCGTCGCGCTCGACGGCACTGCCGGCATCCGCTTCCGGTTCCTCGAGCGCATCGCCGGACCGTGAGGCTTCCTCGGCAGCCTGCTAGAGTCGGCGGGCTTTGTGGCTCGACACGCGCCGGGGCAGCCTTCTGCTCATTGTCGTTTTATCGGCTTGCGGAGGCGCGTCGCTGTCGGGCCGCGTGTTCGACAACGGGCGCGTCCGGTATCACGTCGGCGAGCTGCCCGAGGGGTGGCGCGAGCTCGACGCGGAGGGAGACGTCGCGTTCTTCCACCGCGAGCGTGCAGCCGTCATCAGCGTGCACGCGCGCTGCGACCGCGACGAGGACGACGTGCCGCTGCAGTCGCTCACGCAGCACCTCATGATCGGCTTCACGGAGCGCGAGGTGGAGTCGCAGGAGGTGATGCCCTTCGACGGCCGCGAGGCGATGCGCACGGTCGTGCGCGCGCGGCTCGATGGCGTGCCGCGCGCCATGACGCTCTACGTGATGAAGAAGAACGGCTGTGTGTACGACCTGCTCTATGCGGCGCCCCCCGACCGGTACGCGGAGGGAGCATCCGAGTTCGAGTCGTTCGTGCGCGGATTCGGAACGGAGGAGCGGTGAAGGCCACCGGTGAGCCCGACGGTCGGCCCTCGAACGCGCCACCGCCCGCGCCGACGCAGACTCTGGCCGCGCAGGGGCGATTGAGCCCGCTCGACGTCGTGACGGCCCCGGTGCGCTGGGCGAGCGACGCGATCGCGGGTTTCTTGTGGCACACGGGCGCGCTCACCGTGCTCACCGGGCAGACGTTCCTCTCGGCGTTTCGCGGTCGCTTCGAGGTCGGCGCCGTCGTCTATCAGATGGAGATGCTCGGCGTGAAGTCGTTCGGCATCGCGTCGGTGACCGCCGTGTTCGTGGGGATGGTCATGGCGATCCAGTTCGCGTTCAGCCTCGAGCGGTACGGCGCCGCCGACGCGGTCGGACGCATCGTCGGCCTCTCGATCGCGCGCGAGCTCGCGCCCGCGCTCACCGCGCTCGTCGTCGGAGGTCGCATCGGTGCCGGCATGGCGGCGGAGCTCGGCAGCATGAACGTCACCGAGCAGGTGGACGCCGTGCGGGCGCTCGGTGCCGATCCGGTGCGCAAGCTCGTGCTGCCGCGTGTGCTCGCGTGCATCCTCGTCATGCCGCTGCTCACGTGCTTCGCGAACATCTTCGGCTTCTTGTCGGCGATGATCGTCTGCAACCTGCAGTTCGGCACGCCGCTGCCGTTCTTCGTCTCCACCGCGATCGACTCGGTGAAGATGCAGGACTTCCTGAGCGGCATCGGCAAGACGCCCTTCTTCGGGTTCGTCATCGCGATCCTCGGCTGTCACTTCGGGCTGCTGACGACGGGTGGCACCGAGGGCGTCGGGCGGTCGACCACCGCGGCGGTCGTGGTCGTGAGCGTGTGCGTGCTCATCGCGGACACGGTCCTCACGCAGCTGTTCTTGTCTCTATGAGCGACGCGCCGACGCAGGTGCCGTCCGACGGCCCGAAGAAGAGCGCGAAGCCGGACGCACCACCGGTGCGCGACAAGACGCCGTCGCGTCGACTGCTCGCGCTCGCCATGCTCCTCGTCGCTGCGGCGATCGTGCGGCTCGTGCTCTCGCACGCGGACCGGTCGAGGGCACGACGCGCCGCCGAGGACGTGCGCCATCGCGCGGCCGCGCGTGTGATGGGAGCACCCGATCTGGCGCTCTCGTCGTCCTCACGCTGGTTGCGGCATCCGTCGCAGACCGAGAGTGGCGCGGCCTTCTCGGATGGGCCTGCCACGCCGGACATGGACCCTGCCGGCGCGGTGATCGCGCCTCCGCGCGACGTGCTCCGACGTGGTGCGTTCGGGGGCGAGATCGTTCGTCGACGCAGGCACGCGATCTCGGACGGAGGCGTTGCGCCGGGCCCGCATCGGTCTGTGGGCTCGGGCGACGCGCGTACCCCGGAAGCCGCCAGGTGAACCGGCAGCTCGCGCTACTCGCCTTCGCCGTCGGCGCGCTGCATCGGCACTTGCGGCGCACGGTCACGCTCGGCGCGGCGCTCGCCTTCACCGTCGCGATGGTCGCCTCCGCGCTCATGCTCACCGACGCGCTCCGCGCCGAGTACGCGGCCGTCGCGAGCACCTCGCCCGACCTCACGGTGCAACGTCTCGTCGCGGGCCGGCCCGCGCTCATCGACGTCACGGTGGCGACGAAGGTGCGCGAGATCCCCGGAGTCGTGTCGGTGCGACCGCGCGTGTGGGGGTACTACTTCATCCCATCGTTGCAGGGGAACCTCACGGTCGTCGGCGTCGATCCGCGGCGCAGCGACGTGCGACGCGACCTCGGGCGCATCGTGCGCGGCCGCGGCATGCGCGCGGGCGGGCGCGGCGAGATGGTCCTCGGCGACGCGCTCGCGACGTTCCTGGGCACGCAGATCGGCGACGAGATCGGGCTGCCGGGAGAAGGCGGGCGTCCGGTGTTCCTCACGACCGTCGGGTTCTTCGAGGCGCAGAGCGCGTTGTGGACGGCCGATGCGCTCGTGACGTCGGAGGCCGATGCGCGGCGGCTGCTGCGCGTTCCCGACGGGCACGCGACGGATCTGGCCGTGCGCCTCTCGACGCCGGACGAGGCGAGTGTCGTGACGCGCAAGGTGTCGGAGCTGCTGCCCGACGCGCGCATCATCGAGCGCAGGCTTCTCGCGCGCACGTACGAGCTGACGTTCTCCGAGCGAGGCGGCCTGTTGCTGGCGGCGCTGCTGCCGGCGCTCGCAGCGATGCTCGTGCTCGCGTGGGATCGCATGACGGGCCTCGGCGCTGCGGAGCGGCGCGAGATCGGGATCCTGAAGTCGCTCGGATGGTCGACCGCCGACTTGCTGGCCGCGAAGGTGTGGGAAGCGACGTTGCTCGGGGTGCTGGCGACGGTCCTCGGTGTCGGCGCCGCGTACGTCTACGTCTTTCTGGCGGAGGCTCCGGGACTCTCCGACGTGCTGCTCGGGTGGAGCTCCTTCTATCCGCCGCTCGACCTGCGTCCTACGGTGACGGGCACGCAGGTGCTCACGATCGTGAGCGCGTCGGTCGTGCCGTTCGTCGCGCTCAGCGTCGTGCCCGCGTGGCGCGCGGCGTCGGCGGATCCGGACTCGGCGTTGCGGGGGACGTGACGTGACGGCGGTCGGCGACGCCGAGGTCGCGATCGAGCTCCGCAGCGCGACGAAGCGTTATCGCGACGGCGAGCGCGAGCACGTCGTGGTGCGCGAGGTGTCGCTCCGGATCGAGCGCGGGCGGTGGGTCGTGGTGCGCGGACCGAGCGGGAGCGGCAAGACGACGCTGCTCGGCCTGATGGGCGGCCTGGTGCGCCCGACGTCGGGCGACGTGTGGCTCGCGGGCAAGAGCATCGTGCACCTGCGCGATCACCATCTGGCCGCGCATCGGCGCGCGAGCGTCGGCATGGTGATGCAGGACCTGGGGCTCTTGCCGGGGCTGAGCGTCGTGGACAATGCGCTCCTGCCGCTCGTTCCGACGGGAGGCGCACGGTCGGAGCACCTCGCGCGCGTCGCGGAGCTGACCGCGCGATTCGGGATCGCCGACAAGCGAGACGTTCGCGTCGAGCGGATGTCGGGCGGCGAACGCCAGCGGGCCGCGCTCGTGCGCGCGCTCGTGCTCGACCCGCCGGTCGTGCTGCTCGACGAGCCGTCCGCGCACCTGGACGCGGAGCGAACGGCGGAGCTCGTGCGCCTGCTCGGCGAGCTTCGCGCGGGCGGCAAGGCGGTCGTGGTCGCCACGCACGACGAGCGCGTCGCCGGGGCCGAGGGCGTGGACCGCGTCGTGACGTTGAAGGACGGCACGACGGAGGCGGCACGCGCTCCGGGCGAAGGCAAAGAGTAGATAGGCTACGAGGTAGGGTCCGGGACCGCCGGACGTGGCCACCCGGGCACGAGCCGAGGCAGCAACGCGTGCAGCGCCGGCTCGGTGTGCGCGACCTGCTCGAGCGCGCGCGCGACGTAGCCGATGCTCCTCGGAAACCACTGGAGGAACGACGGGTTTCTCCTGACGCGGTCGATGTAGACGAAGCGGCCGGCGTCCTTCAGCTTGCGTTGGAGCGCTTGCAGCCAGAAGAGCTCCTCGAAGGCGGCGAGATCCAGTGCGGCGGGCTGTCGGACGGCCACGTAGCGCGCGATGAGATGGCGCTGCAGGTCGAGATCGAGCTCGACGTATGAATCGCAAAGAAGCGCAACGAGGTCGTAGGGCATGGGCCCGACGAGCGCGTCCTGGAAGTCGATCACGACGAGCGAGCCGTCCGCGCGGACCATGAGGTTACGCGACTGGTAGTCGCGGTGCGCGACCTGCGTGGGCGCTGCGGCGAGGCGGTCGGCGAGCGCGTCGAACGCGGCGTCCATCTCGGCGCGTGCCGCCGTCTCGAGCGGACCGTGCAGCGCCTCGAGGCCCCACTCGCGAAAGTGATCGAGCTCCCAGCGAAGGAGCGCGCGATCGAAGGAGCGCGTGTGCGCGAGGAAGCCCTCGGCGGCAGGCTCGGTGCGGCGGTGGAGCTCGGCGAGCAGATCCACCGCGCGTTCGTAGAGGGTGCGGCGGGCGGGCGCATCGAGACGCTCGAGGCGCGCGAAGAAGGTCTCGTCGCCGAGGTCCTCGAGGACGACGACGCGGCGCTCGAGGTCGTGCGCGAGGACGGCGACGACGGGCACGCCGCGCGCGGCGAGGTGGCGCTGCACGTTGAGGAACGGCAGCTCCGTCGGGCGAGAGCTCGAGGCTTCGTCGCTCTTCAGGTAGTCGTCGGGCAGCTGCATGACGACGACCGTCTCGACGGGCGCGCCGGCGAGGCCGACACGCCAGTAGGTGCGTGTCGAGGCGTCGCCGGTCATGCGGGTCGCGCGTGTTTCGTCGACCCTGACGGATTCGCCGAAGGCGCGACGCAGCGCGGGAAGCCAATCGGGACGGGCGGCTGTCATGCGCGTTGTGTACGGCGGCGCTCGATCGCGGACAAGCCGGACGGAATGGAAGTGCTCGTCTAGGAAGCGTGTGATCTCGATGGGTTGAGCGGGTCGATCCTGTCCCCGTAGGATGGGGGGGTGATCGGGAGGTTGGCGGAGGCGATGGGGGCGGGGATGCCGGCGGCGCGGGAGGCGATCGAGCGGTGGTTGGAGTTGCTCGCGCGCTGGAGCGACAAGACCGATCTGACGGGGGCGCGGACGCCGGATGCGAGAGCCGAGGTGATGGTCGCGGATGCGTTCGTGATCGCGGAGATGGTAGCCGAGGGAGCGGTGGTGCTGGACGTGGGCGCGGGCGCGGGTGGGCCGGGGATCCCGTTGGCGCTGCTGAGAGAGGACTTGCGGCTGACGTTGGTGGAGCCGAGGGCTCGTCGCGTGGCGTTCCTGCGCACGTCGATCGGATCGCTCGGGTTGGTCGAGCGGGTGCGCGTGGTGGCGGAGACGATCGATCCCGCGCGACCGGTGTTGCCGAGAGAGGCGTTCGCACCCGTGGACGTGGCGTTCGCGCGCGCGACGTTCGCGCCGGAGGTGTGGTTGCCGTTGGGGCTCGCGCT
>JADZFZ010001044.1 GCA_020854145.1 Deltaproteobacteria bacterium | reverse complement strand
GCGCAACCCCGTCCTGGCTCTGCGTCGATTGACCGAGATCCGCGGCGAGGCCCGGCCCGGCGCGTACCTGACGACCGAGGCGGGAGAGATCCGCTACGTGATGGATCCCGGCATCGGCGGCGTCGAGACCGATGTCGTGCGCGGCGGTCAGCGCGTCAAGATCGGCAAGCTCGACGCGCCGAAGGCGCGGCTGATGGCGCTGATCGTCGACGGCATCATGACGCAGAAGCTGCCGTGGTCGCTCGTGCTGCTCGGCGCGTTCATCGCGTTGACGGTGGAGCTCTGCGGCGTCTCGGCTCTGCCGTTCGCGGTGGGCGTGTACCTGCCGATCTCGACGACGACGACCATCTTCGTGGGCGGCTTCGTCCGCTGGCTGGTGGACCGCAGGCAGAAGGAAGGGTCGCTGCTCGAGACGGAGTCGAGCCCCGGCGTGCTCATGTCGTCCGGCTTCATCGCAGGCGGTGCGATCTGCGGCGTGCTCATCGCGGTGTTCGCCGCCTACGGGCTGAGCGACACGATCAACCTCGGCCACTACCTCGGGCCGCTCGCCGAGAACAACTACGTCGCGATGGGGATGTTCGGGCTCCTGGCGGCGTTCCTCTGGTACATGGCGAGCAGGGCGCCCGCGAAGAAGTGACGGCATGAAGCGTTGGAAGAAGGCGCTGCTCGGTTGCGGCGGCGCCCTCGTCGCCATCCCCGTGATCCTCGCTGGCGTCGTGTTCCTCTTCTTCCCGAAGAGCGCGCCCGCCTCCGCCGAACGCGTGCCCCGCGACGCCGCCACCCTGCGGCGCGGCGAGTATCTGTTCCGGCACGTGGCCGATTGTGGCGGATGCCATTCGCACCACGACGAGACGCGATTCGGATTGCCGATCCTCGGCACGCCGGGACGCGGCTTCGGGTTGAGGCGCGGGGGAGTCGCGTTCGGCGGCGCGAAGCTCCCCGGGCTCTACGCCTCCAACATCACGCCCCATCCCGAGCACGGGATCGGCCGCTGGACCGACGGCGAGATCCTGCGCGCGATTCGCGAAGGCGTGTCGCGTGACGGACGGCCGCTCTTCATGGCGATGCCGTACTCCAACTATCGCGAGATGTCGGACGAGGACGCGCGCGCGATCGTCGCGTACATGCGCACGATGACGCCCGCGGCCGACGTCGTGCCCGCGTCGAGCGTCGGCTTCCCGCTCGTGGTGATCCAGCGATTCGTCCCCCGGCCGCTCGAGGGCCCGGTCCGCGCGCCCCCGCGATCGAATCGCGTCGCGTACGGGCGCTACCTCTCCACCCTCGCGTCCTGCATCGAGTGCCACACCCAACGCGACGATCGGGGTGACATGCGGATGGACCTCTTTCTCGCGGGAGGCAGGCCGTTCGAGGAGCCCGGCGTGATGCACGCGCGCTCGGCGAATCTCACGCCCGACCCCGAGACGGGGATGCAGATGACCGAGGAGCAGTTCGTGTCGCTCTTCCATTCGTTCCGGGAGATGGCGGCGGGTCATGCCGAGATCCCGCAGGTCGAGCGCGGCAAGAGCACGCCGATGCCCTGGTTCGCGTTCGCGGACATGGAAGCCGACGACCTCCGTGCGATCTACGCGTACCTGCGGACGGTCAGGCCGATTCGCCATCGCGTGAGCACGGGCGTTCGAAGGTAGCCCGCGCGCCCCCCGTGGCGCGGTGGCGCGAAAGGCGTTCGCGCGACGCCCGCGTCGACGCAGCGTGTGCATGCGTTTGCGCGCGCCGAGGGCGTCAGACGCGATCCCGTTCGAGCTTCGCGCAGGGGCACGTGAGTTGCTCGATGGGTACCCAGACGCTCGACCCTCGACCGGAGCGGCCCTCCGATCCCCCGCCGGCGTCCACGACGCGAAACCAAGGGTGCTGCGCGCAGCGCCTTCCGCGACGACGAAGGAGGGAGCCATGGGTCATTGGAAGTATTGGTTCGTGCTTCTCTTGGTGGCCTGCGGGGAAGCCGGCGTGCCCCGGGTCGGTGACGACACCTTCGAGTCGGCGAGCTGGGCAGGCTCGTACCGTTCGGACGGCGCTCCGACCGACGACGAGGGCGGAGGTGGCGAAAGAGTCGTGGAGGAGGCCGACATCTATCGGTTCTCGGGACACCGCCTCTACGTGCTCAACATGTATCGCGGCCTCTACGTGTTCGACGTGCGCGATCCGGCTTTGCCCGTCGAGCTCGGCCGAATGCCGCTGTCGGGCAATCCCGTGGAGATGTACGTCCGCGGCACACGCGCCTACGCGATCGTGAGCGACTACTTCTCGTATTGGCGAGACGGCTTGACCGATGCAGCGCTGTCTCCGGTACAGGGAAGTCGAATCGTCGGGATCGATCTGACCGACCCCGAGAGTCCCGTCGAGATCGGCGAGGTGGTGCTGGACGGATGGATCTCCGACACCCGCATGGTCGGAGACATCCTCTACGTGGCAGCCAATCGGTCGGCATCGTTCCGTGATCCGGCGGCGCCCGCCGACGAGGTGCGCGACGAGCTGGTCGTCACGTCCATCGACGTCTCGGACCCGGCGAGGATGAGGCGAGTCGAGCAACAGGTCGTGCCCGGCAGCGGATGGTTCGTGCACGCGAGCCCCGAAGCGTTCCTGGTGGCCGGGACCTTCTACGACGACAGGACCGGAAGCGGAGCCACGGAGCTGCGATGGGTGGACATCACGTCACCGACCGGCGAGATGCGATTCCGCGGTCGCGTCGTGGTGGACGGCTCGATCCAGGACGATTCGGCGATCGACCTCTGGGAGAATCAGCTCCGCCTCCTGACGCGCTCGTGGGATGGGTCGACCACGCACTTGAGCGTCTTCGACGCGACTCGCCCGGACGAGCTGCCGCTCCTCGGCCGTCTGGACTACTTCTACGAAGGAGGGTTGTTCGCCACGACCTTCGATGGTCCGCGGGCGTACATGGTTCACTACATGCGAATCGACCCTCTGGAGGTGGTCGATCTCTCGGATCCGACTGCACCTCGGGTCGTGGGCATCCTCGAGATACCGGGATGGGTGGAGCGGATCGCCGCCCTCGGCGACCGGCTCGTGGGGCTCGGGATCGACGATACCGACGGGCGTCGTGTGAGCCTCTCTCTGTTCGACGTCTCCGATGCGTCGACTCCCGTGTTGCTGGACCGGATCTCGACGGGAGACGACTGGTCGTGGTCCGCCGCTACGTGGGAGCGAAAGGCGTGGACGGTGGACGCCGAAGAAGGGCTCATCCTCTTCCCGTTCTCCGGTTGGAGCGAGGACGGCAGGACCTATCGCAACGCGCTCGGCATCGTCGAGCTGACGCGCGACGCGCTCGTGGCGCGCGGCGAGGTCGAGGCCCCCGCGGCCGTGGAGCGAGGCAGCATCTACCAAGACCACGTCTTCGCCATCTCGCAGGCAGCCGTGCAGGTGGTGGACGTGAGAGACAGGGAGCATCCCCGGCCCACGGCGACGCTCGAGCTCGCCCGGACCGTGGTCGGGTACGCGCGAACGCCCCGCGCGGGAGTCGAGCTCGTCCGGCCGTGGCTCGAATGGGGATGGGGTAGCTCCACCGCGTCGCCTCCCTCGTTGCGGGTGACCCCGCTCGATGCGCCCGACGGGCGCACGGAGATGGCGCGGTTGGCGCTGCCGCGATCCGCGGACTCGGTGCTCGCGCACGGCGATCTCGTCGTGACCGTCGCTGCCTCGAGCTACTGCGGAGGTCCCGGCGTGCCCCGCCCCGAGGGAGACGGAGGTGCGTCGTACTGCGGACCGAGCGATCGTCCCGGCGTCGTGATCGTCTCGCTGGCCGAGCCGACCGCTCCGCGGGTGGTGGCGAGCTACGACCTACCCGAGCCGGAGCCCCTCGCCGTCGAGGGTGAGGTGGATGGCGGCTGGGTGTGGTCGTGGTCTTCGTGGCGGACGGGGCTCGGCGCACCCTTCGGCGGGTACGCCGCGGGCTCGCCTGCGCTCGCAGTGGGTGACGGGCGCTTCGTGCTGCTCAGGACGCGGACCGTGACGTGCGAAGGGGCCGCCGCGTGCCGTCGCGTCGGCATCGAGCCCATCCGCGTCGGCGACGGCAGCTATGCCTACGAGCGCGGCAGCCGGATCGACAACGCGCTCGTGGTGCTCGACCTGTCCGACGCCGCGAGCCCGATCCTCGGTGCAGCGCTGCCGCTGGACGAAGGAGCCATCGAGCATCCGTTCGTCGCCGACGGGGTGCTCGTCTACTCGCGCGCGGAGCCGTGGCGCATCGACGAGCACGGCCGGAGCTGGGTCCGCTACTACCTGCAGCGCTGGGAGGTTCGCAGCCCGGGCAGGATGCGGATGTACCCCGCGATCAACGTGCCCGGAGTGGCCATCGCGCTGCGCGACGGCGGAGATACCGTCGTGACGCTCGATCGGCTCTGGAGCGAGGGCCCGTCGGAGATCGGCGACGGCGCGACCACGTGGCTCAACGTCCTCGACCTCGCGGGCGATCGCGCCGTGCGCGTCGGGGTGCTCGGCATCGTGGGCGACGCGGTGAGCGCGACGATGCGCGCCGAGCGCGTCTACGTCGTGCACAGTCGCTATCTGCCGCTCGTGCGCGACGGCTTCGAG
>JADZFZ010001043.1 GCA_020854145.1 Deltaproteobacteria bacterium | reverse complement strand
TCTCGGCGACATGAGCTCGAAGTCGGGCGACAAGGCGAAGGCCATCAGCATGCTCGAGCGCTCGATCGCCGAGGACAAGGAGCACGCGAACGCGCGCGCGCTGCTGCGCGAGCTCAAGGGGCAGTAGCCGCCGGCGTCCGGCGAGAGCCGGCGGCTTGGTAACATTCGTCCGTTGAACCTCGTCGACGAGCTCCACGCTCGAGGCGCGTGCGATCGTGTACGCGATCTGTGGCGGCGTCGCGGTCACCATCCACGGGGCGACGCGCAGCACGAAAGACATCGATCTCCTGGTCGCCCGCGAGGACGTCGAGCGCGTGCTCGAGGCCGTTCGTCCGCTCGGATACGAGCTCCGCGCTCTGCCGCTGACCTTCGACGCGGGCACCCCGCGCGAGCGTCACGGTTGCCGCGCGCCTCGAGCGCCTACGCGGGCTCGTCGTTCCGGAGACGATCGAGCAGGGCCGCCGGCGCCTCGCGGACGACGTCGCAGACGCGACTCGGTCGGAGCCCTTCGAGCGCGCGGTCGAACGTCGACTGGCGGAGCTGCGCGCGCTGTGCGACCTCGCCGCGTACCTTCATGCGAGGCGTCCGAACAAGTAGGCGCGAGAGCGCTCCTGCGCGGGAAGCCGGGCGAGCCGCGGGACGCGGCGGATCAGATACGAACGACCCGTATCTTGGGGTCGACCTTCTGAACGTCGTCGGGGTCGCTCGTGACGATCGTCTGTCGGTGTGCGCGTGCGAGCAGCACGACGTGGGTGTCCACGACGTCGTCGTGTCGCGACAGCGTGGCCAACGTTCCGACTGCCCGGGCTTCCATCGCATCGAACGGAGCGATGGAAACCTCTGGTTGTTTCAAGAACGCCGCGAGTCGCGCTTGAACCCGGCCGTCGTGCCACGCCTGCGCGACGACCGGCGCGGTCGTCGTCAGCGGCGCGCGTGCTTCTCGTGCCGCCTCGAGAAGGGCCAGCATCCGGCGATCCCCGCGGTCAATCGCGATGAGCGCACCCGCGTCCAGCATGAAGCCGCCGCTCACGTCGGCTTACGGGCGGCAGACGCCGTCGCTTGCCGTGTGACGTCACGCGCCCACGCCTTCTCCTCTGCCGTGGCCGGTCCGATCTCTCGTCGCCACTCCGCAAGCAGCTCGTCGTAGCTGTCGAGCGTCGCGATGGCCTCGAGCGCTCGCTCGATGTAGCTGGAGGCGGACGTCGCGTGTCCGGCGGCGACGGCCTTGGATATGGCGGCGACGCGGGCCTTGGACATGGTGATGGTCTTCCTGACCAGGCCGCGCGGAGCGGGTCCGCGACGCGCTGGCGCATTCACGGGTCTGGAGCGACTCATGCGTAACAGTTACTACCGACCAGGAGTGGCGCGCAAGGCACGGAGACTGGCCGGGCGTATGCTCGGCTCTCGTGAACGAGCCGACCTCGCGCGCATCGACGTGGATCGTCGCGGGGGTGTTGCTCGCCGTCGTCGTCGTGCTCGCGGGCGCGGGGTGGTGGCTCACGCGCGGCCAGACGAACGCCCCGTCGAGCCGCGAGCCCGCGGACGTCGCGGGCGCCGGTGCGTCCGACGACGAGGACGGGCGCGACGACGAGAGCGGCGACGACGACGTCACGCGAGGATCGGCGGGATCGCGCGGCAGAGGTCGATCGCGCGGCGGGTCCGTGGACGGTGTCGGACGCGCCCGTGGTCCGCGCGACGCGAGCGCCGGCACGTCGACGCGCGACGAAGACGGGGGCGCGGCGTCGTTCGCGCGCAGGCGGGCAGGCTTCGTGCTCGCGGTCAACGAGATGCTGGCCGCGATGCCCGACGAGCGGCGGTTCGAGGGACGCGAGCCCGACATCGCCTGGCAACGCGGGTTCGGGCACACCTTGCGCGTCAACAACGCGCTCGCGCGCGTCTGCTTGATGCAGTCACCGATACGCGACGGCGATCGCGGCGGCATGCTCGCGTACGAGCTCGCGGTGGACGCCTCGGGGCGCGTGACCGATGCCGCCATCACGCAGGATCCCATCGGCGATCCGGCGTTCGCGGAGTGTCTGCTCGGAGCGCTGCGCGGGATGTCGTTCCCCGCGTCGTCGGGCCCCGTGTCGATGCAGGCGGGCGTGCTCGTCGGCGGGCGCGGCTATCGCGGCGCGCGTCCCGTGCGCGCCGCGAGCCACCCCGACGACGGGCTCGTCTTCGTGCACGCGCTCCGCGGCCTCGGCCCGATGCCCGAGTGACCGGCGCACACGCTTTGCGCTGCGCAGCGCTCAGAGCTCGACGAGGAGTACCCAACAGTTCGCTTCGAGCACCGCCGAGGGGGCGATTGCTGTCCACGAGCTCAGCACGCACGGTTGCTCGTCAGCGCGTCACTCCCACATGACGCCGCCGTCCATGTGCAGGGGTGGATCCGGATTCTCGAGCTCGCGGACTCGGCCACGCCAGTACACCCAGTCGAGGCGGAAGTCGTCGCCGTCGACGGGTAAGAAACGAACGTCGTGGACCTCCACGTCCACGACGTCTCCTGGACTGCCTCCGCGGATGACGTGATAGGTGCCATCGATCGAGTACCGGACGTCATCCTCACCCGACGGGCACGTGAAGCCATCCGGCAGATCGACTCTGACCAAGACCTCGGCATGTCTGCCGGTTCGGCTGGATCCGAACTGGGTTGGGTACCGTCGACTGCCGCGCACATCTCCCCCGACCAAGCGTCCAGAGCGACCCGACTCGAGCGGGATGTTGTAGAAGCTCAGGCCCACCGCGAAGTAGGGAGGAACGAGGTCACATCCGAAGCTGGCACCGAGCAACCCGATCTGAGTCGGCGGGCTGCCAGACACCGCGATGCCGACTTCGGACGAACAGTACTCTCCCGAGACGCCGTTGCGGGTCCACCGGTGGTAGCCGAAGAGGTCGCTCTGGCAGGCTTCGGGTCGCGGGGGGATGTCCTCGCCGTCGCACCCAAGGAGCAAGACAGCCAGGAGCACTCCGCACCGGCCGTCAATGAATCGGGGGCGGTTGGTCTGCATCTTGGGCTCCTTGGGTCGCGGTCAGCTGATAGGCGGGACAGTTCCAGGTCGTCGTGCCGCGAACGCGCACGCGGTAGGTGCCGGCGCGCCGGGCGACGAAGGTGAGCTGGGCACCACGGTTCTCCATGCTGCCCGCGACGTCCGTGACGATCGGCGCGGTCGATCCATCCGATCGGACCCACCACACCTGCTCGGGAGGCGCGAAGACGGCTAGCTCCAACGCACATAGCGAGTCGAAGACGCGGGACACCGTGCCCGTGAAGCGCTCGCCCGCGGCGAGGTCGACGCGGTACCAGTCGCACGAGGCTCCGTCGCGGCAAGCCGCCCAGGTGGACCCCGCGTCGCCTTGATCGATCGCGTTCCAGTGGTGCGCTCCGACGCTCGACGCGAGGAAGCGCGGGAAGTTGTACGTGCCTGTCTCGTTGCAGCTCCACGCGGGGGAGCACCCGGCTTGGGTCGCGCGGATCGCGTACGTGTTTCCGGTGCCGCCCGGTCTCGGCCGCACCACGACGTAGTACCGCCATCCCGGGCTCGGAGAAGGCACCGTGACGCTGCCGATGGCCGACGCGACGGTCCAGAACGACGGCTGGTCCGTGCCCACGGCCGTGTAGACGTCGAGGAAAGGAGGGAAGCGCGCGCTCGTCGTGACGGTGAAGGTGAGGGCCCCGGTGTCGCCGAGCGGCACGTCGTACCGGAAGAAGTCGAGGTCGGTCGTCGACGCCATGAAGCCGGTCTCCTCCACAGGGAAGGCGGCGTCGCTCGCGCGCAGCGGTTGGGCGGTGGCGAAGTCTGCGTGTGCGCTCGGGTAGTCGTCACCGACTGCCGAGAGCTGGAGCGAGTAGGTGACGTTCGTGCCGAGGACGTTGTTGAGGCGAAAGACCATGCGACGGCCCGTAGGCGTGGGAACGGTGAGGTCGACGCCCGTCGACGACATGCCGTCGGGGCAGCCCGACGCGATGGCGAGCAGGGCGCCGGAGCTCCAGTCGTACGCGGTGGCACACAGGTCGCCGCCGACGGTGGTGCCCTGGAGCCGATAGCTCGCGCCGGCGTCGCCGAACAGCAGGAACGAGTCGGCGTCGCTGGCGGAGTCGAAGCGGAGCGGTTGGCTCGTTGGTCCGCCGTTCACGAACGTCAGCGTCTGGTCACGAGGCGTGCGGATGACCTCTGCGTGGGATCGGATGTCGGTCGTGTCGTCGAGCCACGCGAAGGTCTCGGTGCTGATGGCGTGGAACGCGTCGGTGACCTCGTAGTCGCCGCTGGTGCTGGCGAAGCGGAGGTGGAAGTTGACGGCACCCTGCGTGAGGTCGACGCCCGACGGTCGGTCGCGGTCCGCGCCCCACATGGCCGCGAGGCCGTCGCGGTAGCCAGCCGTGTGGAAGAGCTGAGCCGCGAGGTTCCCGAAGACGCGCGAGTTGGAGTAGTTGTTGTGGACGCAGATCATCACGTCGTCTTCGGTCGGCGAGGCTCCGTACGGCTGGGCGTCGACGAGGAGGGCGGGGATGGCAGGGAACGCTGTCTGACACCAGGCCAGCGCTTGCAGCTGCGTCATGCCGGCAGGTGCGCGCAGCATGCAGCGAGGTTTGTCCTGTGCCCAGCTCGGCGCGTCGTCCTCGTCGAACCAGCAGGCCTCCGTCGGTGTGCACGGGTAGGAACCCGGCACAGGTGCGCAGCCCAACGGACCCGTTGGC
>JADZFZ010001042.1 GCA_020854145.1 Deltaproteobacteria bacterium | reverse complement strand
TCGGGGAGAGGGTCGGGGTGAGGGGGGGATGCGGCCAGCCCGTGTTGCCGCGTTGGGAGTCGCTCTTCTGCTGGGCGTGCCGGCGACGGCCGGCGCCAGCGCGCCCGACGTGCTCGGTCTCGGCTCCGATGCAACCGCGCGCGCGGGCGCCGTGGTCGCGTCGGGCGCCGGCTTCGCGTCGGCTTTCTACAACCCCGCGGCGCTGGTGCTCGTCGAGCGCTCCGAGCTGTCGATCGGCTATCTCGGTCTCGTCTCCGACCTGTCGATTCGCGGCCAGACGCAGCCCATCGAGAATCCGCACGCGTTCGACGTCGGCATCGCGATGCCCTTGCGCTTCCCCGGCTTCATGCGCGAGCGGCTCTGGCTCGGCCTGGCCATCCACACGCTCCCCGACACCATCGTCCGCGTCATCACGCGATTCCCCGATCAGCCGTTCTTCCCGTACTTCGAGAACCGCACGCAGCGCCTCGTGGTCCTTCCGGCGCTCGGCATCCGCATCGGCGGAGGGCTGTCGCTCGGCGTCGCTGCGAACTTCTTCGCGGGCCTCGACGGTCCTGCGCGCGCGCGCGACGGCCCGACCCGCGGCGTCGAGACGACCATCTTCGAAGAGATCTACTCGCGCGCATCGATCCTCGCGGGCCTGCGCTGGCAGCCCATCCGCCAGCTGGCGTTCGGGGCCGCCTATCGACAGGAGTTCTACGTCCCGTATGCGACGCAGACGCTCAACCTCGTCGGCGGCGTTCCGCTCGACCTGGGGATCATCGCGCACGGCCTGTTCACGCCCCACGAGATCGCGGCGGGCGCCTCGCTCACGGTCGATCGCTTCCAGGCGGAGCTCGACGTCACGTGGGCGCTCTGGTCGTCGCACCCGGGCCCGTTCGTCGACGTGGACGCGCGCATCCAGGGCGTCAGCATCGCGCCGCGCTTGCCCACGGGGATCTTCCGCAACGTCTTCCAGCTCCGCGCCGGCGGCCGCTACCGGTTCCGCCTCCACGCGCGCGCCGACCTCGACGCGCGCATCGGGCTCGGCTTCGAGCCGAGCGTCGTCGAGGATCAACCGGGACGCACCAACCTGCTCGACGGCACCAAGCTGCTCGGCGCGCTCGGAGCGGGCCTTCGCATCCATCGCGGCCTTCCGTTCGTCCTGCGCATCGACGGCCACGTGAGCTGGACCGAGATGCTCGTGCGGCAGTTCGACAAAGTCGTCTCGTCGCTCGAGGAAGCCGGCGACGACCCGTCCGCCATCGCCGACGAGGACGCTGCGATCGACGGCGTGCAGGTCACGAACCCCGGTTATCCCTCCATCTCGGGGGGCGGACGCGTCGTGACCTTCGGGCTCACGCTCACCGCGGAGCTCCCATGAGCACGGCCTCGTCCTGCGCTCGCCCCTCACCCCGACCCTCTCCCCGTTCGGGGAGAGGGAGCCTGGTCCCGACTTTCGCGCTGCGCCCATGGACGCGCGTCCCCTCTCCCCGCAACGCGGGGAGAGGCAGGGTGAGGGGCCGACGCGGCGCGAGCTTCGAATCCGCGGGTTTGACGTTCCTCGTCGTCGCCGCGATCGCGTTCGCGTCGATCGTGATCACGTCGGCCCCCGCACGCGCGACGCCCGCGGACGCGTTCGGCGTCGGACCGCGCGCGCAGGCGATGGGCAACACAGGCGTGGCCTCGCTCGATGGGACGACGGCCGCCTTCTACAACGCGGCTGCGCTCGCCGCCGCCGAGCACCCGTCGCTCCTGCTCTCGTACAACTTCGGCCACCTCGCGCTCGAGCTCTCCGGACGCGACCCGAACATCCTCGACATGCGCGGCTTCGAGCTCTCGGGCGTCTTCCCGCTCCGGCTCGCGCGCGACTGGACGCTGGCGGTCGGCGGCGGGTTGCACCTGCCGGATCAGTTCATCGCGCGCATCCAGCTGTTGCCGGCGACCGAGCCGCACTTCGTCATGTGGGACAACCGTGTGCACCGCATCGTGGTGCAGCTCGGGGCCTCGGTACGCTGGCGCAACCTCCTGGCATTCGGCGTCGGGGCGTCCCTGTTCGCGGACGCGAGCGGCAACGGTCTGCAGTTCCGCATCGACAGCCTGCCCGGCCGCACCATCGCCGACGCCGCGCTCGACGTGGAGCTGCCCATCCGCGCCGCGCCCATCGCCGGCCTGCTCGTCTCGCCCCGGCCGTGGCTCCGCTTCGGCCTGCGCTACCGCGGCGAGCTCTCGCTCGACCTCGCGCTCGACATCGTCGCGCTCGCCCGCATCCCGGGAACGTCCATCGCGGGCGACGTCATCATCTCGGTCCGCGGCACCGACTACTACACCCCGGCGGAGGTCGCGGGCGGCGCCGAGGTCGACGTCGGGCCGCTCACGCTCGCTGCGGAGCTCGCTTGGCATCGGTGGAGCGACTTGCCCATCGTTGCGAGTGATGTCGCGCTCCTCATCCGGCTCGGCGTCGAGCCCAGCACCGTCCAGGCGGCGTTTCCCGATCCTACGTACGACGACATCCTGATCCCGCGTCTCGGCGCGTCCTGGCGGATCGACCTTCCCCGCAGGCGAACGCTCATGGCCCGCGCCGGATGGTGGTACGAGCGCAGCCCCGTTCCGGACCAGACGGGAATCACGTCGTTCGCCGACAACAACCGACACGTCACGACGCTCGGCGGCGCGCTGTCATTTCCCGATTTTGGGTTTCCTTTCACGATCGAAGCGGCCTTCCAGGCCCACTGGATGGTGGAGCGCCAGACCGCGAAGGTCGAACGCCTCTCGCCCGTCGGCGACTTCGTCTCGAGCGGCCAGGTGTACTTCGTGTCCCTCGGACTGCGCGCGGAGATCCCGTGAC
>JADZFZ010001041.1 GCA_020854145.1 Deltaproteobacteria bacterium | reverse complement strand
TCGGACGACTCGACGAACATGCGTTGCACGCCGCGGAAGCACGGGTCGTCGCGCTCGTCGAAGTTGCTCGTCTCGTGCGCCTCCGCGGCGAAGCGACCGTCGTGGTTGGCATCCTCCCATCCGTCGAGGCAGCCGCCGCCGGGCCAATCGGGGTGACCGTCGGAGTCGGGGTCGCGCTCCATCGGGAGCCCGTCCCGGTCGAAGTCGCGGCCGCGACCTCGCGGGTTCGCGGCGTAACCGTGCTCGGGGTCGAACACGCTCTCGCGGACGTCCTCGAAGTCGTGCCGCTCGTCCTCGTCGGAGTCGGCGCGCGCGGGGGCCGTCCCGAATCGGTGCTCCTCGTCGAAGTCGACGATGTGGTCGCCGTCGGTGTCTCGCCGGACGCCCGGCTCGTCACGCGCCGGGCGCACGGCGCCGGTGAACCGGAACGTCGTGAACACGCGCAAGCTGCGCACGTCGTGGACCACGGACGCACCGTGCATTGGATCGTGGAGCACGATGCCGTGGCCGACGGCGTCCTCGACGTACCCGGTCGCCACCATCGCGTGGCTGCCGCGCGGGCCCGACCGCACGATCATCAGCACGGGACGGCGATGCTCGTGCACCTCGCGACGCACGAGATCGAAGACCGCCTCGGGCGTGCTCGGGCTCTCCTGCGTGCTGCTGCCTTCACCGAGCGCGAAGTCGATGGCGCGCTGCACGCGGCCGAAGTCCGAGTCACCGCCATGCATGAGATCGCGCTCCGGTCCCGGCGCGCGGTCCTTCAGGATCTCGTAGCCGATCCGGTCCTGGCTGAGCTGCAGGCGGCCGCCCGCGAAGTGGCCGTTGATCATCGCGAGGGATGCCAGCAGACAGTTCATGTTGTCCGCCGGGTCCGTCGTGTCGACGTGCTGGTGGTCGACGTTCCATGCGTGCGCGCCGTTCTCGTGTTGCGACTCGAGCAGCAGCATGGCGGTGTCTTTGTGCTGCGTCGTGAACGGCACGGAGACGGCGTCGGTGGCGCGGCGACCGCGTCCCGGCGGGTGATGCGTCACGCCACCGCCGGGAAACCAGACGCCTCCCTCGCCGTCGGCATCGATCGCCTGCACGCGCCACGACCAGGTTCCTTCGTCGAGGGGCGCCTCCAGCGCGGGCTCGGCCGTCGTCGTGTCGACGACCGGTGCGGCGAAGCCCGTGTCGTCGGGCGACGTGACCTGCACCCGATACGACGCAGCACCCGCGGGTGGCACCCAGCGCAGCGCGAGCGCGTCGCCTTCGACCTCGGCTCCATCGAGGGGGCTCGCCAGCGCGACCCTCGGCGGAGGGCTCGGCGCGCCCAGCGTGGCGTCTTCGAGGTCGAGCGGCTGCCACGCGAGCGGGGATACGTCCCGCGTGCCGCGCCCGCGCGCGAGCACCCACCGCTCGGGCGCCGGCAACGGCACACCGCCCACGTGAAACGGCGTGGCGGCCGCTGCGCTCGGTCCCCACGCGACGTGGTCGAGGACCTCGGGATCGTCGCCGTCGCTTCGCTGCAGCGTCAGCGCATCGTCGAGCCCGGAGACGAACCCGCCCGGCAGCTCGAGCACCCGCAGCGCACCTGGCGCGAGCTCCTCGCTCGGCAGCGGAGCCACCTCACCCGCCGCGTCGACCAGCACCGCATCGGACAGCGCGATCGGCGACGCGCCCGCGTTGATGATCTCGACGCTCGCCCGCGCGCCGTCGAAGACGACCTCGTTGACCAGGAGCGTCCGTGCGACGACCGGGCGATCGTCGGCCGCGCGTGGCCCGTCGGGCTCCAGCGGACGGTCGGCCGCGCATCCCCCGACGAGCGCCGAGCCCGTCGCGATCAGGACGTGCCAGCGTGCGATGCTGCGAGGCGTCGTGGTCGAGTGCCGAGGTGTCGTGGTCATGCGCCGAGGCAACGCACGCCTCGCGCCACGCCACGCTCACGCGGATTCCCCAGGCTTTCCGCTTTGCGTCGGACCGCCCGCGACGGCACGTGTAAGCCGGCACCCGACGGTGGTCGCTCGAGACCCGAGGCCTGCCGACCCACCGCTCGTGCCGCCGAGCCGCGACGTACGCCGAGAGCCAACCAGCGCGCGCGCGCGCGTCAGCGGCCGTGGTGGCGGAGAGCCCATCAACCGTCATGTCGCGCAACTGCGTGCCTGCATCCACACTCGCGCCGCGAGGCGGGAGCTCTCCCGGTCAGAGCGCGAGGGCGGCGCGGGCGCGGAGCTCTTGCCAGGAGAGGTCGATGCTGCGGCGGATGCGCGCGACGTCGATGTCGGACTTGCGGAAGCGGCCTTGCGCGGCGAGGTAACGCGCGAGCGCTTCGTCGGACATCTCGGGCTCGACGTTCAGGACGACGCGACGGCCGTCGAAGACTTCGTAGACGGCGTAGAGGCCGGACTTGACGGCGAGGCGCACGAGCTCGACGCCGTCTGCGGGCTCGGACTTCCAGCCGGTCGGGCAGGGCGACAGGATGTGCAGGAAGCGGAAGCCGGTGACGCCGAGCGCGTGACGCATCTTGCGCATCGCGTCCTCGGGGTGCGCGAGAGAGACCGCGGCCGCGTAGGGGATGCGGTGCGCGGCCATGATCGCCAGGATGTCTTTCTTCTCGACGTCCTTGCCGTGCGGCGTGGTGGAGGTCGCGGCGCCGAGCGGTGTGGCCGACGAGCGTTGCCCGCCGGTGTTGCCGTAGATCTCGTTGTCGTAACAGAGGTAGAGGATGTCCTCGTCGCGCTCGGCGGCGGCGGACAAGGTCGCCATGCCGATGTCGTAGGTGCCGCCGTCTCCCGCCCAGCAGAGGACGCGCGTGTCCTCGCCGTTGAGGCGCGCTGCGTGCGCGAGACCCGTGGCGACCGCGGCGGCGGAGGCGAAGGTCGAGGCGACCACGGGTGCCCCGTACGCGGAGTACGGGAAGGGTCCGGCCGTCACGATCGCGCAGCACGCGGGGATGACGAGCTGCACGGGGCGCTCGGCGATCGCGTGGCTCAGGAAGTTGAGCCCGATGGACATGCCGCAGCCGCCGCAGTTGGTGTTGCCGGCGCGCAGCACCGGCTCGCGGCGGTCGGCCGCGGTCTGCGCCATGCCGCCGAGCAGCGGCTCGTGCAGCTCCGAGGTACGCGAGGACATGGCGTCGCTCATCAGCCCACCTCCACGAAGCGCGGAGCTTCCGCGCGCGCGCGCGAACGCAGGTCGTCGAGCATCCCGCGCACGTGCACCGGTCGCACGTCGCCGCCGCCGAGACCCGCCATGTAGCCCTGCACGATCGCGCCGGGCGCGGCAGCGGGTCGGACCTCGCTCCATACGATGCCGCCTTGCCCGGGGCAGAGGTCGCGATCGATGACGCCGACGCGGGTCGCGCGCGCGAGCAGACCGCGCAGCGCCTCCTCCGGGAACGGGCGGAACATCCGGATGCGCACGGCGCCGACGCGGATGCCCTCGGCGCGCGCCTCGTCGACCACCGCGCGCACGGTGCTCGCGGTCGTGCCCATCGAGACGAGCACGTGCTCCGCGTCCTCGATGCGATAGGGCACGAGCGCGGGTGCGAGCTCGCGCCCGAAGACGTCGCGGAACTCGCGCCGCACCTCTTCGTAGACGCCGGGCACCGCGTCGTGCGCGGCCTGCAGCTCCTTGCGGTGCACCTCCGTCTCGTGCGGGAAGTCGAGCTGCCCGACGCTGCGCGGTCGATCGCTCACGCGGTGCGGCAGCGAGAGCGG
>JADZFZ010001040.1 GCA_020854145.1 Deltaproteobacteria bacterium | reverse complement strand
ACGTCCAGGTAGAGCTCGAGCGACCAGCCCGTGAAGCGCCAGCGCTTCGCGATGCGCAGGTCGAGCTGGTGGAACGCGGGCAGCCGGCGCGAGTTGATGGCGCCCGGGATCGGCGAGTACACGTTCGTGCGCGCGTTGTAATAGGCCCCGGCGTACGGCGTCTCGGGGTTGCCCGACACGAGGCGGAAGCGAATGCCGACGTCCCACCCGCGCCCGAGGTCGTAGCCGAGCACGAGCGAGAAGATGTGCGTCTGATCGAAGTCGAAGAGACGCCAGTCCTCTTGCGGATGATCGAGCCGCTCGCTCCGCGACAACGTGTACGAGAGCAACCCGCTCAGCCGCGGCACGAGGCTTCCCGCGCGATGGCGCGCGCCGATCTCGAGCCCGTAGATGCGACCGACGCCTTCGTCCACGAGACGTCGCTCGTCACCGGCCTCGGCGTTGACGTGCAGGTTGCGGATCCACTTGAAGAAGCCTTCCGCCGAGAGCGTGAAGCCGTCGCGGATCCGACGCTCGAGCCCGAGCCCGTAGTGCGTCGCCTGGATGTGTCGCAGGTTGGGGTTGCCGATCTCCGGGTCCGACTCGCCGAACTGCGGCGGCTGCGAGTAGAGGCCGAGGCCACCCTTGAGCGTCCAGTCGCCGTCGATCTGCCATCGCGCCGCGAGGCGCGGATCGACGGCCCAGCGTTCGGTGTCGCGTGCGTAGTCGATGCGCAGGCCGGGCACGAGCCGGACGCCGCGAAAGGGCGTCAGCTCGGCCTCGACGTACGCGCCCGGCCGGTAGGCGAAGAGGTTGGTCTCGCGTTGCACCGTGGGCTGCGCACCGAAGTCGTTGAGGATGACGCCCTCGGTCTGCTGCGGCGGCGGTCCCCGGAAACGCACGTTCGTGTCGCCCGAGAAGATGTCCATGCCGACGATGAGGCGGGCACGCGACGAGATCCGTTGCCGCCACTCCGCACGCGACAGGAAGCTGACGATCCCGAGATCGAAGAAGAGGTCGCGCGCGACCGAGACGTCGAACGTCGTGTACCCGAGGCTCGCCATCAGCTCGATCTCGCTGCCGCCGCCCAGCGTGTGGAGCCACGAGAGGTTGGCCCGATGGAACCCGGTGGAGAGCGAGGCGTCGCCGCGGAGCGCGGGGTCCATCTCGTTCGGATCGGTGAAGAGGAACTCGAACCGGTCGCTCGATCCGAACGCAAAGAGACGCAACCTGTCGCGTGGTGTGATCCGGTACTGCCCGAGCGTCTGATAGTCCCAGTACACGGGCGCGGCGACGATCTGACCGATGTCCTCGGGGATGAACGCTTCGAGGAAAAAATCGACATAGCTCCGGCGGGCGCCGACGAAGAACCCGCCGCGCTCTCCGATGGGCCCTTCGACGAGGACCGACGCGTCGATGAGGTTCACGTCGGCGATCCCGTGGAGCTGATCGGTGCGCGGGTCGCGCGGCTCGATCTCGATGATGCCGCCGATCTGCCGCCCGAACCGCGCGGAGAAGTTGCCGGGAAAGAAGTCGATGCGCTCGAGCAGCGACGTGTTCATGAAGCTGCGCAGCCCACCGAAGTGATAGAGCAACGGAACCTGGACGCCGTCGACGAAGGTGGCGCTGTCGCGCGGCGCTGCGCCTCGCACGATGAGCAACCCGAGCCCCGCCGGAGGACGCGCGACGCCGGGCAGCGCTTCGATCGCGCGGAGCGCGTCACCCGACGTGCCCGGGACGCGCTGGACGAACTCGCGATCGAGCGTGCGTCGCGTGACCTCGCGCGCAGGTCGATCCGCGGTCGTGACCGACTCGAAGACCTCTTCTTCCTCCTCCTGGCCTTCGGTGCCGGGCGCGGTGACGGGCGTGAGCCGGTAGGTGACGCCGGTCGCCTCGCCCGCTTCGACGCGCTCCTCGTAGCTCGCTTCGAGGAATCCCTCGGCCGTCACGGCGAGCCGGTACACACCGGGCGGCAGCGCCTCGTCGATCGCGAATCGTCCGGCGACGTCGGTGGTGGCCGCGAGCGCGACGCCGGGTCCTCCGCTGACGCGCACCGACGCACCGACGACCGGCGAGCCGTCGGTCGCGCGGATGCGTCCGGTGATGCGCCCCGTCGTGGGGACCGCCGGTGCCTCGGGCTCGAGCGTGAACTCGTACCGGTACTGGATCCGGGCCGCGATCGGCTGTCCGCGGCGCGTCGCCGGCCGGAAGCGGAACCGCCGCGCGGCCGCCATCGCCGCCTCGTCGAGCGCGGTGTGGCCCGACGAAGTCGCGACGCTGGCCTCCGTCACGGTGCCCGAGGTGCCAACCGTCAGGCGGAGCACCGTCGCGCCGGTCACGCCGCGCGCGCGCAGATCGGCGGGATACTCCGCGCGCACGAACTCGATGAGCTCGGGCCGCGTGAGCGCCGGCTGCTCGGCCGGCGGCGCGCCCGCGTCCACGGACGGTGGGCCCGCGTCCGCATCCTGCTGGGCGAACGTGCGCGACGCAGGCAGCGCCGCGATCGCGATCGCGACCAGGCCGGACACGATCACGACCGGCGCTCGACAGTTCGCCAGTCTCGACGAGCACCGCGCTCGGGCGCGGTCGGCGGTTCGGAGGGTCATGAGCGGTGCCGAGGATGCCACGGCGTCCACGGCCGGGCTCGCCGCGTCGGCGATCGCGCGATCGTGCGCGGTCCGTTGCGTCCGGGAATCGGTCGTGTCATCGTCCGCGGCCCTGAAGGAAGAGGACTGTTGGTCGTGACCACCCCCGAACCCGTGCAGTGCAAGCCGCTCGAGGTCATCGTCGGCGACAAAGAGATCGAGCGCGCCATCAAGCACCTCAAGCGCAAGATGGCTGCGGAGGGGATCCTCCGAGAGCTCAAGCGTCGGCGCCATTACATGAAGCCCTCCGT
>JADZFZ010001039.1 GCA_020854145.1 Deltaproteobacteria bacterium | reverse complement strand
GCGAATGCGTACGATTGGGTCGTCCCCGCGGCGGCAATCCTGCCGACGTCGAACATCTGGATGGTGCCGCCGTTCGTCTTGTCGATCTGCCGAACGACCATCGGCGACTCGGCCGGGAAGAATCCCCAGAGCTCCGCATTGCCGGTGCCCGTGAGCTCCGGCAGGCTCGACAAGCTCCCGCGCGCGCTCAGCGAGAGCGCCGCGTCGATGGTGCCGAGCTCGTAGGTGCCGCCGCCGGACAGCTCGGGCCCGCCGCCGACGAACAACGTCTCTTCGGCGCTTCCGAGGTCGTTCGCGGAGTAACCCATCCCGAAGAGCTCGAACCCCATCTGGCCCGGCACGAAATCGGTCGCGGTGCAGCTCAGATCCTCGAGCGGCACGCGGAACAGATTGCCGTCGTTGTAGAGCACCCACGCGATTCCCTGCCGGTCGATGGCCATCGAGTACGGCGTCGCGTCCCCCGCGGGACACGAGAGGACTCCCTGCACGACGAGGTCGCGCGTGTCCGGCTGGAATCGGATGAAGCTCCCATCGAAATCGATGAGGTAGATCCATTCGGTGCCGGCAGGGCAATCGCCCGGCGCGATCGCGGAGTCGCGACGTCCTCCGCCGTCGCCATCGCCGCCGGCATCGGAGGTCGCGGCGTCCTCGAAGACGAACGCGGGACCGTCGTCGTCTCCGCAGCTCCCAAGCAGAACGAACCCCAAGAGAACGAACAACCGTCTCACGACACAGCTCGCCTTTCCCCGCTCGCGGCCGCGAGCCTACCAGCGAACGGCGCGCGGAGACAGGCCGATGGGACGTGTCGTCGGGGGGCCGCGAGCGGCCGCGGGGGCGAGCGCAGCCCACGCCGGCCAGCACCGTCAAGGGCCGCGCAGGACGAGGTCGCGGCCGACGAGGAGCTTCTGGATCTCGGTGGTGCCTTCGTAGATGCGGAGCGAACGGACGTCCTGGTAGAGGCGGCAGACGACGGAGGTCTCGAGGACGCCGCGCCCACCGTGGATCTGGACGGCGCGATCGATCACGCGCTGCGCCGCCTCGGTGGCGAAGAGCTTCGCGGTGGATCCGGAGCGCGCGCGTTGCTCGCGTGTCGCGCCGGGATCGTCGGCGGTCTCGGCCGCGACGCGCACGAGCTCGCGCGATGCAGCCAGATCGGCCCACATCTCGGCGAGCGCCATGCGGATCCCGGGCTGCTCGGCGAGGGGCTGGCCGAACTGCACGCGGTGCTTGGCGTGCGCGATGGACTCTTCGAGCGCGCGGAGCGCGAATCCCACCGCAGCGGCGCCGACCGTCGGGCGAAATCGCTCGAGCGTGGCGAGCGCGAGCCGCAGCCCCTCGCCTTCCTCGCCGATTCGCAGCGCGTCGGATAGTCGGACCTCGGACAGACGCAGGGTACCGAGCGGATGCCCGCCCATCGCGGCGAGCGGCTCGACGTCGAGGTTCTCCGCGTCCGCCGGCAGCACGAATGCCGTCAGCGCTCGCTTGAACGGAACGTCGGCCCCTGTGCCCGTGCGCGCGAAGAGCACGTAATGGTCGGCGACTCCCGCATTGCTGATGAAGGTCTTCTCGCCGTCGAGCACCCATTCGTCGCCCTCACGGCGAGCAGTCGTCGCGATTCGCTCGAGGTCGCTCCCGGCCTCCGGCTCGGTGATCGCGAATGCGGCGACCTTCTCGCCGCGGGCGGCCGGGCGCAGCCAATCGGACTTCTGCTCCTCGCTGCCCGCGAGCGCCAACGCGAACGTGCCGAGCCCCTGCATCGCGAAGGCGAGATCGGCCAGAGGCGAGATGCGCCCGAGCCGCTCGCGCGCCGCACAGGCCGCGACCGAGCGGAACGAGGCCGCGTCGGCCGACACGGCGGCCTCGAGCACGCGGGCTTCGCCGAGCGCGTGGACCAATCGCACGAGCGCGCGCGACGGTGACTCGGCGCTCGTCTCGATCTCGTCGAGCAGCGAGGCCATCCGATCGATGCGTTGCGACAGCGCCTCGACGGCGATGGTCATGTCGATTCTCCCTCCGGGAAGTGTTCCAACCCCGGGTTTGGGGGGAGGAACGATTCACGCGCTCCGTGACCGCGCCTGGGCGTCAGCGGAATCGCGGAGGCCGCTTCTCGCGCCACGCGTCGTGGGCCTCGCGGAAATCCGGGTGCTGCATGCAGATGGCCTGGGCCTGCGCCTCGGCCTCCATCGCGGCGTGCAGATCGAGCGACGCCTCGGTCTCGAGCAATCGCTTGGTCATCGCGTGCGCGAACGTCGGACCGTCGGCGAGCTTGCGCGCGAGCGCCATCGCGTCGCCATGCAACGACTCCTCGGACACCACGCGCGAGACGAGGCCAATCCGTTCGGCGCGCGCGGCATCGACGAAGTCGCCCGTCAGCAGGAGCTCGCTCGCGTGCCCGAGACCGACGATGCGCGGCAGCAGCCACGACGCTCCCATGTCGGCGCCCGAGAGCCCCACCTTCGGGAAGAGGAACGCCATCTTCATCGACGGCGCCGCGATGCGCACGTCTGCGGCAATCGCCATCACCGCGCCTGCGCCCGTCACGGCGCCGTGGAGCTCCACCACCACGGGACGCGGGCACGTGTGAATCGCCTCCACGAGCGCACCGGTCATCCGGCAGAAACGGAGCAGCCCGTCCATGTCGCGCGAGAACAGCTCTGCGATGATGTCGCGCACGTCGCCGCCGGAGCAGAAGCCCTTGCCCTCGCCGCGCAGCACGACGGCACGCAGGTCGGGCTCGTTCGCGACGGCGCGGAACGTGTCGCAGAGCTCCTGGTAGACCTCGAAGGTCAGCGCGTTCAGCCGATCGGGACGATCCAACGTGAAGACGGCCACCTTGCGGTCGTCGCTCGCCGGCTCGGCATCGAATCGGAAGCTCTTCGGTCGCAGGGGCATCTCATCCTCCAGGCAGCACGGCGGTCGCCTCGATCTCGACGAGGGCGCCCGGCTCGAGGAGCGCAGCCACCTCGACGAGGCTCATCGCCGGGTAATGTCGTCCCATCTTCGCGCGCCAGACCTTGCCGAGCGCGCGCAGGCTCTCCTCGTATCGCCGCTTGTCGGCGACGAACACGGTCATACGCGCCACGTGCTCGGGCAGCCCGCCGGCCGCGCGGACCACCTCGAGCACGTTGTCGAGCGCCTTCGCCCATTGCGCCACGAAATCGTCGCTCACGATTCGCGACTCGACGTCCCAGCCAATCTGGCCTGCGACGAAGAGCAATCGTCCCTGCGGGTAGACGAGGCCGTGGCTGAACCCTTTGGGCGGCGCGAGCCACGGCGGTCGGATGATCTCGGGCATGGGCCGCGCAGCATAGCCCAGACAGCCTGCCGGTGATCGGAGCGTGCCGGCCCTCTCGTCCCTGCCGGCTGGGGCGGCTCGAGCGCCGCCCCGCGGCCCTCTTCAATCGATGCAGGCGCGGTCGCCGGCGAGGCCCCCGTTGTGGAGCTCCCCCGCCGGATAGGCGAGCACGAACTGGAAGCACATCTCGTCTTCCGTGCCCTCTCCGAAGTAGATGCGCCGCGACGACGCGTTCTCCCAGGTACAGGTCGTCTCGAGCACGTCGCCGGGCATCAGCACCGCGTCGCTCGGGTGCTGGATCTGGCGGTCGAAGTCCCACGGGTCCACGCGCAACAAGGTCTCGCGCCCGGCGCCGCCGGCACGGTGCACGATCGTCTCGATGGTGCGACCGGACCGGTGCATGTGCGGCGTCAAGCCGAGCACGTGAACGGGCTGCTGCATCCGAGGCGTGCAACGCCCGCTCGCCGTCGCCGCCGCACGAGGCGGCACGAAGATGTTCAGCGTGCCCAGCGCCGTGACGCTGGCGCGCTGGGCTCGCGGCTCCGCGGTCGTGCACAGCGCCATGCCGCTGCGGTCGAGCGCGTCGGTCGCGCCCACGCCGTTCCAGTAGTGGATCTGCAGCACGAGCCACACCTCGTCGCCGCCCACGTCGAGCCCCACGTCGGGCGGCAGCTCCAGGTTCGTCGCACCCGGCGCCCAGCCGCCGATCCCGACGGCGTCGGCCGGCAGGTTCCCGTCACAAGGGAATGGCCCCTCGGGCTGCGGCGATTGTGTCGCGAAGAGAATGATGTGGTGGACGAACCGCTCGTCGTCGAGCACGGGCGCCATGCCGATCACCTGGCGGTCGCCCTGCCACGGAGCGCGAATCGCGAAACACGCATTGTGATTCACCTGATCGGCGGGAATGCGATATCGCTCGTCGGGCCCATCGCCGAACGCGAGCACCGAGACATCGGGACGGCACGAGAGGGAAGCGGGACCCGATTGGGCGGCGTCGTCTGGCTTACCCGTAGCGCCGTCGCAGACGGACTCGCCCGCGAGGGCTCCGGCCGCCGCCCAGGCGTCGAGCGCCGTCACATCCGTGGGAGCCATCACGCCCGTCGGCGGCATCGGGCGTTCGGGGTCGTGGACGCGCTCGGCGACGAGCTCCCAGACCCGTCGGTTCGGGTCGCTGACGGCCGGACGCTGCAGGTCCTCCCAGCCGACGAGCGGCATGGGTGCGCCGAATCGCGGTCGCGCGGAATGGCACTCTCGACAATTGTCGGCGAGCACTCGCTCGACGTCACAGGGCAAGGGCGATTGACTCGTTCCGATCGGCTCGTCGCTGCAAGCGCCCGTGATCAGGCACCCGGCCAGGAGCATTCCCACCGCCGCGGACGTCCCGGTTCGAGCTCTCGCCGCAACCGGTGGACGGGTCCGGGGAGTTGCGGCGCTCATCCGACCTTCCGCAGCTCCACGACCAGCGTGGCGGTGCCGAGCATGCTGTCGAGCTCGACCACGAGGCGCCCCGTGTCGCCCGTCCGCGAGAATCCGTTCCGCCGCGAGATCTCGCCCATGAGCTCGCCGCTGTCCGCCATCTCCATGCACGACGGCTCGAAGACGATCTCGCTCCCCTCCATCGAGTACGCGCCCGTCGCGCCGCCGCCCGTCGCCTGGCGAATGGTGCCGACGATCATCGTCACGATGGTGAGGTCGACGTCGACGTGGAATCGGAACTGTCCCGACTCGAAGGCGAACCATCCGGCGCCGGTCATCGCCGACATCGTGGTATCGACCTGCCCCTGGGCGAACGACGGCAGATAGACCGTCATGCCGCTCGCGACCCAAACGCCGGATGGGTCACCCCCGGTGGACGCGGGAGGAGCGACCATCTCGGCGCCGCCGAGGATGGCGAAGCTCCCCGACACCATCGGTGCCGCGGGCGCCGTCCCGTACGCGCACATCGCGGCGCTCGGAGGTGGGGGCGTAGCGCTCGGTGGCGTCGTGGGAGCGCCGCCGTCGGCGGAGCGCGACGTGCTCGGCATGGGCGATCCCACCGTGGAGTCGTCGGCACACCCCGAGGCACCGAGGAGCAGGATCGCAGGGACGAGCCAGGCAAACGGGCGAGCAGATGACATTGAGTTCCTCCTCATCGCGATTGTCGATTCTCGATTGTCGATTCCATTCGCCCTCGTGCTTCGAACACACCTCGCCCTTCGAGTGCACCGCCGTGTCGATTGCTTCGGCGGGCTCTCCGGAGACGAGGACGACCCCTGTCGCTCCGAGGTGACACTGGAGCAG
>JADZFZ010001038.1 GCA_020854145.1 Deltaproteobacteria bacterium | reverse complement strand
CGGGGCTCGAACCCGCGACATTCGGAACCACAATCCGACGCTCTACCTGCTGAGCTACGGCCACCAGACGAGGGCGACCACTCTACCGCCCGCGCCTTCGAACGCAAGCTCGACCTGCCCCCGAGACTCGTCGAGCGCTCGCCCCTCACCCGACCCTCTCCCCACTCGGGGAGAGGGGGCCTGGTCCCGAAATTCACGCCCTTCGCTGGACGCTCGGGCGTGTTGCGACTTCGCCGTCGCCCGCATGCGCGGGCTTGGGCTCACTCGGAATTCCGCCCGCGCCCATCGACGCGCGTCCCCTCTCCCCGCGCAGCGGGGAGAGGCAGGGTGAGGGGCCGGTGGCGTGAATTCACGCCTGTCGCTGTCGCTCGGGCGTGTTGCGACTTCGCCGTCGCCCGCTGAAAAGCGGGCTCGGGCTCACTCGGAATTCGAGCGAGCTCGCTGGGCGCAGTGTGACATCCCCGTGGGTACCGACCCCATGGACGCTCTGCGTGATTCCCGCAGGGGGCCTGGGCGCCCCCCTGCAACCCCCGTCCTTTCGATACCCGATCTCGTCGCCGTGAATTGCGACCTCGCCGTCGCCCGCTGGCCGCGGGATCGGGCTCACTCGGAGCTCACGGCAATCGCGGTGACAGAGGGGGAGAGGCGAGACTGTGCCGTACGAGCACCACACCCGTTGGCCCTGAGCGAACGCACGTCAGCCGTGTTCGGGGCTGGATTCTCGGGGCCGCTCGACTTGACCCATTCCGGGACCCCGAGTAGGGTCCCAACAGGCAGCGAGGTATCCGATGATCGGCACCATTCACCAGATTGGCCACACCGGTAAGACGAAGATGCGCGACGCCGTTCTCGCGGTTCGCAACTTCGGCTCTCCGTGCACGGCCGTGTGGTCCGGTTCTGATCGTTCGGGAGAAGCCCGCTAGCTCTCCGGAGTCGGTTCGAACCCCAACGGGCAAGCAGCCCGGTCCCCTCTGGGCCGGCGCTCGGGCTCCGCATCCCCGAAGGATCGGATCCTCCCTGGTTCCCGGACGATTGCACGGCCTTACCCGCCGCGAGGCTCGGTCTCTACGAGTCAGGCGACGGTCATTGGCTCGCGATGCGTCGCGCTCTGCGAGCCGGAAGTCCCCGCCCGACGGGCGGTTTGGTCCCGAAAGGGAATTGGACAGGTGCTCCCATGTTTGCTCGTGTCAAGAGGCTTGCTTCGGGAAGGTTGAAACTCTGGGCGCGGTCGCTCGCCGCGCCCGGCGACAGCGACCGCGCCCAGCTCGATTCGACGTCCGTCCCCGCCGAGCGGAGCGGTCGCCCTTCGGTGGGCGGCGAATCATTCGCGGCTGATGGCTTGGCTTGGGCGGCGCGACCGTTGCCTCGGTTGCTCCAGCTATCGTTTCCCATTGCCGTATCGATGCTCTCGTACAGCGTGATGACGCTGGCCTCGACGTTGTTCGTCGGGCAGCTCGGCGCCGGCACGCTCGCGGGGGTGGGGCTCGGCGGAACCGTGGCGTTCGCCGTGTTGTGCTTCTCCATCGGGCTGCTGCGCGCGGTGAAGGTGGTGGTGTCTCAGGCCATCGGCGCCGGAAGGAGAGACGAGGCCATCGCCTTCACGGGTGCTGGCCTGTGGACGGCGCTGGCGCTCGGTGCCGCGACCATCGCGGTCGGTGAGGCAGTGGCGAGCGCGTTGCCTCTGCTGACGGCTTCGGAAGAGGCCGGCAGGGCGGCCAGCGACTACCTGCGGATTCGCGTGCTCGGCGCGCCGATCGTGCTGGTGTTCGTTGCGCTCCGCGAGGCTCGGTACGGGGACGGCGACAGCCGCTCTCCGATGGTTGCGTCGGTGCTCGCGAACCTGGCGAACGTCGGGTTTTTGTGGATCGGCGTCGGCATGCTGGGCTGGGGCGCCGCGGGAGCGGCCGCAGCGACGCTGGCTGCTCACGTGCTGGAGGCGGGAGTGCTGCTGTGGCTGACCCCGAGGAGACTGCTCGGTTGGAGCAAGCCGACGTGGGAGCACGTGTGGAGCGTGGCACGCGTCGGGATGCCGACAGGGCTGCAATTCCTCCTCGAGGTGGGCTCGTTCACGCTGCTCGCCGCGATGATCTCGCGACTGAGCGAGGTGGAGATGGCTGCTCACCAGATTGCCCTCAACGTCATTCACTTCTCGTTTCTGCCGGCATTCGCGGTGGCGGAGGCGGCATCCGTGCTCGCGGGGCAGGCGGTAGGCGCCAATCGAGACGAGCTCGTGCGCGTGGTGGCCCGCAAGGCGCTGCTCGCCGCGAGCGCCTACACCGGCATCTGCACCCTCGTGCTGGGGATTGCGGCATCCGAGATTGCCAGTGCTTTCACGGGCGAGCCGGTCCTTCACCAGGCGACCGTGCACCTGTTGTGGGTGGCGGCGCTCTTCCAGGTGGCGGACGGCGCGAACGTGGTCGCTCGCGGCGCGCTCCGAGGAACCGGAGACGTGAAGTACCCGGCAGTGGTGGGCGTGCTCACCGCGTGGGCGATGACACCCCCTCTCACGTGGCTGCTCGGCTACCGAGCAGGGCTCGGCGCCCTGGGTGGCTGGATCGGTCTCTGCGCCGAGATCGTCCTGGGCACGGTGCTCGTCTGGTGGCGGCTCGAGCGTGGAGCCTGGCGTGACCACGCCGTGCGGTCGCGGCGAGAGGTCGCCCGACAGCAAGCCGAGGCGAGCCCGGCAGCCGTAGCCTCGTAGCCCGGGTCGCCGCCCGTCGAGCTCCACGATCTCCTCCCCCGATCGGGGGTGGAGATCATCGGCTCGACCGACGCCTCGCTCAATCGGTCGTCCGACCCTCTGCTTCGGCCAGGCCGGCAATCGGAGGGCCGCGGAATCGCACCCGCATCCAGGCGTACCAATAGACGGCGAGAATCGCGATGCAGGCGGCGAACGTGTATCCGGCCCGCTCGTTCGGCGGCAGGACGAACAGGACTGCGATTACCAAGATCCAGGCGATCGCGATCACGTTGACCAGCGTCGAGAACCGGCCGAGATCCCAGGGGCCGCGACGCTTCCAGCGGCCACGACGGCGAGCCATCAGGCCCACTGCGATGGGCAGGCCATAGGAGGCATAGAGCGCCAGGGTGCTGAGCGCGACCATGGCGGCATACGCGTCGGCCCACAATGCCACTACGAGCGCGGCGGCGACCGAGACCCAGACGCCGACGTGCGGCGACTGGAACCTCGGAGAGACGCGGGCGATCCACGAGGAGGCTGGCAATCCACCATCGCGCGCGAAGGCCCAGAGCATGCGCGAGTTGGACGTCACCGAGGACAAGCCGCAGAACCACATGGCCGCGACGACGATCCACACCACCACCGTGCCCAAGCGATCGCCGAGAGCGCCGATGAGCACGTGGATGAAGGGATTCGTGGCGTCAGCCGTCGCTCGGAGATTGCCGATGGCCAATGTCACGACCAGCAGCATCACGAGCCCGACCACGCCGCTCACGGCGACGGACAGGAAGATCCCCCAGGGGGCCGTGCGTGACGGGTCGACGGTCTCCTCGGTCGCGTGGGCGCTCGCGTCGTAGCCGGTGAAGGTCCATTGAGCCTGGAGCAGGCCCACGAGAAAGGCGTACGCGAATGGGAACGGCTTGGACGTGAACTGGGTCAGCAGGAACTCTGGCGACTGCAGGGGTGCGAACAGGAGCAACGCACCGACGAGGAGCGCGACGCCGCCGATGTGGTACCAGGCCGAGAGCCAGTTGAGCACGGCGACCACGCGCACTCCGACGTGATTCAGGACGCCGTGGGAGACCAGGATCGTGGCGTAGATCGGGATCACCGTGGCGCGCTCCGTCGGCCATCCGAGCAACGCGGCGACGAACTCCGCGAGCCCGTAGTCGATCCCGGCGGTGATTGCGAATTGCCCGATGCAATTGAGCCAGGCGGTGAACCATCCCAGCGACTTCCCACCGAGGATCGATGCCCAGTGGTAGAGGGCGCCGGCGGTCGGGAACGACGACGCGAGCTGCGCCATGCTGGCCGCCACCGTCAGGGTCATGACGGTGACCAGGGGCCAGCCCACGCTCATGACCAGGGGACCGCCGAACGAGATCCCATGCCCGTAGAGCGTCACCGCGCCGGTGAGGACCGAAATGATCGAGAACGACAGCGCGAAGTTGGAGAACCCACCCATCGAGCGGAGCAGCTGTTGCGCGTAGCCCAGCTTCGACAGCGCGGCGGCATCCACCGCAGCTTGCGCGACTTTCGGTTCGCTGGTCACGCCGTCACCGCTCGCCCAGCAGGGCGCGGAGCGCGCCTGGCGCAGACAGGTCCGGAAAGGCGAATGTGGCCCCGGATCCGATCAGCTCGTCGACCGAGTGGCGCCCCGTCGCGACGGCCAGACAGTCCGCGCCGACCGCTCGTGCGGCCGCAACGTCGCGCGGAGTGTCACCGACCACGACCACGCGACACGCCTCGAGCGCGACGCCCAGGCGCTCCGCGCCCCTTCGCGCGCCGATTGCGATCAGTTCGGCGCGTTCCTCGTGATCACAGCCGAATCCGCCAAACAGGAAATGGCTGTAGAGACCGACGGGAGCGAGCTTCATCACCGCGCCGCGCTTGACATTGCCGGTTCCAAGCCCGAGCGCGACGCGATCGAGCGATTCCGCGAGATGGATGGCCTCTCGAATACCCGCAAAAACCCGAAATCCGACGCCGCCCGCAGCCTCGCGTTCGAGGTGCCCGACGTAGCGCTCGAGGAGATCGTCGACCGCGCTGGAGTCGGGCTCTCGGCCGGCGCGACGAAGCCCCTCCCGCGCGATCGCCCGGTCCGTCATGCCGTCGAACGGGAAGTCGCATGGATCACGGCCGGTCACCTCGCGGAACGCTCCCACCATCGCACGACGTCCGGCGCCCGCCGTCGAGACGAGCGTCCCGTCGATGTCGAAGAGGAGAATCGTCGCGGCGTGCAACTGTCGGCTCCGAACGGATTGGAGGTGCTCGTCTGGAAGCGGAGGAATATCAGGGGGTTTGGGAGCCCGATCCTGTCCCCAGGTCTTTGAGGAGGACGCGGGAGCGGCGTTCGCGGTCGTATTGGGCGCGTTTGTCGGGTGGGAGGTGTTTGCGTGCCGCAACGCGGAAGCCGCGCTCGAGGAACCAGTGCGCGGTGCGGGTCGTGAGGACGAAGAGGCGATCGATGCCCTGCTCGCGTGCGCGACGTTCCAGGTAGCCGAGCAGCACGTCGCCGCGGTCGGCGTCGCGATAGTCGGAGTGCACGGCGACGCATGCGAGCTCGGCGGCGCGCTCGGTGGCGTAGGGATAGAGCGCCGCGCACGCGATCACCGTCCCGTCGCGTTCCATCACGGTGAAGCGATCGACGTCGCGCTCGACGGTCTCGCGCGGACGGTGAACCAGGATGCCTTC
Organism: Deltaproteobacteria bacterium; assembly: GCA_020854145.1. Taxonomy (GTDB): domain Bacteria; phylum Myxococcota_A; class Polyangia; order Polyangiales; family JADZFZ01; genus JADZFZ01. Next base: position 663 of record JADZFZ010001038.1, on the reverse strand, counting down.
CCGCTCCAGGGGCTCGATCAGGCGGAGGATCCCGGGGACGTCGTCGAGCGTCGCGGCACGAGCATCGTCGTAGACGTCCGAGGTCACCATCGTTCCGACACCGTCGCGGGTGAACAGCTCGCGGAGAATCGCGCCGTCGGCGGGGCGGCCCACGAGATGGGCGCGTCGGACGCCGCCGTTGCAGGCGGCTATCGCAGCGGCGAGGTGCCGAGCCGTGTCGTCGGGAAGCCGGCTTCGCGCGAGCAGCTCCTGTGCTTCGCCGGGAGTCAGCTCCCGTAGCAGCCGCCTGCGCGTATCCACCACCGGCTTGCCCTCGACGAGGCAGACCAGCTTGTCGGCGCGAAGCGCGATTGCGGCTGCGGCTCCGACGTCGTGCGCCGTGAGATTGAACGCTTCGCCCGTCGGCGAGACCCCAATCGGCGGCAGGAGCACCATGGCTCCGGAATCGAGCCGCTGGCGGATCGCATCCGCATCGATGCGACGGACCTCGCCGGTTCGCCCGTAATCCACGCCCTTGCGGATCCCGACGGGGCGCGCGAGCACGAAGTTCCCGGACGCCACGCGAATCTGCGCCCCCGCCATCGGGCTGTTCGCGCGCGCCAGGGAGAATCGCGCTCCCATCTCGAGCGCCACCCTCCCCGCCGCCTCGAGCACGTACGGCAT
>JADZFZ010001037.1 GCA_020854145.1 Deltaproteobacteria bacterium | reverse complement strand
GCTCTGCCGCATAGAGCCCCTCCGGGGTCTGGTCGTCACCTGCCCTGTAGACGAGCTCGGTGATTCGCCCGTCCTGCCCGCGCACGACCCGCGAGTTGAGCGGGTAACGCTCGCGGAAGCCGCGCAGGTCGCGCAGACGCAGACCCGGATAGAACGTGTTGGCGGACGCCGTCAGGATGTCCTGCCCCCGAGGCGGCGACTTGTTGGTGCACATCGGCTCGAACGCCGCGTCGAAGATGGGCCGGCGCAGTCGCTCGAGCAGGGCGTCGACCTCCGCGTCGCTCGCACCGAGCGAGGTCGCTCCCGCGGCCCGCGCTCGTCGCGCTGCGTCGCGCAGCTCCTCCCAGGTGAACCCGGTCGGGACGTACTTGCGCGAGGTCCGCATGTCGTGGACGCCGTGGTTGACCCAGAAGAGCTTCGTGTACTCGACCATCGCTGGCGACGACGCGCCGAACGCGAGGATCGCTTCGAGCAGATCTTTGATCGCGAGATTGTGGGCGTAGCGCTGGTCGTACGTGATGCGATCTCCCGCGATGCTGGCGCGGTAGAGCTCGTACGCCATCGTCTGTTGCTGCGGCGACAGCTGCTCGAAGAGGTCCGCGTAGACCTGCACGATGCCCGTGTTGCCGACGCGCTCGAGCAGATAGGGCCGCTCCGGCTGCGCGGGCGCCGGCGGACCCGCATCGGGGGCCGCGGGCGGCGGAGGCGGCGGCTCGGCAGTCGGGGTCGCCTGGGCAACCGGCGTGGGAGGCGGGCTCGATCCGCACGACAGGACCAGGGCGACGGCAGGGAGGAGGAATCGGCGCGACATGGCGGGGCCCGGTATCCCGCAGCGCGGCGTCTCGATCAAGCAGGGGATCTCACGGGGTCTCCCCACGTCGCAGTCGCGCCTCGATGGCTTCGATGCACGACGGCAGCTCGGCCACCGAGTCGATCACGTAGTGAGCACCCGCTGCGAGCAGCCGATCGTAGGCACGCTGTCGGAGCGCCCGTTGCGCCATCGCGCCGAGCCCTTCCCATGCCTCGCGCGTCATCCCGACCTCGTTGCCCGTCACCGCCACTGCCACCGTCCACATGCCCGCGTTGAGCCCCTCGTCGATGCCCGCGAGCGTGTCGTCGACCTTGATGCACCCGGCGACGGGCCAGACGTCGAGCGCGACGAGCGCCTCGTAGCACTGCAGCGGCCCGGGACGTCCGCTCGGGGTCTCGCCTGCGCAGATCGATGCATCCGGCGCGTAGCCCTGGGCGCGCGCCAGCTCCGCGACCACGTCCATGATCTCGCGGGAGTAGCCGGACGTCGTTCCGATCTTCAGCCCACGCGCACGCAACGCGTTCGCCAGCTCGCGTGCTCCCGGCACGAGCGCGGCGTGCTCGCGTACGAGCGACATCTCGAGCGCGACGAACTTCGCGTGCACTTGGTCGATGTCCTCGCTCGTCATCGCGGCGCCCCGGTGCGTAGCCATCCACCGCGCGGCGATGGCCGGCTCGGCGCCCATTCGCGCGATGTGCGTTCGCTTGTCGACCCCCATCGGCCCGCGCGCTTCCTCGACGCTGACCACGACGCCGTGTGCCTCGAACGCCCGCACGAACGCGCGCGCGGGCGCCATGCTTCCGAAGTCGATCATGGTGCCCGCCCAGTCGAGCACCACGGCACGCAGAGGCCCTCGATACCCGCGTCGTGTCGCCGTTCCGGTTCGCATCCGCCCCCCGCTGCTCCCAGTCGTCCCTCGGTCCTGCCGCCATCGTCGTTCGCGCGCGACGCGAATCCTCACGGTCTCTGCGCGGGCGCTTCCATCGTCACGGGCACCGCCGGATCGAGGCTGTAGCCGTCCTCGCCGTGCAAGAGCATCGCGCGCAGACCCATCGTGCGCAGCGACGAGAGCGCGACCTTGACGCGATTGGCGCTCGCCTGCGGCAACGCACGCTCTCCCGGCCAACCCGCCGCGAACAGCGCCTCCGTGGACAACGCCGCGCCCGGCTGCGCGAGCCTGCGCTCGATCAGCGCCGCGACGATGAAGCGGAGCGGCTTGCGTGTCTCGAGGCTCACCGGCGCGCCGCCCGGGACGCGGAACCACGAGGTGTCCGCCGCCACCACGAGGGCGCCTTCGCCGAGCGCACGCGACAACAGACGCGCCGCGAAGCGCAGGTCGTCGCTGTCGATGGGCGGACGCAGCGCGTCGAGCCTCGCGCGTGCGCGCCGCCGCAACGCGTCGGCGCTCGCCCCGTCCCCGCGACCCGCGGCCGTTCGCGCCTCCGCGAGGTCGAGGTGACCGCGATGGATCACGCAGGCAGACAGCAACGCCGGATCCCCGACGCCTTCGAGCAACGTCTCGGCGCCCTCGAACGCCTCGTTCGCCGCGTCGATGTGTCCCTCCGACGCTTCGATGCTCCCCAAGCACGCGCGGAACGTGCCCTCGAGCCTGCGATCGCCCACCTCGCGCAGCACGCCGATCGCCTCCAGATAGAGCGCACGCGCGCCCGCGAGATCGCCCCGTTCGAGCCCGAGCCCGGCGAGGTAGCCGAGCAGATGCCCCTCGAGCATGCGATCGGCCACCTCGCGAACGTGGGCGAGGGCGCGCTCGAAGCTCGTACGCGCCTCCTCGAGACGACCTCTCTCCTGCGCGAGGATCCCGAGATTGCCGAGCACCACGCCGAGCACGCGTCGATCGCCCAGGTCGCGCTGCAGTGCGAGCGATTGCCGATAGATGGCCTCGGCCTCCTCGTGGCGACCCTGCTGCAAGCGCAGGCTGCCGATGTCCTTGAGCACGCTCGCGCGCGTCACGTCGTCGCCGAGCTCCGCGAGCACGGCCACCGCGCGTTCGTACGCGTCGAGCGCGCGATCGAGCCGCCCCTGCCCGTGGTGCAGCAATCCGAGGGACGCGAGCGCACGCCCGCGCACGATGCGATCGCGTCCGACGAGACGGGCACCGAGCGCGCGCTCGAAGTGTGCGAGCGCTTCGTCCATGCGCCCCTGCGCGAGGTGCGCTTCTCCCATGTCGGCGTCGAGGCGCGCTTCGAGCGCCCGCAGCTTCGCCCCGCGCGCGAGGCTCGCCGCCTCCTGCAGGTCGGCGAGCGCCTCGGGGATCCATCCTCGGCTCTTGCGCAGGCGACCCCGGGCCGCGAGCGCACGGGCGACCAGCTCGGGCTCGGACGAAGCGCGCCGTGCAGCCTCCGCGAGCGACGCGTCGAGCCGCTCGAGGTGCACGTCCACCGGGCCGCGGGTCGAGAGCACCGGGTCGAGCGCGAGGCAGAGCGCGAGCCGCCGCGACGCGGAGGCCGGATCGTCGGCGCCCCCGCCCGCGCAGTGCGCGTACGCGGCCTGCAGGTTGTCGAGCTCGACGACGAGACGACGCAATCCCGCGGTGGTGTTGGACTGTTCGGCCCACACGCG
>JADZFZ010001036.1 GCA_020854145.1 Deltaproteobacteria bacterium | reverse complement strand
TCGTGCGCCAGATCCGCGAGGTCGACCTCCTCGCGACCAAGACGCTCGCAGGCCTTTGCGTGATCGTCTTCGTCCTCGAGATGGCCACCAACGGCGGCGGGGATCTGCCGATCCTGACGGGGATGCGCGATTCGACGCTCGTCCGGTTCGGCGCGGTGCCCGGTCCGTACCTTCTGGGGCGGCCGCTCGATTGGGCCGAGCCGTGGCGCCTGCTCGCGTCGTGCTTCGTCCACATGGGCGTGCTGCACATCGCGATGAACCTCTTCGGGCTGGTCGACCTCGGTCGGCTCCTCGAGCGCGAGAACGGTCCGCAACGGTTCGTGATCGCGTTCGTCGTGACTGGGATCCTCGGTTTCGTCGTCTCGAACCTCTGGTACCAGTGGAGCGAGCGCCCGTTCGTCGTGACCGCGGGCGCGAGCGGCGCGGTCTTCGGGCTCGACGGCGTGCTCCTCGGGCAGATGCTCCTGCGCAAGGACCCGCGCTGGAAGTCGATGCTCGTCCGGACGCTCGTCTACAGCTTCGTCTTCTACTTCGCGCTGGGGACCAACCAGGCCGCGCACATCGGAGGGCTCGCAGCCGGCTTCCTCCTGGGCATGGCGTTCCAGCTCGAGTCGCGCCCCTGGAAGATCGCGGCGATCACCGTGCCGCTCACGGTGGTGTCCCTGCTGGCGAGCGTCGCGAGCGTCGGCATCTCCGCGTTCGGCCCGCTCTGGCGCGAGGTGCGCGCGATGGAGGAGCAACGCGAGATCCTTCGCGACCTGATGATGGACGAGCACACCCGCGCGATCCGCGGAGAGACGGGGCGATCCGCCGTCGACGCGTCCGAGCCCTCGAGCGACCCGCCGCCGACGGATGGCGAGACCGTGCCGTCCGTCGCGAACGTCGAGGCCGTGGACGCCGCCTCGGACCCCGACCCAGCCGGTCAGACCGACGAGACCGACGGATCGACCCCGTCGGTCGTGGACGGTTCCTCCGCGCAGTGACGGAGATACGCGGGCTCGTGCACCGCCACGAGCTCGACGAGCGCGTCCCAGAGCCAGCTGGGCGGCCCGACGCGCTCGTGGGTGGTGCCGCTCACGACCTTCTTCCACGACGCGGCGTCCGCGGGAGTCAGCTGGCGCGCGTGCGCACGCCCGATGACCGCGCCCAGATGATGACCCACCGCCTCGCACTCGTCCGATTCGAGATGTGCGAGCGACGCCTTCAGATCCTGCGGCAGCAGCTCGCGCACCACGACGCGACGCTTGAGCACCTGGGCCGGCAGCATCCGCCCGCCGATGCTCGGCGAGAGCACGAGCGCACCCGACGTGATGCGCGTCGCGTCGTCCTCGGGCGTTCGGGCGCCCGGCATGCGCGGCGCGCTCGACGGTAGCGCCTCCTTGACGTCGATCAACCTCAGCGTCTCGTCCCCGTGTTTCCGTTTTTTGCTGTTCCCTACGTGAACGAGGATCGCCGCACGCCACGCGCCGAGCGACGCGGTGCCCGCGATGCGGAAGGCCGCGTCCACCGCGTCCACCGGCAGCTCCGGGTCGGCGCCGACCAACGTCGTGACGAGATGTCGCACTTCCGGCAGCGAAACGAGCGCCATCAGCGCGTCGCGCTCCTCGTCGGTCAGCGGCCAATACCGTGCGGAGTACGCGAAGGCGCGATCACCCGAGGGCCCGCGCGGAACGCGATGATCGAAGAGCGCCGTCCGCGTCTGCTCCCCGGCCCTCTTGAGCAATTTGCGGAATCGAGGAGGCGACACGAGCGGCATGTCCGCTCCCGCGCGTCGCGCCTCGAGCTCGGCGCAGTATCCGTGCACGAGGCCGTCGAGCAGGTGCGCGATGTCCAGCCCGCCGAGCCCCGACGCGCGCCCCGCCATCGCGAGCGAGAGCGCGAGCCGCACGAGATCCAAGATCGGCTCTCCGATCGTGGTCTCGTCGAAGTCGTTCATCTTGAGCTTCGCGCGACCCCGCGGGTCGGCCACCGCGCCGATGTTCTCGCCGTGGCAGTCGGCGCTGATCCAGATGTGTGGGCCCGACGGCAACGAGGAGAGACGCGACGCGACGACCTCGTAGAACAGACGCGCGTTGCCGCGCACGAACGCGTGCGCGCTCAGGGTCATCTTCCGGTGCCGCCACGCCGCGAGCTTCTCGCGGCGCTCGTCGGGACGTGCGACGTCGGGAGAGAGTCGGCGCGGACGGTTCATGGCGCTCGATGGGTCGGGGCGGCCGAGAGGCCGGAAGCCAGTCGCTCAGCGCCGTTCGGCCCGGAACCGTAGGGGCGCGGCGGTGTCGGTTCCAATCGGATCTCTTTTCGCACCCAAGCTGCCCTCATCCGGTGAATCCTATCGACGCCTCGGAGCCCATCATCGGCTCCGACTCGCCCAAGGGGGAGAGTGCCCGATGCTCCGACGCTCGTCGATCGTGCGTCTTTCGTTCGTCCTGTCGCTCGCCGCGTGCGGAGGCGAAGGCGTCGCAGAAGACGTGGACGCGACCCTCTCTACGCTCGAGCCCGTGCGCGGCAACGTGCAGCTCGGCGAACGTCCCGCGCCGCCGGTCGCACGCACCTCGCGCAACCAGAAGATCACGACGGGAGGCGCGTCGATCGCGCGGCTCGTGCTCGACAGCGGTCCTCGCTTGCTCGTCGGCGCGGACGCGCGCGTCTCGGTCGCGGGCGTCGACGCCGTGGCGGTCGAAGCGGGTCGCGTCTACGCCGACGTGATCGCCGGCGATCGGCTGCGTGTCGAGGCGCCCGGCGGTGCGCTCTCGACCGCGGACGGCGCGCTTTCGGTCGAGGTGCGCGGCACGCAGGTCGTCGTGTACGTCGTGCGCGGCGAGGTCGCATGGGCCACGGGCAATGGTCGCGGCGCCGCCCACGCGGGTGAAGAGGTGACGCTCGCGGGAGGTCGCGCCACGACGCGTCCCGCGGTGCTCTGGGCGGACTGGACGGGTGGGCTCGCACGACCCGGACCTCAAGGAGCCGCGCAGCCGGAGGGGATGGGCACGCTCGAGGCGCGTGTTCCGGACGAGATCGGGCTGGCACGTTGGCCGCTCGTCATCCGACGTCTGGACGTGCGCGTGTCGGTCCACGACGACCTCGCGATCACCGAGGTCGACCAGGTCTTCTTCAACCCCGCGAGCGACACGGTCGAAGGTCTCTATCGCGTCCGCGTCCCGATCGGCGCCGTGCTCTCGCAGTTCGCGGTCGATCGCGACGGCAGGCTCGTGCAGGGCTACGTGCGCGAGAAGGCGCAGGCGCGCGCCGCCTACGAGGCGCAGGTCTATCGCGGCTCGACCGACGATCCCGCGCTGCTCGAGTGGGTCGCGCCCGGCAGCTACAAGGCGCAGATCTACCCGATCCCGCCGGGCGCCACGCGTCGCATCGTCATTCGCTACGCGGAGTGGCTCTCGCGACCGAGCGCGCAGACACCGCGCCTCTATCGCTACCCGATGGGCACGGGCGCATCGGCGCCGCACGTGCAGGAGTTCTCGCTCGCGGTCGACCTCGAGGAAGCGGGCGCGCAGCGCGTTCGTGCCGGGATGGGCGCCACGGTGGAGGCCAACCAGGTCCTGCTCCGTCGGAGCGATTTCCGACCGCGGAGCGACTTCTTGCTCGAGCTCGTAGACGGCGGAGCGACGGCCAACCGCCTTCGCGCGTACCAGTCGCCCTACGAACGCCCCCGGCGAGCGCCCGGATCGCGGACCATCACCAACGAAGCCGACGAGCGCGACTTCTTCTACCTGCCCGTCGTGTTGCCGCAGTCGCTGGCCGCAGCGCGCGAGCGAGGCGGCATCGACGTCGTCGTCGTCGCCGACGTGTCGGCCGCGACCGATCGCTCGCACCTCGAGCTCGGTCGCAGCGTCATCGAGTCGGTCGCCTCGCACCTCGGCGGCGAAGACCGCATCGCGGTCGTCACGAGCGACGTCACCATCCGCGCGCTCTCACCCGAGCAGCGCCCGGCCTTGGGGCCCGCGTCCACGACGCGCATCGACGCGCTGCTCGACACGTTGGCGCGCACGGCCGCCGGCGGAGCGACCGATCTCGGGCAGGCCATCGGCGACGCCGCCGCGCTCCTCGATGGCACGCGTCCCGGCGTCGTTCTCTACGTCGGTGACGGGGCGCCCACCGTGGGCGAGCTCGGCGCAGCCGGCCTCCTCGAACGTCTCGCGCGCCTGCCGGCGCCCGTGCGCCTCTATGCGGTCGCCGTCGGCGCAGACGCGAACCTCGACCTGCTCGAAGCGCTCTCGGCCGGCGGCGGTCTCGCGACGCGCGTCGAAGAGCGTGCGGATGCCGCCGACGCCGTGTTGCGGATTCTTGCACATGCGTCGAGACCTATCGCGCAACGGGTGACCGTCGAGCTCGGCAGCGGCATCGACGGTGTCTACCCGCGTCGCGCCGTCGACGTGGTGCTCGGCGAGCCTCTCGAGGTCGTCGGACGCGTGCGGGGCGACGTCCCGCGCGCCGTCGTCGTGCGCGGCACGATCGCGGGTCGCGCGTTCGCGCAACGGTTCGATCTCGAGACGCGGCGCAGCCCCGTCGCCGCGGGAGATCTGAGACTTCGCTGGGCGAACGAGCGCCTGCGGCACCTGCTGCTCGACGGCGCGGGGCGCGAGGCGGTGGCCGAGCTCGGTACGCGTTACGGCCTCATCACGCCGTTCACGAGCTACTACGTGCCGAGCGCACGCGAGCTTCGCGAGATGGGCGAGAGCGCCTCGCTCCTGTGGCTCGACGCGCCGGGCGGCAACCCGCCGGAGCGCGAGCCGCTCGGGGTCGGACCTCGTGCGCCGTGGGCGAGCGCCTTTGCGTTCCTTGCGATCGGCGGATGCTCGCTGGTGTCCAGCGATCAAGAGGCTCCCGCGGTCATGGTGTCGGCGCCGGGAGCCCGCTCCGAGGAAGGCACGATGGGCCGGGCCGACCAGCCCAACCGGTACGGGATCCAGGGGCCGTCGGACAATCCCGATCCGCAGATGGCGCGCGAGCAGGCGAGGGCGGCAGCGACTGCGGCCGGCGCGCTCGGCGTGATCGGCAGCACGACCCCGACGACGACCGCGGCCGCACCGTCGCCGCCCGCGGAGCCGTCGCCCGAACCGTCGGCGCCTGCCGCGGCGGCACCGAGCGGCCAACCAGTTGCGGCCAACGATCCGGCCCCGGCCCTCGGCGGGATGATGGGCGATCAGATCGGCGAGAACTTCGGCCAAGGTGGGCTCGGCCTGCGCGGCGCAGGACGCGGAGGCGGCGGCGTCGGCCAGGGAACGATCGGGCTCGGCAACATCGGCAACGTCGGCCACGGCGGCGGCTCGGGCAGCGGCAGCGGCTACGGCTCGGGCGGGGGTCGGCTGACCTCGCGTCGCGCGCCGACCGAATCCGCGGCTCGACCGATGCGGGCGCCTCCCTCCACGAGAGAAGCGCAGCAGCAGGAGCGACGCCGTATCGACGGCACTCCGGGATTCTTCGGCGGCGAGTCCGACGACGAGTCGTCGAACGCACGCGTTCGCGATCGGAGCGGCTCGAACGTCGACATCGCGATCATCGACGCCGAGCAGAGCGAGGACGGCGACGACGACGGACGCGACACGACCGTCACGGTACGGGTGACGCGCAGACCGCGAACGCGGTGCAGCGATGCGGCACGTCTACCCCTCGAGGACCGGCGTGCCCTCTGGCGCGAGCGGCTCGGCCAGACCTCCGGCTCGTACGCGTGGGTCAACGCCTATCGCCGCGCGATCCGCGAGTGCGAGGCCCCGGGCTGGCGCGACCGACGCGCGATGCTCGACCTCATCCTCGAGCAGGCAGGCGCGGTCGGCACGATGGTCGACGTCTATCGGCAGCTCTCCGGCTCGGCGGCGGGCAGCTATCTCCGCTCCGCGATCCTGCGGCGCATCCGATCGCCCTCCGATCTGCGGCTCGCTCGCGACGCATTCGGGCTCGGCGCGGAGCCCGACTGGCCGACCGTCGAACGCCTCCTTCGAGAGGCTGCCGACGACTCGGCGCGCATCCGCCTCGTGCGCCAGCTCGTGCGCGACTACCCGTCGAACATGCAGCTGCGCCTGCGCCTGCTCGCGCTGCTCGAGCAAGCGCGACGTCTCCCCGAAGCGCGCCGATTGGCCGACACGCTCCGTGCCGACCCGATGGCCGACGCGACCGTGCGGACCGCCATCGGCGAGATGTACCTGCG
>JADZFZ010001035.1 GCA_020854145.1 Deltaproteobacteria bacterium | reverse complement strand
TGACTCGATCGCTTTCGCGAATGGGTTACCGCCAGTCCCTCCCCTGCCCTTTTTCGTGGCCATCCACTCGCGCAGCTCGCGCACGCGTCGGCGCAGTTCGTCATCGGAGACGTCCTGCCCTCGCGTACCGAGCAGCTCGTCGTAGTTGGTCTCGCCCTCCGCCCACAGATCAAGCTCGCGCGGAGCTTCTGGAAGCCGAAAAGCCGCCTTTCGTCCCAGTCGCGCAGAAGGCGCGATGATGGGTTCGTCCGCTGTAGCCGGCCCGCCCGATCCGTAGAAATCGGGACCGAGCTGGCCGACCGGGGTCACGCGTCGTCCTTCCGCTTCTTGCCGCGGCGTTGCGCTTCGAGCTGGCGCCAGGAGTCGGCGTCGATGTCGAGGACGTGACAGTGCTGAGCGAATCGATCGACGAGCGCTCCGAGACACGACGCGTCGCGGAAGACGGTGCCCCACTGCTTGAAGGCGAGGTTGGTGGTCAGGACGATGGAGCGGCGCTCGTGGCGACGGCTGACCACATGGAAGAAGAGGTCGGCCGCGCGGCTGTCGCAGGGGACATATCCGAGCTCATCGAGGACGAGTAGATCGGGCCCGACGTAGCGGCGGAGGCGCCGTTCGGTCGCCGGCAGGGATTCCTGGCGAAGCAGGTCGGCGAGAGCGGCTGGCAGCGTGGAGAATCGGACGGTCATGCCGCGTTCGAGTGCCCGCAGACCCAGGTGCTGAGCGAGGGTGGTCTTGCCGACTCCGGCTTGTCCGCGGAGCAGGACATTGTCGCCGCGTCGGACGAAGTCGAGGGTCGAGTGCAATTGCTCGTAGAGCTCCCGGTCAATCGCTCGGGGATGATTCCAGTCGAATCGGTCGAGCGGCTTGGGCGTTCCGAGCGTGGCCATCTTCGCGCGTCGGACGAGGTTGCGAGCTTCGCGTTCGCGGATCTCGGTCTCGCAGAGGAGCTCGACCACTTGGACGGGGGAGAGCTTGCTCTTGCCCGCGTGGGCCAGCAGGGCATCGAGCGCCTCTTGTGACAAACGCATGCCGAGGCGGCGGCGGAGCATCTCGAAGATGTCACTCATCGTATCCCCCGAGGTCGTGGGGAATGACGTCACGCTCGACGACGTGGGGGCCGAGCTCGATGATCGTCGGCGGGCGAGCGTGCAAAGAGCGGCGTCGCTGCTCGCAGAGCATGGCAAGCGCGCCGGGGTCGTGAGTGCCGCGGGTAATCATGTCTTTCACTGCATCGCTGACGAGCAGGCTGCCGTAGGCGTCGAGCAGGCGGATTGTCTTGGCGACCATGCTGCCGATGTTTCTGCCCTGCTCGACCCAGCGCTCGACGAGGACGTCGATTCCCGTGACCTCTGCCTGAAGGCGATCGCGCCCTTTGGGCTCGCGTGCCCTTTGTTTGCTCTCGAGGAGCCGAGCGCGGTGCTCCTTCGTCTCGATGATCTGGTGACGCCCCCAGCTGCGCTCGTGGCACGCAATGAGTTGCTGACCATCGAGGAGACGGATCTCGGTGTCGCTCGCGACGAGAGTGATCGAGCGCCGGGCGTAGTCGCCGGGCACCGAATAGCGATTGGTGTCGAGCCGGACGAATGCCGTCTTGTCGACGGCGATGGGCATCACGACGTCGGTGACGGGGAGCGGCGAGGGCAGCGGCAAGAGGCGGCCACGCTCTTCGTCGAAGACATCACGCACCGTGCGATCCGGCCAGCGGGGATGAGGGCGTTGGTCGGTGATCTCGCCGAGGAAAGGGAGCAGCTGCGCATTGCCGTGTGCCACCGAATGAAAGCTGCGAGCCGCGAAGAATCGCTCCTTGAGATAGCGGATCGCGCGCTCGACCTTCCCCTTCTCGTGCGGCTTGCGTGGCGCGCACAGACGAGGCTGCGAATGCAGCACGGACGCGAGCTCGAGAAGGTCCGGGTGAAATCGCACCGCATCGCCGCGGCGCTCGATCACGACGGTCTTGGCATTGTCGAATAGCCACTGCCGCGCGACTCCGCCGAAGAAGGCAGCGGCGCGCACGAGCGATCGGCGAAGCGAGTGGATATCGAGATCGACCACGAGCTCCGCCCAGATCGCACGCGAATAGGCGAGCACCATGACGAACGCCCAGAGACTGCGCCGCCCTCCAGGCACGCAAAGGCTTCCGACGTGGGCCCAGTCGACCTGGGCCTGCTCGCCAGGCAAGGACTCGACTCGCAGAAAGGCTTCCGATCTCGGCTGCGGACGCACGGTCCGGACGTAACGACGAAGCGTCTTGATCGAGCCCGCGTATCCGCGCCCGCGCAGCATGTCGTAAATGCGCGTCGAGACGAGCTTCGGATATTGCGCGAGTGTCTCGTCCACGAAGGCCACGAATGGCTCGAGCAGATTCGCGCGTGGCCTCGGTGTTCCGGCCTTGGGACCGAGGTGACCCAACACGCGCTCGACGACGTCGGGATGAGTGCCGAGCTGGGTCGCAATCGTGCCGCGCTTCCAGTGCTCGGCGAAGAACAGCCGGCGAATCTCCGCCGCGAGCTCCGCGCTCGCCGTCATCCGACCGTCTCCAGCAGCGACAGCTCGCGGAGGTCGCGGAAATCACCGAGTCCGCGCAGCTCGCGACGTCGGCAGCGACGGGGCGCGAACGCTACGCCGACCTCGTAGTGCAGCGTCCGATGGCCGAATCCGAGATCGTCGTAGAGGCCCAATGCGGAGGAATTGCCCAACTCGTCGGCACACAGAACAACGGAGAGACGCTGCTGGTACCAGAGTGCCAGCCCCTCCAGGATTGTCGCTGCCGCGCGCGGATGCGCCGCCCTCACCGGCGACAGGATCGCCTTCAGAATGTCCCGCCCGGGCGTCGTCGCGAGAAGCCGCACTCGCGTCGGCTCCGGCGCGATCGCCACCGTGATCGTCTCGGTCATCGTCATTCTCCGTGACCGTCACGACCCCCTCCGACGCGGAGAGACCGGCGCGAGCGGCCACGCCCACCGTCGCGTCCGACGTCCACTTCTCGGAACCCAGATCCGTCACGCCCGACTTTCGACGGAGCCGGTACGCCGCCTGTCGATCGCGATGATCGGCCCGTCCTTCGGGGCTCTCCTGGTGCCGCGCCCGAGCACGACGCCGCACCGCTGAACGCGCCGCGCTCCGGCAACTCGCGCCGCAGTACATCTGCCCTCGGTCGCACCGGCGGCAAACGACGAACAGCGAATTGCAGCGGCCGCACCGTACCTGCCGAAAGTCCTCCACGCCCCGCGCGACGGAGGCCGCTTCCTTGCCCTGCCCCCACGATTCGCGCGACCGTCATCGAGTCTCGCGCCCCGCGGGACACCGAGGGCTGGGAGCTGTCACTC
>JADZFZ010001034.1 GCA_020854145.1 Deltaproteobacteria bacterium | reverse complement strand
TGGAATTGGCGCATGCGCTCGCAGGCTGCGTGCGACCACGCGAGGCGAGCAGCGGCGGGGTCGGGGGCGCGGACCACGAACCGCTCGTCGAACGCTGCGAGCGCTCCGACCACGACGCTCGACCCACCCACCAGGTCGTCGAACACGTCCTTGCGCGTGACGGTGAACGCCGGGCTGCTGGGGTCGACGAAGCGCGCGCGCGCGTGGACCCTGTCGGGACCGTTGCGGTGCAGGCGGTACTCCAGAACGACGATGGTCTCGCCGACGGACGCGCGGATCGCGGCGAGCGTGCGGTCGACCATGACCGCCGACTCACCCACGATGAGCGTGCCGCCACGCTCCCGAGCGATCGCCTCCAGGACGCGCAGCGCGCGGCGCTGCTGGCGCATCCTCCACAAGGCCACGCCGGTCACGAGCACGACGGGCCCCCCGACGAGGAGCAACGCGGGAACCACGACGAGATCGAGCGATCCCGCATCCGTGAGGACGCCGATCGCGTTCACCTCGGCGCGACGGTCCCTGCCCCACCTGGCGAGTCGCTGGAGCCCGCGACCAAGTGCGCGTGGCGCGCGGAGCGTGCGATGCGCGGCCGGGCTCGATCGGCGAAGTCGCCCGCGAGCGCTGCGCGTGCGAGCCGATCCCCGAGCGCAGACTCGAGGCGATCGAGCTCGGCGAGCACCAGCAGCCCGAGACCCATCGTCGCGCGCTGCCGGACCCACTGCGTCATCTGCGGCTCGATCTCGGCGGCGTGCTCGCGGACGAGGCAGGTCGCGGCCCGCATGCCAGAGGACGGCGGCGCGGTGGTCCGCTCGACGACCTCGAGGAGCGCCGCGACCGGGCGCGCGAGGCCGGCCGTCAGCTGCGCGCAGCTCGGGACCGGATCGCGCACGAGCGTGCGCTCGTAGAGGATCGACGCCTCCTCGCCGAGCTCGACGCGTGCGGTCGTCGACGACGCCGCAGCGGGCAGGGTCGCCGTCTCGCGCCGCGCCTCGTCACGGGGTGCGCCCTCGCAACCGATCGCGAGCACGCAGAGCGCCGCAAGCAGGGTCACACGCACGGTCGCCCGCACAATCCGGTTCTCCGGGTTCATCACAGTGCTCCCGTGTAGCGCTGCATCACGCCGCGTTGATCGCTCGTGAGCTCGGTCGTGCTCACGCACGTGCCGCCCTCGCAGATCGAGAAGGGGAACATCAGGTTCGTCGAGAGCATGTCGATGCACATGCGGCGCGTCGTGCACTCGGGCGTGTCGTCGAGCGCGTCCCACGAGTCGTAGGTCTGCTCGAACGGATGGAAGAGGCCGATGTAGTGGCCGACCTCGTGCGCGAGGACCTCGCCGTAGAGGGTGATGTCGGCGTCGCTGAACTCGCCGTCGCCGCCCGCGTTGGCCAACCATCCGACCACGATCGCGCTGATCGTCGAGGCGACCATCGGGCCCGGGATGCGTCCCGCGACGCCGTACTGCGACGTGCTGCCGTCGATCGAGTCGCCGATGATGACGGGCACCTCGCCGGGCTCGGTGAGCGAGGACGCCTCGAGCAGGAGGTCGCCCGACATCGGCGACGGATACGGCAGCGTCGTGTCGAGCGTGGTCTCGAGGTAACGCACCTCGATCTCCATGCCTGCCGCCGACGACCATACGTCCGCCCAGTGCGCGACTGCCCGCTCGGTCGCGCTGACGAGCGCAGCATCGTCGCCCAGCCCGTTCGCCCACAAGATGGCGACGCGCACGTGGCCGACGTCGAGGTCGTGATCGCGGTTGGTGATCGTCGTGACGCGGATCGGAACGTCCGGCCGCGAGGTGACGCCGTCCACGCGATAGCTTCCCAGACGCACGACGTAGTCGCCGGGCACGAGCGCCGGATCGACGTCGCGAACGGGCCAGTTGATCGCCATCGACGTGCGCTCTGCGTAGAACGCCCACGTGAGCGACTGCGCGTCGGTCCAGTCCTGCCAGCGCACGAGCGTCGTTCCGTCGGGCGCCGTGATGTCCAGCGCCGCGAGTCGCGCGTTCGTGTCGCCGGTCGCCACGACCATGAACGAGCGGTGATCGGTCACGGGGACCGTGACCGCGATCTCGCCGGTCGGCCCGGTGTTCTCGTCGCTCGCGGCCGTCTCGAGGAGCGGAGCCGGGCCCGCGTCGGGTCTCGACGCGTCCTCCTCCGGGACGAACGCATCCTCCTCGGGGACGAACGCGTCCTCCTCCGGGACGAACGCGTCCTCCTCCGGGACGAACGCGTCCTCCTCGGGGACGGACGTGTCGGGCCTCGGGACGAAAGCGTCCTCCGCGGGCGTGCCCGCATCCTCCGAGTCCGATCCCGATCCGCATCCGACGAGCGCTGCGACCACTGCGAGCGTGCCGAGCCGTTCAGCCCATCTCATGGGACCACACTATCAGACGGGGTCCGGCGTCAGGGCGCGAAGCGCAGGACGAAGTTGCGCGAGAACCTCGCGTGCTCGATGCGCGCCGAGCCGATCTCGAGCAGCCCGCCCAGATAGCCGACGGACGCGAGCGTCCCCGAGGGATCGACCGCGAGCGCGGCGGGCTGCGTGCACGAGAGCTCGCTCATCTGCACGGCGCGACGCAGCAAGCCCGAGCTCGCGTCGAGCCACGCGAAGTACCCGAGCTGGCAGTAGTCGCCGTCGGCGTCGGGCAGCGCGGTGCCGCTGAACGCGTCGAGCGCGAGCGACTCGAGGAAGTCGCCCGCGATCACGAGCTCTCCATCGGCGTCGAGGGCGAGACCGGAGATCCGATCGTGCCACGCGTTGCCCCAGCCGCGTGCCCAGATCACCGCGCCGTCGGCGCGATCCAGGCACGCCACGAAGGCGTCGCCGCCTCCCGAGACGCCCGGCATCGGCGGAGTCCACGGGAGCGCGAACCGCCCGATCGACAACGTGCCCAGCGAGTACGTGCCGCCGATGCACGGGTTGCCCGTCGCGTCGGTCGCGACCGCTTGGACGTAGACGCTGGCACCTTCGGATCCGATCGGGATCGCCCAGCCGAAAGACCCGTCGGTGCCGAACGAGGCGACGTAGCTCGACGCCATCCCGACGGGCGCGACGGTGCCGTGGCCGTCGAAGTCGATCGGCGCATCGACCGGTCCCGCGAGGAACAACGTGTCCGCATCGACGTGCACGAGGCCACCGCGCTCGCGGTACGCGCCGCCGACGCGCGCCGCCCACCGCGGCGTCCCGTCGCGCTCGAACGCGAGCAGCATCATGTCCTCGTACGCCGCGGGCACGAGCGTCTCGCCGGCGAAGCTCAGCCCATCCGACGACACGTACGCGTAGACGCGCCCTGCGTCGTCCAGCGCCGCCGTCGCACCCGGCAAGATGATCGCGCCGGGGATCTCCCACTCCTCCACGCCGAGGAATCTCGCGGCCCACACGGGCGTTCCGTCGCTCTCCCAGGTCGCCACGAACACGTCGGTCGAGGTGATGCGCGGGTCGGGCCCCGGGTGCCCGCTCGCGAGGTTGACCTGGTATCGACCCGCCGCGACGACGCGGCCCATCGCATCCACGGAGACCGAGCCCACCTCCGCGTAGCCCATGCCGAGGGTGCGGGCCCACGCGGGCGTGCCGTCCGTCTCGTAGACCGCGACGAAGCCCTGGTTGGTGCCCGCCCCGGGCGGCAACGTCTCCGGCTCGTTCGCGCGACCGCCGACCACCACGCGTCCCGCGGGATCGAACGCCACCGTGACGACGTCACCCCGGAACGGGACCGCCCAGTCGTCCGAGCCCACGCACGCGCCGGCTTCGCAGATCTCCAGGCGCGGGCACGTCGCGCCGTCGTCGGTCGTGTCGTCGCAGTCCTGATCGACGCCATCGCACGTCTCGGCCGCGCGCGGGTTGACGTCGCTGCGCGAGTCGTCGCAGTCGTTGCCGCCGCAGTCGATCGCGATGGCGCCGTCGCCGTCCGCGTCGAGCACCGACCCGCAGTCGCTCTCGCAGCGATCCGTGTCCTCGTTGCACGTCTGCCCGTCGAGACACGTCGGCCCGGCGACGCAGCCCATCGCGTCCGCCCCGTCCTCGCCCGGAGCGCAGCGCTCGCGGCCGTTGCAGAACGTGCCGTCGTCGCAGTCGGCCGGGCCCCGGCACGTCGTGCTCGCGTCCTCTTCCACGCGCGCGTCCGGGCCCGGGCGCGCATCGGGCGCGGCATCGGGCGTGCCCGCGTCCGCAC
>JADZFZ010001033.1 GCA_020854145.1 Deltaproteobacteria bacterium | reverse complement strand
GCTGGTCATGCGGGCGGCCCCGGGACACGCTGCGCACATGAGCGACCAGGGCGACGACCGAGATCCCGTCGAGCTGACCGACGCCGAGTGGCGCGCGCGCCTGACGCCCGAGCAGTACCGCGTGCTCCGGCTCAAGGGCACCGAGCGCGCGTTCACGGGGCGCTACTGGGATCACCACGCGCGCGGCACGTACGTGTGCGCCGGCTGCAAGGCGCCGCTCTTCGCGTCGAGCGCCAAGTTCGACTCCGGCTGCGGGTGGCCGAGCTTCGACGCACCGATGACCGAGGGCGTCGTCGCCGAGGAGACGGACCTCTCGCACGGCATGCGTCGCACCGAGATCCTGTGCGCGCGGTGCCGCGGGCACCTCGGCCACGTGTTCGACGACGGCCCGACCGACACCGGCCTTCGCTACTGCATCAACTCGGCGTCGCTCGACTTCGACGACTGAGGGGGTGACGAGCAGCCGTTCGTGCGGAGCGCGTCGAAGCACGTCATCGCGCCCCTCGACGCGGCTCGGGGCGAACGGTCGGCGTGGAACGAAGCGCGCAGGTGGCCGCCGAGCTCGAGCGCCTCTCGGCACCGAGACCGACGCGCTGAGCCGCCGTGGTACCCTGCTCGTGTCGTGCCCCAGGGCCGTCCGGCGCGCATCGTCACCCTCCTCGCGCTCCTCGCAGCGGTGCTCTTCGTCGCACCGCTCGCGTGGCCGTCGGGTGTCGTGCTCGCGCAAGGGCGCGGCGACTGTCCCGACGACGCCGTGGGCTGCGACGAGCAACCGATCGCGTTCGCCGCCGACGGGTGCACGGGGCTGCTCGGCGTCGCGCTCGACAGCGGCTGGCTCCCGTCGGGCGAGAGCGAGCCGATCCAGGTGCGCTTCCGCGTCGTGGTCGGCGGTCTCGCGGGCATGAGCTCGGACATGGACGCCCTCGCCGCCGCGCACGTCGAGCTCGACGGGATGCTGCGCACCTGGTGGCCCGAGCCCCTCACGCTGCTCGCCGCCGGCAGGCGTGGCGGCGGTCGGTTGACGGTCGGGTACGGTCTCGAGATCACGGTGCAGATCCGACTCGACCTCGAGGTCGAGGGCATCCGCATCCGCGACACGTTCGACATCCCCGTCCCCGGCGGGCTCGATCGCTTCCGCGCGGAGGGCGTCGCGACCTTCGAGCCCTGGGCCTTCCCACCCACGGTCGCGATGGCGCGCGGAGAGAGCGCGCGCTTCACGGTGTTCGAGTACGACGCGCTCGGCGCCTTCTTCGACTTCGACCTGCCGCTCGGCATCGAGATCCCCGTGCACGGCGGCTTCCGCCTCGATCTCGCCGCGTTCATCGAAGGCCGCTACCAGACCGACCAGATCGATCTCGGCGGCATCTTCCCGCCCGTCACCGAGGAGAGCAGCACGCGCATCCTCCTTCCGGCCGACGCCACGGGCGACTACGGCGCGAGCCGCGACGTCGGCGTGGATCCGAGCGGAACGCTGATGTGCGATCTCGGCATCTCGTTCATCCCGACGCTCTTTCTCGAGATCGCGAACTTCGACTTCGAGTACGTCATCCCCGTCGATCTCGACCTCACGCTCGACCGCGACGCGTCGAGCATCGACTTCGAGCCCGCATCCGTCCACGTCCCGCTCCCCGACGTCGCGGTGTCTCCCGACGTCATCGACGTCGACATGACACCACGACCTGCGCGCGGCCTGGTCGACGTCGTCAACGAAGGCGAGGCCGAGCTCGTGGTGTCGGCGGCCGGCTCGGACGAGACGATCGGGCTGTCGCCTCCGACCTTCCGCCTCGCACCCGGCGCGATGCAGACGTTGACCGTCGCGTTCACGGGGACCGACGCCGATCCCGCGTCCACGTACGTGGTGCTGCGCACCAACGATCCCGACCGCCCCGAGATCGAGGTCGGCCTGATGGGACGCGCGCTGCCGGCGACGCCACCGCCGCTGCCCGACGCGGGCACGTCCGTACCCGATACCGGCCCGCGCCCCGACACCGGCACGCCGGACGCGGCGACCGGCGGCGACGCAGGCCCGAGCGACCCGCGCGGTCCCGTCGACGAAGGCGGCTGCGGCTGTCGCGTCGCCGGCGCGCGACGGAGCTCGAAGCCGCGCGAAGCGTTCGGCTGGCTCGTCGTGCTCGCCGTGATCACGACGGCCATCCGGCGACGCCGTCGAGCCCGCGCCCACCGCTGATCGACCTCGCGCCGGGCCGGGGCAACCGCTTCGCGCTCGATGTCTTCGGAAGCAGAACAACCGAAGGTGCTCGCGCGCGCGAAGCACCGGACCGGGAGACGGTGAAGCTCGGCATCGCGCGGTCGCCGGCCACGACGACGCGGACGTGTTGATGGCGCTCGGCTCGCACGAGGAGCTCGGGGCCTTCCGTGACGCAGTCCGCGCTCAGAGCAGGTCTCGTGTGTGGGCTGTGCCTGGCAGCGACTCCGTGCCGCGACGTCGCCGCCGCAGAGGTGACGCGACTCGCGGAATAGACGACCGCTCCGCGGTGCTCGTCGAGGGTGTCCTCATTGCGACCCGCCGCTGTCGCCGTCCTATCGAGCGTCCTCGGGACCGCGCCGATGGCCGGCATTCTTCGAATGCAACCGTTGCGGCCTCGAATGGTGCGG
>JADZFZ010001032.1 GCA_020854145.1 Deltaproteobacteria bacterium | reverse complement strand
GCTAGGAGTGGTGCGTGAGGCTCGGAGCCCCGAGCCTGGAGACGAGGTGACCCATGGGCGACGACAACGTGCAGATCGAGGTGTTCTTCGACGGGGACTGTCCCCTGTGCACGCGCGAGATCGCGATGCTGCGGCGGCTCGACCGCCGCGGTCGGATCCGCTTTACCGACATCGCAGATCCCTCTTTCGATCCCGCGTCGATCGGGACGACGATGAGCGCGCTGATGGACGAGATTCACGCCCGGCGTCCCGACGGCTCCTTCGTCCGAGGGGTCGAGGTGTTCCGGTTGCTCTACGGCGCCGTCGGTTTCGGACCGCTCGTATGGCTCTCGCGCCTGCCGGGCGTGGACGCTCTGCTCGAGGTGGCCTACGCGATGTTCGCGAGGAACCGGCTGCGCTGGACTGGGCGCTGCAAGGCGGAGACGTGTCCAGTCCCCGCGCGTTGAGCCGACCGTCGCGGGGCACCGTCACCCCGCGTGACGCGCGGGAGCCCCGCTACCCGATGCGGGTCGTCGTGCGTTTGACCGGCCTGAGCGCGGACACGCTTCGCGCTTGGGAGCGTCGCTACGCCGCCATCGCGCCGGGGCGAACGGTCGGCAATGCGCGGCGCTACACCGAGGCTCAGGTGCGTCGTCTCGAGCTGCTGCGCGAGGCCGTGTCGCGCGGGCACGCGATCGGCGATGTGGTGGAGCTCGACGACGCGGCCATCGCGCAGCTGGTGCGCGAGCCTGCCGGAGCGCCGGCCGTCGCCGATCCGCTCGAGGCCGTCCGCGAGAGCTACCTGCACGCGGTGGAGCGCCACGACGCGCGCGGCGCGGACCAAGTGCTCGCGCGCGCGGCGGCAACGCTCCCGGCGGCCACCCTGGTCCTTCGGGTGGCTGCGCCCGTCCTGCGCGAGGTCGGGCGGCGCTGGCACGAGCGCACGCTGAGCATCCCGCAGGAGCATCTCGCCACGCACCAGCTACGAGCGCTCGTGAGCAGCTTGCTGCGCGTCACGAGCGTCTCGCCGGGGGCTCCGCGCATCTTGCTCGCCGCGCCGGAGGCGCACCGACACGACTTCGGGCTGCTGCTCGCGGCGCTCCTCGCGGCGCAGCGCGGTGTCGAGCCGGTGGTGCTCGGCGCGGACGTGCCGGTCTCGACGCTCGCGACCGCCGCGCGCGATGCGCGTGCCGACCTCGTGGTGCTCTCGTGCTTGCGCAGCCTGTCCTCCGCCGAGCTGCGGTCGCTAGCGCCGCAGCTGCGCAAGCTCGCGCGTCGCACCGCGCTCTGGGTCGGCGTCCCAGAGGGGCACGAGCTGACCGTGCTCCGCCCGCCCGTGCGCATCCTGACGACCCTCGAAGCGTTCGACACCGCGCTCGTCGGTCACTTCGCCTCTCGGCTGCCCGGGTGATCGCGACGATTCCAACCTCTCGCGGTGCTCCGCCTGCTACGCCCTTCGGCTCTTGCGCGCCCGCGAGCGTACCGGCCCGGTATCTCGCTGACTTCAGACCGAGTTGGCGAAGCCCGTCGAGCCCGTGATGCAGATCGGAGCACCCTCGAAGAGCACGGTGAAGGCGCCGGTCACGCACCACGCGTGGCCCGTCGTCTGGGCGGTGGTGATGTCCTTCTGCGAGCCGGGCTGATTGCCGTCGACCTTCTTCAGCTTGCACTTGAGGTTCATCGTCTTCTTGCCGCCCACGCACACCTTGCTCGTGCCCGGGTCGAGCGACGACGAGCTCGAGGTCAACACGTAGGGCATCGGCAGCGGGCTCGGCGCAGCCGGTGTGATGCACATGTTCGGCGCGCACGGGACCATCGTGTGCCCCGAGTCCTCGCACGCGATGTCCGTCATGCATGCCGTCACCTTCGCTGCCATCGAGTCCTCCGGCCCTCGGGGCCTGCTCCACAACCGGATCGTTTCCCCCCCGGCGGGGGGGGAAACTCCAATGCTCTGCTCGTGGGACCGGCCCGGCGAGTCATTCGCGCGCCCTCAGTTCAGGCCGATGACGGCCGCGAGCACCTTGACGAGATCGCGCCCGCGCACGCGCACCTCCGCGGCGTAGTGCTCGAGCACCCTGCCCCGTAGGCGAACGAACGCGTGCGGCGTCTTGAGCATGGCCTCGCTGCGCGCGTGGATCTCGAAGCGCTCGACCTCCGCGTGCACGTTGCCGTCGCGATCCACGCCGAGCGCCGGCGCGGTGACGAGCGCGCCGACGACCACCGGCTCGGCCCCGGCCTCGACCACGACGCGAGCGCCGGACGCGATGGCCGCGTGCACGACGCGCGGGTCGACGCTCGGGTCGAGCACGGCCTCGCGCTCGTGGCCGTTGACCGAGATTCGGAATCGACCGTCTTCTTCGCCGACGACACGCGCGAGCGCGAGCGGCGGCGCGGTGTAGACGACGCCGCCCGCTGCGCGCGGCTTGCGCTTGGGGGCTTCGGTGAGGGTGCGGGGCGAGCTCCTCGCGGGCTTCATTCGATACTCCGTGTCATGGGCCGATGGCGGGCGGATCGACGAGGATCTTGGGTGCGTCGATCGTGACGTTGATGGACTTGATCGCGATGCCTCCGGAGCCGATCGCGACCTCCGACTGGCCGCACTTGAGCGTGAGCCCTTCGGTTCCTTGGAGCGTCGCCTTGCTCGTGTTGACGGCTGCGGCGCTCTTGGCGGCGACGGAGTAGCCGCCGGTGATCTTCTGCTTCATCACGGCTGCCGCCACCGAGATCGCCGCCTGCGCGTCGACGTTGATGCCCGCCGTGGACGACCAGATCATGATGCCGACCGTCTCGACCTTGGCGGCGCCGATCGTCTCGGCGATGCCCTGGTTGACGATGTTGACGCGCGCCGCGCCGATCATCTCCTTGCTCGAGCCCTGGATCGCGTAGGAGACGCCGCGCGGCGTCGCGAGCGCGTGGGCTGCGCCGATCGTCTCGGTCACGTTGCCCCCGACGACCGTCTTCCACGTGCCGGTGCCCGCCGCGCCCCCGCCGCCGCCCGAGAGGCTGCCGTCGCTGCTCGCGGCGCCCGGCGCGCCGGTGCCCGCACCTTGGCCGCCGCCGCCACCGCCGCCACCGCCGCCGCCACCGCCGCCGCCACCGCCTCCGTGATCGCCTCCGCCTCCGCCGGGCAGGTGAGGTTGGACCGCGTGCATCAAGTGGTGGTGCGCTGCGTGCGCGACCTCGTGCACGGCGAGCTCCATGCCCACGTGCGCCACCCCGTGCGCGCCCGCGGCCGCGTGGCTCATGGCGCCCGACGCCGACGCGAGCGCGCCGACCATCGGGTTCGTGTTGCCCAGCAGCGCAGCGGCCGGGCCGGCGAACGGCGCGACCATGCCCGCAACCTGGCCAGCGCGTTGGAGCGCCGGGCCGACGGGGCCGAGCGCGGCCGCGAGCGGTCCTGCGAGCCGCGAAGCCTGCCGCCCCGCGAACGCCGCGGCGGCACCGGTGGCCGCGTTGATCGCCTTGGCCGCGAGCAGCTCGATGATCGCGGCGACGGGGTTGCCGACGATCATCATCTCCATCGCGCCGACCTTCATCGTCAGGTTGCCCTTGACGGCGTGCGTCGTGCCCGCGGTGACCTTCACCTCGCGGTTGGCGGTGACGGAGATCGTGTGGTCGCCTTTGACGCTGGCCTTGAGGTTGGAGCCCACGGTGGTCGTCTGCTTCGCGCCGACGCTCGCCTTGCGATTGCCGCCGACGTTGCGCGTGGCCGTCTTGCCGACGCGCGCGGTCTTGTTGTTGGCGCCCTTGATGTTGAGATCGTGCTGCGCCGTCAGCGCCAGACGCTCGCTGCCTGCCGTGTCGTCCATCAGGATCTCGTTGATGCCGTTGCCGCCGGGGCTCGACTCCGTGCGCATCGAGATGAGCGTCTTCTGCGCGGGCAACGTGTACGGCGGCGCGTAGTTCGGGTTGAAGAGCCGGCCGAGCACGACGGGTCGATCGGGATCGCCCTCGTGGAACTCGACGAGCACCTCCCAGCCGATGCGCGGGATCATTACCGAGCCGGTCGTGTGCTGCTGGCCCACGCGGATCCACAAGCTCGTGTGATCGTCGAGCTGCCCGTCGGGGTCCCAGTGGAACTGCACCTTCACGCGCCCGTGCTCGTCGCAGTGCACCTCTTCGCCCGCGGGCCCGGTGACGATCGCGGTCTGGATGCCGAAGATGCGGGGCCGCGGGGTCACGCGCGGCGAGCGCCACTTCTGCGCCTTGGGCACGAGACGCAGCGCGCGCTCGAGCCGCTCGGGGCCGCTCTCGTAGAGCGGGTCGGCGATGTCGGTCTCCGTCAGCCGGATGTCGAGCGTGGTGGACGCGACGAAGTAGTCGCCGTCCTGCGAAGGATGATCGATCAGCGTGAAGAGCGATCCGGCCCCGAGGTCCACCACGTTGCACACCGCGCGCGCGTGGAGATGGCGGCTGCGCGCCTCCTGCAGACGCGCGGTCGCGAGCCGCTGTCCGACGGCGGGATCTTCGTAGCCACCGGGGAACTCGTATTGCTCGCGCGAGAACGGATCCGACGACTGCTGCGCCATCTTCGTCAGATCGACCGACGGATGGATCGGGTCGTAGTCGCGCAGCGTGATCTTCGCGACGGCCTTGCGCGCGCCGCCGAACCAGTCCCAGACGCGCAGCGAGTCGCCGTGGCCCGCCGGGTACGCGACGAAGGGCAGCTCCGCCGGCTCCACGCTCGGCGCCATCGTGCTGTCGTCGCGCAGCTCCATGACGTGACCTTCGGCCGACTGCTTCCAGCGGAACCAGATGCCTTCCTCTTCCATCAGGCGGCAGATGAACGCCCACTCGGACTCGTCGTACTGCACCGTGTACGTGCGCGTCGCGTACGTCTCGGTCAGGTGCAGCGCGAGGTAGCTCGACTCGATCCCCGCGTTGTCGAAGACCTGCTGCACGATCTCGGGAACCGACTTGTCCTGGAAGATGCGGAAGCCGTGTCGCCAGCGCAGGAGGTAGGGCTTCGGCACCAGCGTCACGCGCCAGCGCGTGCGGTCCTCGGTCAGCTCCGTGCCGAGGACGTCGATGCGCTCGACGATGCCCGTGACGTCGAGCGGCGGGTTGCCGAGCGTGTCCTCGATCGTCAGCTCGGCGGGTGTGCCGCGCGCGGCGTCGACGTCGAGCTCGGGGACGTCGAAGTCGACCTCCCAACGGAACGGCCGAGAGACCTCGTCGTAGCCGCGCACGGCGTGGACCTGCGGCTCCTCTTCGAGGCCGTTGATGCGGAGGCTGGCTCGGATGCGTTCGCGGAGCTCGGTCATGGTCAGGCCGACTTGTGCAGAGCGTTGGAGATGCCCTTGGCGCCGCGCAGATCGATCTTCGACGAGGCCTTGAGGGTGACCGACGTCGGCGTCATCTCGATGCTGCAGCCGCCTGCCTTGAAGTTGAGCTTGCTGTCACCGCTGATGACCACGTTCTCCGACTTGACGTCGATCCCGCCGGCGGCCGCGAGGCTGAGCGCCGCGCCCGCGGTGATGCTCATGTCGCCGCCGACCTTGACGTCGAAAGCGGCGCACTGGATGCCGTAGGCGGCGCCGGCCGATTGTGCGATCGACTTGGCCTTGATGAGCTTCAGGGCGCCCACGGTCTCGAAGTAGTTCTTCGCCGACAACGCGCGCGCCGCGGTGGTGATCTCCACCCACGCCGCGCCGACCTTGTTGGTCGCGCTGCCGCCGATCTTGCGCTGCTGGCCGTTGATCGCGACGAGGGCCTGCACCGCGCCGACCTTGCGCGTCATGTCGACCTTCGTGTTCTCCTGGTGGTCGCCGCCCGCGTTGACCTTGCGCATCGCGCCGACCGTGCAGCTCTCGTCGACCCCGCACGAGAGCGCCAGGTCGGTGCCGACGTTGATCGACTGGTTGGCACCCACGGTGAGCGAGCGAGCGCCGGTGACCTTCTGCGTGTAGTCGGTGCCCACGCGCAGCTGATGGTTGGAGCCGACCTCGACCGTCTCGTCGACCCCGACGCCCACCTCCGAGTCGTTCTCGATCGACACCGTGAGGTCCTTCGACGCGTTGAAGAACATCTCTTCGCCGCCCGCGGTGTCCGTCATGCGGACCTCGTTCGCGCCGCCTCCGCCGCCGGTCGTGCCGGTCTGGAACGAGCTGCAGACGTTGCCCGCAGGGAGGTCGTACGGAGCGCGGTGCTCGCCGTTGTAGAGGTGGAGCGAGCAGAACGGACGATCGATGTCGCCGAGCTCGTAGTCGACCACGACCTCGAAGTCGATGCGCGGCAGGAGCATCGAGCCCGGCAGCGGCAGCTGGCCGACGCGCAGCCACGTCGAGCTGCGGTCGTCGGTGAGACCCGATCGATCCCAGTGGAACCGCACCTTGCTGCGGCCGAGATCGTCGGTGTGGATCTCCTCGCCCGGCGCGCACGTGATGACGCCGAAGTGCACACCGCCGATCCGCGGCGGAGATGGCGCCTCGAGCGAGCGGTAGGGAGTGGTCGCGGGGATCGCCTCGATCTCGGCCTCGTACTCGCGCGTCGGATCGTTCGAGACGCGGTGCACGACCGACAGCACGCGCAGCTCCGCGTTCATCGCGTCGCACGGGTGCAGCTCCACGGCGAACGCGCGGCCGGGCTCGACGAACGGATTGTCCGTCCGACCGCGGAAGGTGCGGACGCGCAGCTGCAGACGATCGAGCAATCGCTCGACGCGCTGTTGCCCGGCAGCTGCCTCCAGGAAGCCGCCGGGGTGCATGTACACCTCCCGCTGCGCGGTCTCGCCGAGCTTCGACTCGGCCTCGGGGTGCGAGTTGGGCCGTCGCGGATCGTAGTCCCGGATCATCGCGGCATCCGACGCGCCCGCGTGGATCATCTGCAGGTCCTCGATGACGTCGGATTCTGCGCGGGTCGCGGAGCGCGCGGTCAGCGTCGTGGTGGGCCCGCCGATCGAGCCGAGCGTCGTGACGTCGTCGAAGAAGACGACGGTGGCAGAGGCCTCGTCGTTGTGGATGGCGAAGCCGATGCCTTCCTCGTGCAGCAACCGCAGCACGAACGCCCAGTCGGACTCCGAGTACTGGACGATGTTCGGGTGCGGATCGTAGGCCCCCGACAGGTTCCACGACGTCGAGTCCTCGGGGATGCCGGCCTGCGCGAGCACGTCCTTCACGACGTCGGGGATGCTCTTGTCCTGCCAGATGCGCGAGTCGCGGCCGAGCGCGAGCAGCGCCACCTTGGGCTCGATCACGACGTGGACGCGACGCAGCTCGTGCCCGCGCTCCGGCGCGTCGGTCTCCGCTTCGGTGACGACCCCGTGGAAGCACCGCTCGGTCGAGCCGTCGATCTCGAGGCGCAACGCCGCAGGCGTCCCGAGCAGCGCCTCGACGTCGACGTCGATGGAGGTCTGCAGCTCGACCTCGACCCGGTACGTCCCGAACAGCTCCTCGCGCACCACGGCGCCGATCACCTCGAGCTCGTTCGCGGTCACGCCGTCGAGATCGAGGTTACGCCTGAACGTGCGATCGCCCATCCG
>JADZFZ010001031.1 GCA_020854145.1 Deltaproteobacteria bacterium | reverse complement strand
TCCCGGCGTCGCTCCCGATCGCCGCGGAGTCACACGCGATGAGCAGCGCGACCGCGCCAGCCCATGTGTGAACCCGCCCCCGCCGCGTCTGCACCACCCATCGCTACGATGCCGACGGTCGGCCCGAGTCGTCAATCGGCGCGCGAGGCGAAGGAGCGCGCGCGTCGGCACGCCGGCGATCGTCTCGGAGCCCCTGCCGCCGGCGGGCGCGGCGATGCCCACCACGTTGCTCGCGGGCGAGCTGGCCCATCACCGCTGCCGCGGCGACCTGGAGACGTTCACGCGTCGATACGCGAGCCGCGCGAAGGCACGCGTCGTGTCGCGCACGCACGCGTCGCCCGATTCGAGATGGGTGCTCGCCCGCCGCAACGTCGATGCCGCGCCCGGAAACGCGAGGATCTCTGGCATTCTCGTGGTTCACGACCCGCGCGGCACGCCGGTGTCCCACTTCGCGAGCGAGCGCCGTGCGTGCTCCGGCAACTGCGAACCGCGGCGCACGACACGGGCCGCACGGAGGAGAGAGATGGCCTGCACACGCATCGCCCGTTTTGCGCCCGTTTACCTCGTCGCAACGTCGATGGCGGTCACGTCCAGCGCTGCAGCACAATCGCCGCTGGCACCCGCCGAGCCGTGGGCACCCCCGGAGGCCGCGGCGAGCGCGGCGGACGAGCTCGTGGAAGGCGAGCAGCCGGCGCCGCGCCGTTCGGAACCGATCGAGGCCGACGAGCCCCCTGCCGCGCGGGACTCCGCGGTTGCGGGCACCCATCCGACGACGTTCCTGCTGCGCGCACGTCTCCCACTCGCGTTCGGCCAGATCACGGTGCTCGTCGCGGGACCGCGCCTGGCGGCTGGCGTTCGCTTCGATCGGGTCGAGCTCACGCTCGGTGTCGGCCTGAGCTTCGGCAGCGGGTTCGAAGAGACCACCGAGGGAGGCTTCACCACGCTGCTCGCCCTCGACTACTTCGCGCTGATCGTCGCGCCGAGCATCGCGTACGTTCTCGCCCAGTCGAGCGATCGGATGAGCAGGATGCACCTCGCTGCGAGCGCGTTCATCGGGACGGACCAGCGGGACTACGAGGACGGCACGTCGGTGTCGGCAACCGTCTACGGTGGGAGCGTCGCGCTCGGCGGCGAGCACCGGCTCGCGCCGATGCTCGGGCTGGGCGTAGAGACCGGCTTCGGTTTCTTGCTCGCCTCCGGCTCGGCGACGACCGCGACGTCGGATCATGCGGGGGTGTTCGCGGCGATCTTCGCCACCGTGTACGCAGGCTGAGAGCGATGGATCTCGTATGGCCGCAAGTCGCGGTCTTGGCCGCGTGCGTCGTGGGGCTCGCCGCCTCGCCAGTCGGTGCGCAGGAGATCGACCCCCGACGGGAGCGACCCGAAGGATGGGAGCCCGCCGCGACGCGCCGGCAAGCCGTGGCCTCCAACGCGCGGCCGCGACCCGGGAGACTCTTCGTGCGCCTACGCGCGGCGCTGCCCATGCAGCTTCGCATGGCGACCTACGCGGGCGACGTGCTCGCGGTCGGCGGCCGGTTCGCGCGCGTCGATCTGCGACTCGGCGTCGGATTCACCGCGGCGGTCGCACGTGACGCCTCGGGAGACGACGTTCGACAGATCGCGGTCGCGCTCGTGCCGGGGCTATCCTTCGCGATCGTCGACCTCCCGCAGGCAAACCTGCGCGCGCACCTCGGCATCGACGTCGTGCTCGGGTACGACCGGCACACGTGGCGGCTCAGCCGCGAGCGCTTCGAGTCACCGGTCTTCGGCGCCGCCGCGGCGCTGGGAGTCGAGCACCGCACGTTTGGAGCGTTCGGGCTCGGGATCGAGGTCGGCGTAGGCGGGGTCGTGCCGGCGTACGAGCTGGGTGAGGTGGACGTCGCCGTGCGCGGACTGTTCGTCGCCGCGTATCTGACGTTCTTTCCCAGCGACATCGGCGCGCAGGGCTAGGCGACGAGCGCTTGGGCTCCGGAGAAGCCTCGGAAGGCCGAGGCAGCGCCGAGTGGTGGCGCGGTCGAACCGACGACCGCGACGAGATCCTCGACGCGATGCAGATCGTCGCGTCGCTGGAAGCCGTCGGGTCTGCTGGTGTGGCGCTGGGCGGAGTGAGCCGCATCGACGCCGTGCTGACGATCGACGCCATCGTCATGGCGACGGCGGCGCTGCTCGATGCATCCACAGATCGTGCGCTGCGATCGCACTGCCCTTGGCAGCCATCGTGGCCCAGACGCGCGCATGGACCCGAGCCACATCGATGTCGACGCCGTGCACGGGATACGTGGCCAGGATGGACTCGACGAGCGCGAGGCGGGCCGCGCGCCGACGGCCGGCGGGAGCGCGGTGCACGCCGTGAAGGAGCTCGCTCGCCGTTACCACGCTCAGGGCGAACGTCTGGTCGGCATGCGCGGCGAGCCAGCTGGCCAGGTCGAGCCTGCCCCGCTCCGCGGCGATGAAGACGCTGCTGTCGATCAGCGCGCCCACGGATCACGCGGTGGCCCGCCCGAGATTCGCCGCGCCTTCTTCATGTCGAGCTCGAGCGATCGCGCCTCCTCCGACGACAGGTGCGGCGCGCCGCGCCATGCCTCTGCGGCCACCGCGCCCGTCACGCCGCGAATCGGAACAGGTCCGAGCCTCGCCACGATCGTGCGCCCGCGGCGGATCAAGAACTCCTCCTGCCGGTACCGGACGCGGGCGAGAAGCTCACCCAGCCGACGGGCTGCCTCCGTCGCGGACAGGATGGTCGGCCGCTTGTCCATGACACGCAAATACCAATCTTGCGTAACTTGCCGCAACTCGCGCACGGAGCACCGGGCTGAGCCGACCGGCTGGCGAGACGTCGAATGGTCTCGGCGCGATGCCTGGTGCACCACCGTCCATCTCGACGATCAGGGGACGATCTCGAGGACGATTCGCTGGCTGGCAGCGAGACGCTCGACGATGCGCGCCTTCTCGGTTGCGTCGAGCACGGGTCGCGCCCATCACCTCCGGTACCCGCCTCGACGATTGGATGGTCACCGCCGCTCCCAATGGGGATCCGCTCCATCAGGCGCGGCATGGCGCTCTGGGATGGTCGCATCTTCCGGGGCATGGCGAGCGCGTGTAGCCGTCCGGCGGGGCACGCCCTGTGGAGATCCGACACTTCGTCCTGCGATCGCGGTCAGGAGGTCGGTCGATGCCGCGTGCAGCGCATTCTCGAGAGTGGTGGCGTGCGACGGTCGCGCGGTGGGAGCGTAACGATTCGAAGGGGGTAGCGGCTCGCGGGGGGCAGGCTGCCTGAGCTTGCCTGCGCGTCGGCCTTGCGGCGCAGCACGGTGCTCTTCCAGAACGGAGGGCGGCGAGCTGGAGCGAGTGCGGCCCGCGGCCATCGAGGTCATCGGCTGCCGAACGCTCCAGGCCGAGCTCGTGCTCGCGGTGCTCGACGGAAGGTCGGGGTCGATCCCGATCTCGTAATGGTTCTCGGCGAGTCCCGAGGGCAAGACCTGCCCGCGGGTCGATCGACGGTCACGGCTTCGCGGCGCGCACGAGCGCACGACCGACGCGCGCGACGTCGTCGGGCGCGATGTCGAGCACGGAGATCCGCGCCTCGCGTTTGCCCGCGTGCGCGACGACGCGCGCTCGCACGATCGGCCGCGGCGCGTCCT
>JADZFZ010001030.1 GCA_020854145.1 Deltaproteobacteria bacterium | reverse complement strand
GCGATCCAGACGTTCGCGAGATAGGCGAGCTCCTCCACGCGCCGAGCGTGCGCGGTGGGATCGCGCGCGGCGAGCGCGTGCATCGCGCGCGCGAGCAGGGGCTCCGTCTGGGCAGCGTCACCCGCACCGAGACGACCTCGCACGGTCTCGGGCTCCGCTCGTGCCAGGAGCTCGCCGAGCCACTCCGGCAGGCTCGGCGCCGCCCGGTCCACCGCCGCGGGTACGGAGGACGACGCCCGATCGCCGCGCTGCACGGCCGGTGTCGGCTCCGGCTGGGAGGTCGGGAGCGCGCGAAAATAGGCCCGCGTGACGGCGTCGTGCTCGCCCGCCGCGACGCCGTGGCGTTCCATGCGTGCGAGACGGATGAACGCCCTGGCGTCGGAAGGAGAGACGAACCCGCGCACGAGGCGACGCTCCTCGCGCTCGCCGGCCACGTCGGAAGCGAGCATCTCCTCCGACGTGAGCACTTCGTAGAGCCCGCCGTGCTCCTCGAGGTCGCTCTCCGTCAGATGACGGCACCTCTCGAGAACCCGACGGAGCAGATCCGGCTGCTCGCGATCGAGCGCGAGCACCACCGCGATCACGTCGTCCCAACCGTCGTAGTGCCGCGACACGATCTGGTACTGGTCGAGCTCCTCGCGCAGGCAGCTCGTGAGCGCCTTGTCGACTTGCTCCGCCTCGTCCGCGTCGACATCGCCGAGCGCGCGCTCGAGGACGTCCGAGTCGAGCACCAGCATCTGACGGTGCAGCGCCATGGTGAGGAAATCTTCCGACAGGTCGGCGATCCGACGCGCGGCGAACGCGTCGCCCGCTTCACGCAGCACGCGGAGCCAAGTGACGAACCGGGCGTCGTCGAACGCCTCGTCACCGCCGGGACGATCTTGCTTCCAGAGGTCCTCGTCGAAGGTGTCGACGATCTGCTCCGTGGTCGCGAGCGCGACGATCTCGCCGGCGTCCTCGAGACCGATCCGAGCGACGAGCGCCCCGAGCACCGGCGACGGCAGCGACTGGACGGCGGCCACGAGATCGGGGTGATCGAGCACCCGCGCGAGGATCTCCGTCGCGCTCGGCTGACGCATCTTGGCGGGAGCGAGCCGGCCTGGTCTCGAACGCGTCGGGTGGGAACGAGTCATGGGATCTCCTTCGCGGCGTGCACCGCATCGGCGCACCGTGAACGACGCCGAACCCGGTTATCGTGGGCCGACTCCGGATGGGAGGATGCCCGATGCGCGCCTGTTTGCTGGACGTACCGTCTCCCGTCGAGAACCGGCCGCTTCGCTGGGCCGAGCTGCCGACTCCCGAGCCGCGCGCGGGCGAGCTGCTGCTCCGCGTTCGCGCGTGCGGCGTGTGTCGCACCGATCTGCACGTCGTCGAGGGCGAGCTCGCTCGACGCCGGTCTCCGCTCGTCCCCGGGCACCAGATCGTCGGCATCGTCGAGGCGCTCGGGCCCGACGTGTCGGGCTTCCGCGTGGGCGATCGTGTCGGCGTCGGTTGGCTCCACTCGACCTGCGGGCGATGCAAACGCTGCACGAGCGGCCGGGAGAACCTGTGCGCTGCGGCGGAGCTCACGGGATGGACGACCGACGGTGGGTACGCCGAGCACGCGCGCGCCGTCGCGGACTTCGTATACCCGATCCCGGACGGCTTCGAGGATCTGGCCGCGGCACCTCTGCTCTGCGCGGGCATCATCGGGTACCGCGCGTTGCGCCTGACCGGCATCACGTCGTGGAGCGGCGCACGACTCGGGCTCTACGGCTTCGGCGCCGCCGGGCACGTGGCGATCCAGATCGCGCGCGCGCGCGGCGCCGACGTCTACGTGTGCACGCGCGACCGAGAGAGACACCAGGCTCTGGCGGGCGAGCTGGGCGCCGCGTGGGTCGGAGACGCGGCCGAGGCGCCTCCCGTCGCGCTCGACGCGTCGATCGTCTTCGCGCCCGCGGGCGAGCTCGTGCCCCCCGCGCTGCGCGCGCTCGACGAAGGCGGAACGCTCGTGCTCGGGGGGATCCACATGAGCCCGATCCCCGAGCTCGAGTACGCGCTCCTCTGGCGCGAGCGCGTCGTGCGCAGCGTCGCCAACAACACGCGCGCGGACGGCAGGGAGTTTCTCGCCGAGGCCGCGCGCGCCGGCGTCCACACGAGCATCGAGACCTTCCCTCTCGAGCGCGCGAACGACGCGCTACGCGCCCTCAAGCACGACGCGATACGCGGCGCGGCGGTGCTCGTGGTAGGCGAGTGAAGGTCCGACGAACAACCGTTCGCGCTGAGCTCGTCGAAGCACGCGATCGCGCCCCTCGACGTCGCTCGGGGCGAACGGTTGGGCATTTCTTCTCGGGCACCGAGTCAGTCCGGCGCCGTCGATGGCTCTCTTTGCGGTGAGGGCTCGGGTGTACGCGTCGTCGTCGCCTCCGCCAGCAGGAGAACGGTCGCAACCGAGACTGCGTGCTCGATGGCCAGACGCACGACCTTCGTCGGATCGATGATCCCTTCGGCAACGAGGTCCACATACGCGCCGCTCGCCGCGTCGAAACCCATCGAGCCGTCGCTCGCGCGCATGTGCTCCACGACGGCGTCGGGATCGGCGCCCGAGTTCGCGGCGAGCTGACGGGTCGGAGCCTCGAGGGCGTGACGCAGGATGCGGAGGCCGCTTCGTTCGTCGCCTTGCGCGCGCGCCTCCTCGTCGGCGACCGCCGTCGACGCGCGCAGCAACGCGAGCCCGGCTCCCGGCACGATGCCTTCGGCGACCGCGGCCTGCGTCGCGCCGATGGCGTCCTCGAACGCCTTCCTGCGCGACTTCGTCTCCGCCTCGGACGGAGCCCCGACGCGGACGATTGCCACGCCCCCCGCGAGCTTCGCGAGACGCTCCCGGAGCCTCTGCTCGTCGTAGTCGCTCGTGGCGTCGCGGATCTGTCGGCGGATCTCGTCGAGCCGTGCGGCGATCGAACGCGGGTCGCCGGCGCCTCCGAGGATCGTCGTGTCCTCCGCCGAGACGACGATGCGGCTCGCTCGGCCCAGCACGGACGGCGTGACGCTCTCGAGACGCAAGCCCGCCTTCTTCGTGACCACCTGACCGCCGGTCAGCACCGCGATGTCCTCGAGCAGGGTCCTGCGCCGGTCCCCGAGCCCTGGGGCCCTCACCGCGACACAGGCCGACGTGCCGCGGATCTTGTTGACCACGAGCGTCGCGAGCGCCTCGCCTTCGACCTCCTCCGCGATGATCAGGAGGCTGCTGCCCGTCTTCGCGACGTGCTCGAGGAGCGGGCGCAGGTCCTTCGTCACCGCGATCCGCTCGTCGTGGATCAGCACCAGCGGCTCGACGAGGACGCACTGCACGCGGTCGGGGTCGGTGATGAAGTACGGCGACAGATACCCGCGATCGAACTGCATCCCCTGCACGATCTCGACGGCCGTCTCGGTCCCCGCAGTGGCTTCGACGGTGATGACGCCCTCCGCGCCGACCTTCGCGACGGCCTCGCCCACGAGCGCGCCGATGGTCGCGTCGTCGTGCGCCGAGATGGTCGCGATCCGGACGCGCTCCGGCGTGCTCTCGACCGGACGAGAGAGGCCACGGATCGCCTCGACGGCCACCCGCATGCCGCGCTCGACGCCTCGCTCGAGGTCGATCGCGCTCGCCCCGGCGGCGACGCTTCGCATGCCTTCGGAGAAGATCGCGTGCGCGAGCAAGGTCGCCGTCGTCGTGCCGTCGCCCACGACATCCCCCGTTCGCTGCGCGGCTTGCCGAAGCATCTGCGCTCCGAGGTTCTCCTCGGCGTCTCTGAGCACGAGCTCCTTCGCGATGGTCACGCCGTCGTTGCAGACGAGCGGCGGTCCCCAGTTGCGGCCCAACAGCACGGACTTCGACCTCGGGCCGAGCGTGAGGCGCACGGCGTCCGCGAGCGCCGTGGCGCCCTTGAGCACCTTCCCGCACGCCGCCGAGTGAGACGTGAGCCGCTTCGCGTTCGCCACGGAACGACCCGT
The DNA here is from genome assembly GCA_020854145.1 of Deltaproteobacteria bacterium. Taxonomy (GTDB): domain Bacteria; phylum Myxococcota_A; class Polyangia; order Polyangiales; family JADZFZ01; genus JADZFZ01. The sequence continues at coordinate 3,489 of JADZFZ010001030.1, read as the reverse complement.
GGCGAGAATCGGACCAGACGTCGGGCCCGACGCACGGCCGCTCGTCGCGCAGCGCCGCGAAGCACTTTCGCATCACGACGCCAGGTCGGTCTCCTTCGCACGTCGTGCGATCAACGTCGGCAGACCGATGCCCACTCCGATGGCGCCGAGCACGAGGCCCGTGCGCAGCGCGACCGTCAACGTCCCATCGAGATCCGCGGTGCCAGCCGTAGCGCCCGCCACGCGCAAGGCGCCGATCATCGTCTGGAACGCCAGCGCTCCGGGGACGACGGGGATCGCACCCGTGATCGCGAACACGGTCCACGGCACGCGGAGCAGGCGCCCGAACAGCTGCGCGAACGCACCGATGACGATCGCTGCGACGAGCGTCGCGGGCACGAGCCCGAGCCCCATCGCGTGCACCAGCGCGTACCTGAGCGCGTGGCCCACGGCGCCGGTCACGATGCACGGCCCGAGCGTGCGGCGCGGGACGTTGAACAGGATCGCGAACGCCGCAGCAGCGAGCCCGGCGAACAACGCATCCTCGAGCACGGCGAGCAGCACGTCGCCTCACAACGCCGGCGAGCCGACGAGCGCCAGGCCGAGCAACAAGCCGACGGCGATCGCCAGCGAGATCACGAGCCCGTGGAATCCGCGCGTCATCGCGATGACCCCATGGCCTCGCGCGAGATCGTCGACCGCGTTGATCAGCGACACGCCGGGAACGAGCAGGAGGACCGACGCGACGATCGCGTCGCGCGCGTGCGCGCCCGGCATCAACCGCAAGAGACCCGCCGACGTCGTACCCGCCACGAACGCGGTCAACACGACCACGAGCACCGCGTTGACCTTGCGGCGCGTGAGCTCCTGCCGGACGACGAGCCCGATGGCAGCCGCGACGAACGTCGCCGCGCACGCGAGGAGCTCGCCGCCGAACAGACGCGCGAACGCGGCGCAGCCGAGCCCCACCATCGCGACCACCAGCCAGCGCGGATACGCTGGCCTCGCGCGCGCGATCGCTCCGAGCCGTTCGCGCAGCGCCACGCGGTCGAGCTCGCCGGTCAGCGTCGCGCGCGCCGCGTCGTTGACGGCCACCACCGCGGTCAGGTCGACGTGCAGGCGCGTGATCCGCCGGATCTTCGTGCGAAAGTCCTCCCCTTCGGTCGTCGTCACCACGAGCGCGTTCGGCGACACGAGCACGTCGAGCTTGTCGCAGCCGAGCGCGGCGCCGACGTGCACGATGGTCTGCTCGACCTGGCTCGCGTGCGCGCCGTGCTCGAGCAGCAGCTGCCCGATCCACAGCACGAGATCGATCGCATCGGCGAGCTCCGCCCGCTCGAGCACGCGCGCAGGCCCTATCGGGCCCCCGGACGGCGCGGGCAGGATGTCGTCGGGCTCGGACACGGGCGGAGGATACGGCAACGCCCGTGCCCTGCGCCGGCCGCGAGCCCACCGACCCGACCGAGAAAACCGTTCGCCGCCGCTCGGACCCGCGCGAACGGTCTGCGGCGAGGGCTCGACCATCGGGGTCGTCGTGGCGGCGGCGCAAGCACCTCTCCCCGCACGGGGAGAGGGTCGAGGCGAGCGGCGAGCGCCCGCTGAAAAAAGCCACGCGAACGGCCGTCGTCGCGGTACAGGATCCGTGCAAAGCGCGACGCGATCGGAGGCTCGGTGAAAGTCCAAGACGTGATGACCGCACCCGCCCTGTGCTGCAGGGTCGACGACATGGTGGACAGGCCCGCTCGTGCCATGGCCGACAACGACTACGGCTGCGCGGTCGTCGTCGACGGGGACGGACGCCTGCTCGGGATCCTCACCATGCGCGACGTCGTGAGGGCGGCCGTCGCCACCGGCAAGCGCCTCGACAAGATCCGGGTGGGCGAGGCGATGACGGCGGCCACGCACGGCTGCACGACGGAGAGCGGGCTGGCGCAGGCCGAGAGCATCATGCAGCGCTGGCACGTCCGCAGGCTGCCGGTCACGGGACCCGACGGGCGCGTGGTGGGCGTGCTCTCGCTCGACGATCTCGCGCGCACCGCCGCACGCGCGAAGGTCTCTCGGGCGAAGATCGACGTGAGCCTCGCGGGCGTCGGCGCGACGCTCGCGACCATCTGCGAGCCTCTGCTCCGCGAGGACGGTCCGAAGGCGACGTCGCGGCGGGCGCGCTGATCGCGGGCGATCGAGCCAATCTGAGCCGCCAGCTCGGGCACGGGTGATGCGTCGCACCGACGCATGCGCATCCATCGAAGCCTCGCTCCTCTCCTGGTCGCGGGGATCTGTCTGGCAGCTTGCGGCGACGACGACGCGGGCTCGCAGCCACCCCCGGGCGAGATGGTCCGCTCGTCCAAGGCGCGCATCGTCGAGCACGGGGTCGCGTCCGAGACCGTTCGTGCCTTGGCGCGCGACGACGCCGAGGCCGCCTTCGCGATGCTCCATGCCGAGCAACCCGACGGCAACTTCTTCTACTCGCCGCACAGCATCTCGATCGCGCTCGCGATGACGTACGCGGGAGCGCGCGGCGAGACCGAGCGGCAGATGGCCGAGGCGCTCCGATTCCGGATGCCGCAGGCGGAGCTGCACCCCGCGTTCAACGCGCTCGACCAGGAGCTCGCCACCCGGGAGCGCACGGCCACCGAGCGCGGCGGCGAGCCCTTCCGGCTTCGCGTCGTCAACTCCATCTGGGGTCAGCGCGGGTACCGCTTCCTCGACGCGTATCTCGACGTCCTCGCGGAGAGCTACGGTGCGGGATTGTCGTTGCTCGACTTCGTGGCCGACCCGGAGGGCTCCCGACAGACCATCAACGCGTGGGTCTCCGACCAGACCGAGACGCGCATCCCCGAGCTCATCCCGATGGGCGTCATCGACTCGATGACGGTGCTCGTCCTGACCAACGCCATCTACTTCAAGGCATCCTGGGATCAGCCGTTCGACCCGGCCGACACTGCGGACGGCACGTTCCACGCGCTCGATGGCAGCAGCCTCACCGTGCCGCTCATGCACGATGCCGCGGAGCATCGCTATGCGGAGGACGCGCAAGGCGGTTGGCAGGCCGTCGAGCTGACCTACTCCGGAGAGCAGGTGTCGATGCTGGTCGTCCTGCCGGCCGACGGAACGTTCGAGACCTTCGAGCGCACGCTCGACGAGCCACTCCTCACCACGATCGTCGACGGCCTGGCGACGCGCAGGATCGACCTGACGCTGCCGAAGTTCTCCTTCCGCTCGCAGCTCAGCCTCGTCGAGACGCTGCGCGAGATGGGGATGCTCGACGCCTTCTCGGGCGATGCCGATCTCTCCGGCATGGACGGCACGAGGCAGCTCTTCATCCAGGACGTCATCCACGAAGCGTTCGTAGCGGTGGACGAACGCGGCACCGAAGCGGCGGCCGCGACGGCCGTCGTCGTGGGCCGCACGAGCGCGCCGGAGCCCGCGACGTTCACCGCCGACAGGCCCTTCCTCTTCGTCATCCGCGACATCCCGACCGGAGCCGTGCTCTTCGTCGGCCGCGTCGTC
>JADZFZ010001029.1 GCA_020854145.1 Deltaproteobacteria bacterium | reverse complement strand
TCCGCGCCTTCCTCGGCCGTCTCGGGCAACATCGGGAACGCGGCGAGCTCGCGCTGCAGCACGCGCGCGAACGTCAGCGGCAACCTCGTGCCGGAGCCGACCTCTTCGGAGACGAACGGTCCGAGCTCCGGGTCGATGAGGCCTGCGCCTTCGTAGTTGCTGGCGATGAGCTGATCGAGCAACGCCATGCGCACGAAGAACGGAGTCGTGACGTGGTGCCGGACGAGGTGCGTCTCATCGAGACACTCCGAGACGCTCTCGGGCTCGTTCTCCATGTGCCAGCGCGCGCAGCTCTCTTCCTGGAAGGCGACGGCGCGTTCGGCGCTCCCGGCGATGTACGCCATCACCTCGGCGTAGGTGTCGACGCCGGCGGCGGCGCCCACGGACTGGCTCCAGTCGAGACGGCTCCAATCGGGCCCCGTGACTGCGTCGATGAGGCCGGCGATCTCGGGGCCGTCGCCCGCGCCGACGTGGTGCTCGCGCAGGATGTCGCCGAGGTGGTCGAGGTGATGGATGACGCCCGCGCCGCCCGCCGAGTCGCCCTCGAGGAGCACCTGCGTGGCCTCGTCGAGATCCGGCATCGGCACCGAAGCACCGTCGAGCGTGTACGCCAGCGCGCCGCCGCCATCCTGGCGCAGCGTGGAGATGCCCGCCTCGAAGATGCGCGCGCCGAGGAAGTGCAGCGTGTAGGTGACCTCGTCGCCCGTGCGAGGGTGCGGCGTCGTGTAGGTCACGCCGCGTGCGCGTCCCGTCCAGGCGTCGGAGCTGCAGTAGACGAGCTCGACGTGGTTGAAGTCCGCGACGGGGTTGGGTTGTCCGTCGCGCCGCAGGACGCCGCCGGTGTCGGCGCTCCGTCCGCCGCCGCCGGACATGTTGTCGGCGGTGAAGTTCGTCGTGTTCTCGGCGAACGGGCACCGCTCGGTGGAGTTGCACGCGCACCACCGGGCCGCGCACGCCCTGCCACCCTCGCAGAATCCGCCGCCGCGCAGAGCGATGACCCAGCGGTTGCGGTTCTCCTCGCCGCGGTCCGGCCTGTAGCGCATCACCGCCGGCGTACCGTCGTTGCAGAGCGCGTCGGGGAACCGTTCGGTGCTCATCTGGTGCAGCTGCAGCTCGCCGGGCCTGCCCATGCCCGTGACCCCCATGGGCATCGCGCAGTCGAGCACCTCGCGGATGTCGGCCTCGCGCGGAGGTCCAGCGTGGCCCGCGTCGTCCGGCGTGGCGCCGTCGTCCGGGGGAAGCCCGCCGTCGTCCGGCGGGGTGCCCGCGTCCGCGTCGGGAGTGCCTCCGCCGTCACGCGGCATCGTCATCGCATCGTCGTCGCCATCCGGCAGCGAGCAGCGTGACGAGCAACGCGGCGAGCGTGCCGCGGCAGAGAGCGGTCACCGAACGGTTGGCGTGGTGCGTGGATCTCATGTGGGTCGTCCAATCTCCGTTGAAGACGGCGAGGTTCGACCTCCGAGCAACCCGCGTTCCGGGTCCGAAGTCCGCCCACTCCGCTTCCGCAACGCTACCGGATGGGATGAGCTTCCGACACCACGTCGTGCGGACGACCCACCACGCGACGAGCGGCGCGGCGGCGTCCCGCTTCTCCCCGCGACGGCGAACGCCTCGGAGCCCGGCGGCTGGGTGTAACGTCGCGGTCGTGCAGACCACGTTGCCGCGCGCGACGATCTCGATCCCGCTCCGGACCCTTCGCGTCCGGGTGGTCGCGGGGCCCGATGCGGGCGCGGAGGCCGTCTCCGACGACGAGCCGATCACCGTGGGCAGCGCCGATGCGTGCGCGTTGCGCCTGTCCGACCGCACGGTCTCGCGGTTCCACGTCGAGCTCGCGCCGACCGCCGGCGGGGTGCGCGTGCGCGACCTCGGATCGACCAACGGGGTGCGCTCGGGCGCGGTACGCATCCTGGACGCGGTCGTCCCGAGCGGCGCCCGCATCGCCGTCGGCGCGAGCGAGCTCTCGGTCGAGGACGCCGGCCTGCGGTCCATCGAGACGCGAGCGACCATCCCTGGTCTGGTCGGCGACTCCCCTGCCGCGCGCGTGCTCGCGTGGCGCGCGGAGCGTGCGGCGCAGAGCGACGCACCCGTGCTGATCCTGGGTGAGTCCGGCACGGGCAAGGAGCTCGTCGCGCGTGCGCTCCATGCGAGATCTCCGCGCGCATCGGGGCCCTTCGTCGTGGTCGACGGCGGCTCTCTCGCACCGACGCTGGTCGCGAGCGAGCTCTTCGGGCACGAGAAGGGCGCGTTCACCGGGGCGCGCGAGCGGCGCGAGGGCGCGCTCGAACGTGCGCACGGCGGGACGCTCTTCCTCGACGAGATCGGTGAGCTCCCGGCGGCCGTCCAGCCGTTGCTCTTGGGTGCGCTCGCACGCGGGGTCACGCGCAGAGTCGGCGGCGAGCGCGAGCTCCCGATCGACGTTCGCGTCGTGTCCGCGACGCACCGTGATCTGCGCGCCGCGGTGAACTCGGGCGCCTTCCGCGCCGACCTCTACCATCGGATCGCCGTGGTCCGCGTCTCGGTGCCTGCGCTCAGAGCGCGCGCCGACGACGTGCCCGCGCTCGTCGAGCACTTCCTGCGCGCCGCGGGATGGACCGGCCCGCGCGAGACGATCGTCGACGACGACGTCCTCGCGCGTTGGTGCGATCACCCGTGGCCCGGCAACGTGCGCGAGCTTCGCAACGCGACGCTGGCGGCTCTCGCGATGCGCGAGGCTCCCGAGCTCGATCCCGTCGCGGGCGGTCCGTTCGCGGAGCTCCTCGGACGGCCATTCCGCGACGCGCGGGACGACGCGATGGCGCGCTTCGAGCGGCGTTACCTCGAGTCGCTCCTCGAGCGGACGCGACAGAACGTGGCCGAGGCGGCACGGCACGCCGGGATCGATCGCACCCACCTGCACGAGCTCCTCAAGCGGCACGGGATCCGATGAGGCCCATCGCGATCGCGATCGCGAGCGTCGTGGTCGCGGGATGCGGCGGC
>JADZFZ010001028.1 GCA_020854145.1 Deltaproteobacteria bacterium | reverse complement strand
GCCGCGCGCCCCCCGTGCGCTCGCTGCGCTCGCTCCCCCCGCGGGCGTCCGCTGCCGCGGCCGCCGTACCGCTGCCCGACCATCCGCTCGAATCAGAACCCGGAACGAGCTCCTGGGCAGCGGTACTGGCCTCTGCACGCGCAGACCCGGTCGGCGATGGACCTCTTTCATGCGATGCGCGTGTTTCGTCCCCGCTCACGACTGCTCTACACTCGGCCCCGTGAGCGAATCGCCGCTTCGCGACACCTTCGAGGCCATCGCCGATTGCGCGCAGTGCTTCGTCGAGGGCGCGGTCGTCGAGATCATCGACGGCTCCTCCGGTCGCGGCGTCGTGCTCGAGTCGCGATGCCGCCTGTGCGCCTACGAGACGCGCGAGGGCGTCGTCGTCGCGACGCGTCGGGCGGTCGAGGACGCCGCCGAGGCGCGTCGCGCGCTCGTCGAGTGGGCCGCCTCGGACGGCGACGACGACGTCGAGCGTTTCGTGCACGCGAACTTCTGTGGCCTCGATCTGAGCGCCGTGATCGCGAGGCTCGCCGAGCGCAAGCGGGTCGAGACGAGCTTCGACGCCATCGCCTGGCTCTTCCCGGGCGTCGGGGCCGTCGGCGGCGGCGGGTCCGCGTCTCCGCGCTCGGAGCGACCAGCGCGCCCGCCCTCGGAGCGACCGACGCGCCCGCCCTCGGAGCGGCCACTGCCCGATCCGACGGCGGAGCCTCTCGCGGACGCGACGCAACCGGAGGGCCGACCGTCTCTCTACGGGATCGTGTCCAACATCCCGCCGCCGATGCGCCGATCGATGGACGCGGTCTCCTCGTCCGCCCCCGCGGTCACCGAGATCCCCACCCACAAGGATCCCGCGCGCGTCGCCGCCCGTGCGCTCGTCGCCGTGATGATGGGCGACGGCGTGGTCGATCATCGAGAGCGCACGTCCATCGACCACATGCTCTCGACCTGGGGATACCCGCCGATGCGCGAGGACGACCTCGGGCCCTGGCGACCGCACGACCTCGGGTGGCCCGAAGATCCCGAGCGGCTGATTCACGCGATGGCGGTGCTCACGCACGTCGATGGAGAACGCGACCGCTCCGAATGGCGCATCGTGCGCGAGTTCGCGCGCGCGTGGGGATATTCGCTCGACCGTCTGGAGGTGCTCGGACGCGAGCTCGAGCGCGAGCACACCACACCGAGCAAACGATTCTGGATGGACCTCCGATCGGTCTTCATCCGCTGAGGAACATGCAAGCCGCCCAATACATCCCGGATGCCGATCGCGCCGCGCGCGTCGCTGCCTTCCAGACGCAGTTCGCCCAGGTCCTCGAGAACGCCGAGCGCGTCATCAAGGGCAAGAAGGACGTCATCGCCAAGGTCCTGCTCGCGATGACCGCCCGCGGACACGTCCTGCTGAAGGACGTGCCCGGGACCGGCAAGACGATGCTCGCGCGCTCCATCGCCGCCAGCATCCACTGCTCGTTCCGACGCATCCAGTTCACTCCCGATCTGCTGCCCATGGACATCACGGGCACGAACATCTTCAACCTCCGCACGAAGAGCTTCGAGTTCCAGCCAGGGCCCGTCTTCGCCCACGTGCTCCTGGCGGACGAGCTCAACCGCGCCACGCCGAAGACCCAATCGGCGCTCCTGGAGGTCATGGCCGAAGGCCAGGTCACCGTCGAAGGCGTCACGCACAAGATGGAGCCACCGTTCCTCGTCCTCGCGACGATGAACCCCCTCGATCACGAAGGCACCTACGCCTTGCCCGCCGCACAGCTCGATCGTTTCACGATGCAGCTGTCGATGGGATTCCCGCCCCCCGAGGCCGAGGTCGAGATGCTCGACGTGCACCTCGCGGAAGACCCACCCGTCGAGCACCTCCGCGCGGTCATCCAGCGCACCGACTTCATCTCCTGGCAGGCGACCGTTCCCCGCGTCTTCATGGCCGAAGGCGTCAAGCGGTACCTCGTCGTGCTGGCCAACGCGATCCGCGCCGACTCGCGGGCTCTCGCGCCACCCTCCCCGCGCGCGGTCTTGATGCTGGCGCGTGTGTCCCAGGCGCACGCGATGAGCTTCGGACGCGATTACGTGATCCCGCAGGACATCCAGGCCGTGGCTGCCGACGTGTTGTCGCACCGGATGGTCATCAGCGGCGACGAGGTGGCTCACTCGTTCGTGCAAGAGATCCTCTCCAAGGTTCCCGTGCCGGCCTGAGCGAGCCGACGTGCGCCCGCCGCCCCATCCGATCGTCTCGCTCGCGAAGATCGCCTTCCACCTCGTCGGCACGATGCTCCTGCCGATCATCGTCGGCTTCATCGCTGCGCTCTTCCTCGAGGTCTCGGAGGTTGCCGACACGGCGCCGGCTCTCCTCATGTTCGCCGGTGTCTATCTCTTTCCGATCCTCGTGCTGCAGGTGATCGGCATCGTGCGCAAGGTCCGTCTCGAGAATCGCGAGCGCCGCGATCTGGGCACGAGAGGCGCTGCGTCGTGGCTCGAGGTGTTCGCGAAGCACGTCTCGGTCGTCACGCCGCGCGGCTGGGGCCTTCTCGGCGCGGGTGTCGTCTTCCTGGTCGTCGCGCTCGCCGTCAAATGGGGAGACGTCGGCACCGTCGCCGTGCTCGCATTGCTGCTCTTCTATGGCGCCGTCGGGATCACGTCGTTCCTCTCGGCATTCCTCGTCCGCGGTTTCCGGCGCGAGGTCGAGCGACAGAAGGTCTTCGTCCGGCGCGAGATGTCTCCTGCGGTGATCATCTCCGGAGAGCCTGGGGAGGAGCGATTCCATCTCTCGGGGGTCCCCGTTCCGCCTGGTTATTGCCTGCTCATCGACGATCGATTGCCCGACGTGCTCGCGACCGAGACGCGTCACGTGCTCGGCGCGGGGATTCGCAGCACCGAGACCACCGTGAGCGGTCGCATCCGTCGGACGCCTCGTGGGCTCTATCGGCTGGGCCCGGCGAGCATCTGGTATCAGGACCTGCTCGGCCTCACGCACATCTCGGTTGCCAGCGTGGCCACGTGCGAGCTCAAGGTGCTGCCACGGTTCCGCGGCCTCGACATCATCGAGCCTCCACGCTCCAAGCACCGGACTCCCGACGTCGTCGTTCGACCCCATCGATTCCCCACCGAGGACTTCTTCCGCTTCCGCGAGTACGCGCGTGGCGACGACACGCGGAGAATCCACTGGAAGCTGTCGGTGCGGGCAGGTCGGCTGCAGCTGCGCCTGCCGGAGTCGCGCGAGATGTCGGTGCGCAACGTGGTGCTCGCGCTCGACTCCTTCCTTCCCGCCCGGGACTCCCTCGATGCCGTCGGGCTCGGCGACGTGCTCGACCGGCTGGTCGAGACTTGGATCTCGCTGGCTGCCGAGCTCGTCGATCGGGGCGAGTCGGTCACGCTCGTCGCCGCGGCAGACGACGGTAAGGGCAATCTCCGCATCGAGCAGCTCTCCGGGCGTGCGAACCGGGCACGATGGCAGGATCTCGGCGCGCGGGTTCGCTGGCAGGCCCAGATCGATCTCCCGGCGCTCCTCGCCGACGTGGGCAAGGACACCGATGGAGTCGCGGTCTCGGCGCGATTCGACGCCCCTCCGCCGGAGCCGTTTCCCGGACAGAGCCTCGCGTGGATCTACCACCCTCCCGAGGACGCCCTCGGTCCGCCGGAGCCGTCGTTCTGGAAGACGGTAGTCGGTAAGCGCGGCTTGCTGTCGTGGCTCCTTCGATTGCCCCATCCCGTGGGCAGCGACGAGAACACCCTTCGTGCGCGTTTCCGCGATCTGCGTCGGGACAACGACGCCTACAACGCGAGACTGCGTCTGAGGATGCGCGTCCGCCACGGGGCGCAGAGCGTTCTCTCGGCGCTCGTCGCCCGCGGCGACGCCGTGTACAAGCTGCAGCCGGGCCCGATGCGTCACCGCATCGTCGGCGTCTCGGCCGGCAGGACGGGAGGCGGGCTGTGAGCGCCTACCGTGCGCCGCCGCAGATGCCCTCGATGCCGAAGAAGCCGGTACCGGCTTGGCGCCGTGATCTCGGCCCCCTGCTCCGCCCCGCCCTCACCTATCACGTCTGGGTCTTCGTCTCGCTCGTCGTGTTCTCGCTCACCATCCTGTTCCTGGAAGGTGCCAAGCCGGAGAACTTCCTCATCCTGGGAGTCTTCGGCTTCTCGACCGTCGTCGGGGTCGTCTCGGGTCAGGCATTGGCGATGTGGCGCGCGCGCGGCTGCACGCTCGGGTGCCTCGGCATGCTCTATCTGGGCTTCGCGCTGCTCCTGTCACCGGTGCTCACCGCTCTGGGCCACATCGGCGTGATGCTCATGGTCGTGCTCATCCTGACGCCAGTGGCCTTCAGCGGCGGCCTCTGGAGCCTCGCCTCCAATCGCGCGTTGCCGGCTGCGTGGCTGCCGATGGTCTACGGGATAGGCTCCATCTTCGCGATCGTGGAGAACGAGGGCCGCGTCGCCGCCTTTCGTCGAGGCGACAAGACGGCCATCTGGGACGCCGCCACGGCGCTCATCCTCCTGCTGATCGTGACGCTGCTCGTCGTCTACCTCGTCCAGCGCGAGCGACACCGTCTGCACCGATGGCGATTCGGTCCCCGCGCCCTCCTCGAGGGGACGATCACGGAGCGCGGCTCGGCGCGACCGCGTCTGACCGTCTTCGGATGGCTCTTGATGGTGCTGCTCGCGCTCGGTCTGACGGGCGGAACGCTGCTCATCGCGCCCTACCTGTTTCGGACCGAGGTGCGCGAGGGCGATCGGAACGGCGGGTCCGACAATCGCCCCGACGATCGGCCCCCGCCGGAGCCTGGCGACGGCAACGGTGGATTCGGCGCGGCGATGGAGAAGATGAAAGAGGCGGCGGAGTCGTTCTTTCGGCTCCTCTGCCCATTCCTCATCGCGCTCGCGCTCGGCGCGGCCGTCGTGTCCGCCGCCTGGAGGCCCGCGCGACGCGCGTTCTACGTGCGTTATCTGCGCAGCCCGCCATGGCCGGTGTCGCCGACCCGGCGAATCGAGAATGCGTGGCGTCTCATCGAGATTGCGCTCGAGGACATCGGGCTCGACCGTCACCCTCACGAGGACGCACGCGCGTTCTACGGACGGAGCGAAGGCGCGATTCGCGCCTTCAACGCCGATCTCGCTCCCAAGGTGCAAGAAGCCGCGGAGTTGCGCGACCGCGTCGCCTTCGGCTTGGGGGTCTCCTCCGGAGACGCCGACCGCCTCATCGCCGCCGCCGAGTGGATCTTCCTCGACGTCGAGGACCGCATCGAGGCCAGCAAGCAGGCACAAGCCTATTGGCGGAAGGTATGAGCACTGTGGTCATTCCCGAGCTGCGACCCGGTCAGACCGTGCGCCCGGAGATTCGCGGCAGACGCGGAGTGATCTCGGCAGGCAAGTCCTTCGCGGTCGCGGCGGGGATGCGCGTCTTCGCGCGCGGCGGCAATGCCATCGACGCGGGCATCGCCGCAGTCCTGGCGGCCGCGGTGACGGAGATCTCCCATTTCGGCTTCGGTGGTGAGTGTCCGGTCGCGATTCACGAGGGTCGTTCCGGGCGCTCCTACGTCATCCCCGGTCTCGGTCCCGCCCCGATGCTCGCGACGCCCGGCGTCTTCGCTCCGCAGGGATTCATCGACTTCAACGGACCGCGCGCGTGCACCGTCCCCGCGGTCGTCGACTCCGTGTGCTCGGCGCTCGGCGCGTCGGGCTCGCTCTCGCTGGGCGACGTCATCGAGCCCGCCATCGAGCTCGCGCGCGGGTTCCCAGTCTACGAGACGCTCCATCGACATCTCGTGGACGAGCGCGCCGCGTGCATCCGATTCCCGTCCACGGCCGCGGCGTACTACCCGAACGGCGATCCCACGCCGGTGGGGAGCCTCTTTCGTCAGCCCGATCTCGCTGCCACCTTCTCGGCGCTCGTGGACGCAGAGTCCGCGGCGCGGCGTGCGGGCCTCGATCGACGTGCCGCGTTGTCGGCGGTGCGCGATGCGTTCTATCTCGGAGACATCGGAGCCACGATCGCGGCCGCCGTGGAGCGCGAGGGGGGTCTGTTGCGGCGCGAAGATCTCGTTCGCTTCCGCGGCCGCGCCGAGCTGCCGGTCGTCGGTCGCTATCGGGGTGCCACGATCTTGAAAGGCGGGTTCTGGTGCCAGGGTCCGGCTCTGCTGCTGGCGCTCGGGATTCTGGACGGCATCGATCTACCGTCCATGGGCGCCGGCTCGGCGGATGCGATCCACTTCGCGGTCGAGGCCCTGAAGCTCGCGCTCGACGACCGCGACGCACACTTCGGCGATCCGGATCACGTGACGATCCCGCACGACACGCTGTTGTCCGACGCCTACCACGCTGCGCGACGATCGCTCATCGACGCGAACGCCGCGGCGCTCGAGCATCGGCCCGGTCTCGGAGCCGAGATGCCGCGCACCGGTGGCTCGTGGCTCGGGTCGGGTGACACGACGGCAGTCTCGGCCGCGGACGCCGACGGGAATCTCTTCTGCGCGGTGCCCTCGTCGGGCTGGCTGCTCGGTGGGGCGTTCATCGCGGCCGGCACCGGTATCCCGATGGGCAACCGCATGCAGTCGTTCGTCCTGGATCCGCGCCGCCCGAACTGTCTCGCACCGGGCAAGCGGCCGCGGATGACGCTGACGCCCACGCTCGTCCTGCTCGACGGCAAGCCGTGGCTCGCGATCGGAACTCCCGGAGGCGACAGCCAGGAGCAACAGATCCTGCAGGTGCTCTCCGGACTGCTCGACCACAGGCTGCCTCTGCAGCGCGCCATCGAAGCGCCCCGATTCAACAGCGAGCACGCCCAGAGCTCCTTCGCGTTCCACACCGATCAGCCCGGCGTGCTCAGCGTGGAGACTACCCTCGCCGAGGGCACCCGCCGCGAGCTCGCGCGGCGAGGCCACCGACTTCGCGAGGTCGGCGCGTTCGGGATGGCGACGGGAATGACCGCCGCAGGGATCGAACGCTCGGGAACCCTGCGCGCGGGCGCCGATCCACGCGGGGAACGTTACGCGCTCGGCGATTGACCCCTCTGGGCCTGGCCGGATACGGTGCGGGCGACCCCCCGTGTCCAGGCACGATCCGACTTCTGCCGACTACCTCGTCGGCACACTGTTGGCCGAACGTTACCGTGTAATTCGACGAATCGGCGCGGGCAGCATGGGCGTCGTCTTCGAGGTCGAGCACGAGCTCATCGGACGGCGGCTCGCGCTCAAGACGTTGCACGCCGAGCTGGCCGACGATCCCAACGTGCTCGCGCGTTTCCAGCGCGAGGCGCGCGCGGCCGGCTCGATCGGGCACCAGAACATCATCGAGATCACCGACATGGGCGTCTTGCCGGAAGGCACGCCGTTCATCGTCCTCGAGCTGCTCGACGGGCACGACCTCGGGCAAGAGATCCGCACGTTCGGCGCGTTGTCGATCCCGCGTGCGATCGACATCGCCATCCAGTGTTGCCGCGCGCTGCACGCCGCCCACGAGAAGGCCGTCGTCCATCGGGATCTCAAGCCCGACAACGTCTTCCTGGTCAAAGGCCGCGACCGACCCGACTTCGTGAAGATCCTCGACTTCGGGGTCTCGAAGTTCCTCGAAGCCGCCAATCGGCTCGATGGCCACGCGACCACGCGCACCGGACGCACGGTCGGCACTCCGTATTACATGTCACCGGAGCAGTGCCAGGGATCGCGCGACATCGACCGGCGCGTCGACGTCTATGCCGTAGGTGTGGTGCTCTTCGAGATGCTCACCGGCCGGCGACCGTTCGCGGCGCCGCACTTCCCCGCGTTGGCCATCAAGATCATGCAGGATCCGCGGCCATCGCTGCTCGCGGAGCGCCCAGCGGTCCCCGTCGAGCTCGAGCAGATCGTGCACCGCGCGATGGCGGCCAAGGCGGCCGATCGGTTCCCGACGGCGGCCGACCTCGCCGACGCGCTGGCGCCGTTCGGCGATCCCGAGAGACGCAGCGAGCCGGCGCCTCCCACCGAGACCTCGCCCGAGGACACGGCGACCTTCATCAGCCCGATGAAGTTCGACCCCGACACGGGCAGCGCCGCACGCGTCGAGTCCCGAGAGCCCATCGTCCGAACGAAGTCGCCGGTGCCTCCGAAGGAGGCGAGCGACGCCGGCAAGGTGGTGCCCATCTCCGTCGATGCGTCTCAGCTGCCGGAGCTCGGCATGTCCAAGACGGACACGGAGGCAGCCTCGGTGCACCGCATCGAGATCGAGCCTGGCGCGAGCGGGCCCGCGCGCGTGGGCACCGATCCGGTCGACAGACCCAGCGACACCGAGCGCAACCCGGTCGTCGAGCAGGAAGCGTCGAAGGCCCGCACCGAGCCTCCGCAAGCGCCCGCCTCCACGAGTCCCGCTGCCAGGGCGGTGGACGAGAAGACCGGTCCCGTGGCCGCATCCGCCGCGGGCAGCTCGATCGGGATCTGGATCGCCGTCGGATTCGTCGCCGTCGCGGCGTTCCTGATGGCGCTTTACCTGCCCCGCTGCGGATAGGAGACGCGATGGAGGTCGAGTTCGTAGGAGCCGCGCAGACCGTGACTGGCTCCATGCACCTCGTGCACACCGAGCACGGGCGAATCCTCCTCGATTGCGGCTTGTTCCAGGGCCGGCGCAAAGAGGCGTACGCGCGCAACAGCAAGCTCCCGATCGACGCCACGTCGATCGACGCCGTGGTCCTCTCGCACGCACACATCGATCACTCGGGTTGTCTGCCGCTGCTGCTGCGCCGTGGCTTTCGCGGCACGGTCTACGCCACGCCGGCGACGCGCGACCTCTGCACCGTGATGCTCGAAGACGCCGCGATGATCCAGCAGCACGACGCGCGGTACATCAACAAGGTCATCGAGCGCGACCACGTCGACATGGAACCGGTCGAGCCGCTCTACGATCGCGACGACGTCATCAAGGTGCTCGAGCGCATGATCGCCGTGCCGTATCGGATCCGGCATCCGATCGCGCCCGGGATCGACGTCACGTTCCTCGATGCCGGTCACGTGCTCGGCAGCGCCATCGTGATGCTGGACGTCGACGACGTCGGCGAGAAGAAGCGTCTCGTGTTCACCGGCGACCTCGGGCGCATCCACATGCCCATCCTGCGCGACCCCGAGATCGCCACGGGCGGTCACGTGCTCATCACCGAGAGCACCTATGGCGATCGGCTGCACGGTCCCATCGAGGAGCTGGACGACAATCTGGCCGCGGTCCTCAAGCGCACCTTCGATCGCAGAGGCAAGGTCATCGTTCCCTCCTTCGCGCTCGAGCGCGCGCAGGAGGTCGTGTACGCGCTCAAACGACTGCGCAAGCAGGGGCGCATGCCTCCGATGCCCGTCTACGTCGACTCACCGCTGACGGTGAAGATCACCGACGTCTTCAAGCGCCATCCCGACTGCTACGACCACGAGACGCTGGAGCTCCTGCGCGCCGACGATTCGCCCTTCGAGTTCGACGGCCTGCGCTACGTAGCCGACGTCGAGTCGTCCAAGCAGGTCACGATGGAGCCGGGCTCCTCGGTCATCATCTCGGCGAGCGGCATGTGCGAGTCGGGGCGCGTGCTGCACCACCTGAAAGCAACGGTGGAGGACAAGCGCAACACGGTGATGATCGTCGGCTTCCAGGCGCCGCACACCCTCGGACGGCGAATCGTGGAGCGACGACCCCTCATCCGCATCTTCGGTGTCGAGAGAGATCTGCGCGCCGAGGTCGTCGTGATGAACGGCTTCAGCGCCCATGCCGATCAATCGGACCTCCTCGCCTACGCCGAACGATGTCGCGACAGGGGCCCGTTGCGGCAGGTCGCGCTCGTGCACGGAGAGCCGAAGGCACAAGCCGTCCTGAAGGGCCTGCTCGAGGACCGCCGATTCCCCGAGGTGCACATCCCCGCTCCGGGCGATCGCCTGCGGCTCTGATTCCGCGTCCGTCCTTCCAACGCTTGCGACAGTCCGGCTCGGGCTCCAGGCTCCACCCGTGACGCACCGAGAGAGCCACGAGCTGATCCTTCGACTCCATCTCTCGGCGGAGTTCCCCGACGAGTACGAGGGCGACGACGACGGCGGCGAGTGGCTCCGGCGTTGGCAGTCCGAGGTGCGCCCCGCCCTGATCGCCGCTGCGATCGCTTCGTTGCGCAAGCCGGGCTGGCGCGTCTACCCGGTGAGCCGAGGGGCCTCTCCCGATCGGGAGATCGAGCTCCAGGTGGAACGGCACGAGCCGTCTCGAGAAGGCTCCTGAGGTCGCCCCGCTGCTCGATCGCCGCGGCTCGAGAGGACCGCGCGCGGATGCCGGAGCCTCCGACGTGAGCGAGCGCCCCTGCGCGGAGCCGAACGCCGGAACCTGGAGAAAAGAAACCCCCCTCTCTTTGGGCGCGAGTGAGAGGGGGGTCGAGGGGTGGACGCGTTCGCGAGGAGCAGCCGCATCGAGATGAAGCCG
>JADZFZ010001027.1 GCA_020854145.1 Deltaproteobacteria bacterium | reverse complement strand
GCGCAGGTGGCCGAGGCGCTCGCGCGAACGTCGATGCGGCCCGAAGGCGATCGAGGGCTCGTGCTCGACGCGCCTTTCAGCACGATCATCGGGTCGTCCCCCGCGATGCTCGACCTCTACGGGCGTGTGCTCGCGGCGGCGTCGAACGACGTGGCGGTCCTGCTGCGCGGCGAGAGCGGCACGGGCAAGACGCTCCTGGCGCGCGCGATCCACGACAACGGCGCGCGGCGCGACGGGCCGTTCGTGTCGCTCGACTGCACGGCGCTGCCGGCCGGGCTCGTCGAGAGCGAACTCTTCGGGCACGAACGCGGCGCGTTCACGGGAGCCGACCGTCGCGTGCTCGGCAAGCTGGAGGTCGCCGAGTCGGGGACGCTGCTGCTCGACGAGATCGGCGATCTCGCGCTCCCGTTGCAGGGCAAGCTCCTGCGGTTCCTGCAGAGCCATCAGCTCGAGCGACTCGGCGGGCGCGAGACCATCGAGACCGACGTGCGCGTCATCGGTGCGACGAACGTGGACCTCGAGGCGCTCGTCGCGTCGGGGGGCTTCCGCCGCGACCTCTACTATCGCGTGCGCGTGCTCGAGATCGTGGTGCCGCCGCTCCGCCAGCGTGGGCGCGCGGACGTCATGCGACTGGCCTCTTGGTTTCTGGACCTCTACGCGCGACGTCACCGACGTCCGGCGCGCGACTTCACCGAGGCCGCGCGCGCGCGCCTGCTCGCGCACGACTGGCCGGGCAACGTGCGCGAGCTCGAGCACTGCGTCGAGAGCGCGGTGGTGCTCGCGCCGGGCGAGCACGTCGAGGCGGCCCACCTGTCGCTGCCGAGCGCGTCGCTGGCGCGACCGACGGCGGCGCCCGGGTATCCCGCGGACACGCCGCTCGCCGCGGTCGAGCGCGATCACATCGAGCGCGTGCTCGCGCACTGCGACGGCAATCGCTCGGCCGCTGCACGCGCGCTCGGCATCGGCCGCAACACGCTGCTGCGCAAGCTCCGAGAGTCGTGATCTCTGCGGCCCCCGTCGCTCGGGCCCAGGATGGCGTGGAGCTGGCGCACAGGAGCGCGGCGAACTCGCACGAACCGGGAGGATTGGGACGAGGCTCCCTCTCCCCCGACCGGGGAGAGGGTCGGGGTGAGGGGCAAGCCTACGCAGCGCGCGAGTCGAGCACGCCTCTGATCAACGTCAGCAGGCGTTCGGGCTCGAAGGGCTTGTCGATCGAGCGATTGCGCGTGGCGTCGAGGAACTGGCGCGACGTGGACGTGAAGGCTCCGCCCGTCATGAAGATCATCCGTGACGCGAGTCGCGGATGGCGCTCCTTCACCCAGGCGTGCAGGTCCATCCCGGAAGCGCCGGGCATCATCAGATCGCAGAGGATGACCTCGATCGCAGGGTCTTCCGCGAGCACCTTCATGGCGCCTTCGGCCGACTCCACGACGATCGGCTCGACGTCGTCGCCCAGCACGATCGCGAGCGAGCGACCCAACCGCGGCTCATCGTCCACGATGAGCACCTTCGGACGCATCGATTCCAGAGCCCTCCCCAACCGCGCAGAGCATGGCAGGGCTGCCGAAGGCTGACTACGACAAAAGCGCAAAGGGACGCCGTCCCTGTCAGAGGTCACTCAGCGGCGTGCGCCGAAGACCTGGACGCCGTAACGGCCGTAGCCGCTGAAGACGCGGACGACGAGGCGATAACGTCCCGGCACCGGTGGACAGATCTCGATGCGCGGCTCGGCGTCGGTGGTCTCGTCCTCGGCGAGGCGGTTACCGAGCGGGTCGAACAACGCGAGGTCGAGGTTCGAGATGCTCGGCATGCCGGCGGCGAGGATGGAGTAACAGGCACCGGCGCGGAGCTCGAGGACGTGCTCGCGGCTCTGGGCGGTCTGGAGCTGCGCGCCGAGCACGTCGGTGATCGGCCGTCGCCCTTGCGCGACCGCAGCGTGCGCGGCGCGGATCCGGTCGGGGATTCGTCCGCTCGCGGCGCCTCCGACGCGCAGGTTGGGAGGGAAGTCGAGGGTCTCGTCGATGGGTCGCGCCGCCCCGGCATCGGCCGTGGCGCCGGGTGCGGGCTCCGCGAGCGCGAGCTGGCTCGGCATCGACGTGCGTCCGGGGGTTCCGACCGTGGCGAGCAGGTCGCGCGAGGCGTACGCGTACTGCGCCGCGACCCAGTAGCCGTTGCCTTCGGCGACGCGCACGCGGAGCTCGACGGGCGTGCGCCGAGGGACGCACAAGTCGACGGCCGCGCGTCGTCCGGGCCGCGTGTGACGAACGACCTCGCGACCATCGCGAAAGAGGCGCAGCTCGAGCTGCGTGACGCTCGGCTGCGCGGTGGCGAGGAAGAGATAACAGCGGGGCCCGGCGAGGTCGTAACGGATCGGAGTGACGCCGCCGTCGGCGTTCCACCCCTGGCGCGTCTCGCCGAGGCGCGCGGCGGCGACCCCGCTTCTCGCGGCCATCGCCTCGATCTCGGTACGAAGCGCGGGAGTGACCGCGGCGGCGGTGGCCGGCGCGGACGGCGTGCTCGCGACGCCGGCATCGAGCGCCGCGCCTGCACCCGCATCCGCCGTCGCGCGCGCGCCCGCGTCGCGACGCCGTGGTTGAGCCTCGGCGATCGGCGCGACGAGCGCGTACACGGTCGCCGCGCTCGCGATGAGAAGGGTGCTGCGGCACGTCATCGTCATGGCGTTCTATCAGACGACGCAGCGACGCGGTGATTCGCAGCCGATGCGACGCGAGCGGCCCGAGCACCCGCGCTGCGCATCGGACCGCTCACATCTTCCGGTACAAGCCGACCACCACGCCGAGCACGTGCGTCTCGCGGAAATCCTGTCGCCGCACGACGATGGGGCGAAACGCGTCGTTCGCGGGGAGCAGACGCACCACGTCTCGCTCGGCGAAGAAGTACTTCACCGTGGCTTCGCCGTCGACGAGCGCCACGACGACCTGCCCGTTGCGGGCGGTGGGCTGCTTCTGAACGAAGAGATAGTCGCCGTCGTGGATGCCCGCGCCGATCATCGACTCGCCCCGCACACGAAGCGCGAAGACCTCGCGGGCGCCCCCGAGCAGAACCCGATCCACACGCACCGTGTCCTCGAAGTTCTGCTCCGCGAGCGCGGGCAACCCGGCGGCGATGCGGCCGAGGACCGGGACGTCGACCATGTTGCTCTCGTCGACTTGCTCTTCGTTGTCTTTGCGGCGCGTCGCTGCGGAGCTGCTCTCGACCGGCCGCAACGCCCGCGACTTCATGTCGTCGCGCTTCAGGTACCCCTTGCGCTCGAGGGCCTGGAGGTGGTCGTTGACCCCGTTGGTGCTGCGGATCCCCATGTACGCGCCGATCTCGCGCAGCGTCGGCGGGTATCCGCGCTCGGTGATCTGGGTGCGGATGAAGTCGAGCACCATCTGCTGCCTGGGCGTGAGTCCCTGCATCGGTTCCTCGGAGGTGCGTGCGTTCGGCCGACGGCGTGTCGGTCGGGCCTGGCCATCGGGTCAGGTATGGCCGTAGGCTACTGAACGTCTGCGCCCGGGGCAACTTCGTTGCCACGTGGAGCGACTTGCGCTGCTTTCTGCTTGCTCCACACCCCGGCGGGTGCCGACGATTCTCTGTCGGGGGAACCCCGGAGGGAACTGGCTCTGCGGGAGCGAGGGGGTTAGCCTGCTCGGCGCGTTCGGCCGCGGCATCGGCGTCCGACCGAAACTCCATGGGGAACGTGATCGGCGAAGGGTCCGTCCTGGCGGGCAAGTACAGGCTAGTCCGCCAGATCGGAGTCGGAGCGATGGGCTCGGTCTGGGTCGCCGAGAACATGGCGATCGAAGCGCCGGTCGCGGTCAAGCTCCTGCACGCCGCGCTCACCGACGACCTGCAGGCGGTCAAGCGGTTCGAGCTCGAGGCCAAGAGCGCCGCGCGTCTGCGCCACCGGAACATCGTCTCGGTGTTCGACCTCGGCGCGCTCGACGATGGCAGCCCCTTCATCGTGATGGAGCTGATGGAGGGCGAGAGCCTCGAGCGGATCATGCAGCGACGCGGACGTCTCGCGCCCGACG
>JADZFZ010001026.1 GCA_020854145.1 Deltaproteobacteria bacterium | reverse complement strand
GCACGTGTCGAGCGTCACGCTGCGCGTCGAGGTGACGACGAGGTAGTAGACGCGGTCGGGGCCGTCGAGGCTGCCGACGTACTCGCAGGGGCCGCTGTTGTCGGACGTCAGACCGCACGTGTTGCCGGCGACCGTCGGGCCGACGAGCGGGAGCGGTCGTCCGCAGCGATCCCCTTCCTGCCCCGTCGGGGTCACCAGGATGTCGACCGAGACGGAGACGCTCATCGCAGCTTTCGTGTCGACGAAGACGGTGTACGTCCCGCCGGGCAGGTCGACGAGCGACAACGCCGAGCTCGTCTGCCCGTCGGCGTCGTCGTTGCAGCCGACCTCCGTGCCGTCGCACGCGCAGCCTCGCACGTAGACGACCGTGTCGAGACCGGAGCCGTGCGTCGTCACGAACACGTCGGAGCGCGTCGTGATCGTGAACGTGAAGCGCGCGTCCGCGCCCCCGGCTCCGCCGCAGCTCCCGCTCGCGGTGTCGGCGCTCGGCATCGCGGTGGCGCGGGCGCCCGGGAGCGCGACCTCGACCGCGTCGGCACACGTCCCGGTGCATCCGGCCATGCAGCCCTCGTCCACCATCGAGTCGCAGTCCTCGTCCACGCCGTTGCCGCACGTCTCGGGCGGCGGCCGACACGCGCCGCGGGTGCAGTCCGCCTGGCACGGCGCCGAGCCGACCGAGCCGCAGCTCGTCATGCACGGCGAGGACGACCCGGCCTCGCACGCGAAGCCGTCGTCGGCGGTGCCGTCGCAGTCGTCGTCGGCACCGTTGCACGTCTCCGGCGGCGCCGTGCACGCGCCGGGCACGCAGTCCATCGAGCACACGGTCGTGCCCGAGGAGCCGCAGCTCGTGCGGCACGTCGTCGTCGCGCCTCGGCAGCACCCGACGCCGTCGTCGCACTCGCCGTTGCAGTCGTCGTCCATCCCGTTGCACGTCTCGGCGGGCGGCGCGCACGTTCCCCAGCCGCACGACAGGTCGCACACGCGCGATCCCATCGTGCCGCACGAGGTCGTGCACGAGCCCGTCTCGCCGCGACAGCACGTCGAGGACTCGTCGCACTCCGTGTCGCAGTCGTCGTCGCCGCCGTTGCAGACGTCCGGCGCGCCGGGAAAGACCATCGCGTCGTCGTCGTCGCAGTCGTCGGCCGGGACGCCCCCGACCTCGTCGCACGCGGCGTCGCCATGCCCATCGCCATCGCCGTCGTGCGTGACGAGCACGCAGTCCGTGCCTCGGCAGACCGCGTCGGTGCACGGATCCCCGTCGTCGCACGCGGTGGGGTCGCACATCGACATGTCGGGACCCGCATCGACGGGACCCGCATCCGGCGTCGCATCGCGCACGCCCGTGTCCCGAGGGCCTGCGTCTCCCGGACCGGAGTCCCTCGGGCCGGAGTCCACGATGGGCATCCCGTCCGCGCACTCGCCGCCCACGCAATCGATGCCTTCGTTGCAGCGCACGCCCACGCACTCGGGTGACAGCTCGACGCTCACGCGCGTCAGCTCGTCCGGGACGAACGCGGAGCCGGTCACGCGGCGCACGACGAAAGCACCGATGGGCTCGCCGGAGCCCGCGCGAAGCCGTCCCGTCACGGTGATGAGCACCCGCTCGCGCTCGCTCCGCGCAGGGAGCACGGTCAGGGTCTGCGGCCAGGACGCGGCCAGATCGAATCGATCGGCGAGCATCGAGCCGGTCTCTTCGCCGACGACCCCGATCTCCAGCTGGTCGATCTCGTCCGGGACCGGCAGGGACGAGGTGACCTCGAGCAGGATGGCCGTCTCCGACTGCGAGGAGCACCCGGCGCACGCGAGGAGGAGCGTCGCTGCGAGCGATGCGGCGCGCGCGCCCTTCACTGGAGCCTCCGCTGGCCGAGAGAGCCGGTGGGCGCGGGATCCGTCGAAGGACCCGCGGCGGCGACACCCACGGCGACTCCGCCGCCCACGACCACGACCCCGACGAGCGTCCAGAACCACCACGTCTCGAGGACGGATCCGCCGCTCCTGCTTCGCCCTCGGCGCGGCTCCGTCGGCGACGCGACCACGTCCACGCGTCGCGTCTGCGCGATCAGCGTCACACGCATGGGCTCGGCTTCCGATCCGAGCGAGGCGAGCACCCGACCCGAGGGCGCGACGCCCTCGACGAACCACTCGACCACGCGCCCGTCGCCCGCGTCGCGCGGCAAGCGGCTGCGGCCCGCGTTCGCGCTCCGGCGAGACATCACGACGCGCGCCCAGTCGGGCTCGCCGGGATGACGGTACGCGAGGCGCAGCTCGTGGATCGCATCCGCGCCGTCGCCGATCGTCACCACGAGCACGTCGTCGCGTCCGGGCGGCGTGTGCGTGAGGCCGACGGCAACCTGCGCGGGTGGCGAGGCGCGCACGGCCTCGAACGCGGCGCGCACGACCGGGCTGGCGTCGGGATCGGAGAGCGCATGACCGGGATCACGCGCGTAGAGAACCGTCAGCGTCTCGCGGGCGCGCCGCTCGTCGCGCTGCGCGATGTACGCCGTCGCGAGCAGCTCGAGGGATACGTTGCGCTCGGCCGCAGTCAGGTCGGTGCGGAGCAGGAGCGCCGTGGCGCCGGCGACCGCTTCGTCGTAGCGGGCGCCGGCCACGAGCTCGCGCACGGCACCGACGTCCGCGGCAGCGGTGGCCGATTGCTGCGCGTGTGCCACTCCGGCGAGCGACAGACACGCGGCGACGACGACAGCGCGCGCCCAGGCCATCGGCTCGTCAGCATATCGCGAGACGGCTCCGAACCGCTCGTTCGCGAAAGCGGCATGCGCGGTACACTGTACGAGGGCGCGATGAGCAACTCTCCGGCGAAGCCGCCGAGGGGCGTGCCGGGCGGGCGAGCGAGCCCGGCCGAGGAGGGTTCTGCCTCGCCGGCCGCGCGCGGGGCGGGCGCACCCCCTCCCCCGCCCGGATCACGGGCGGAACCGTCCCCCGACGGATCCGCGTCCGGCGCGATCGAGCTCTCGACCCAGCAGATCGAAGTGCTGCGTACGCTCGGCACCGACAGCACGCGTCCCGAGCCGGGTGCGCGGCCATCGACGCCGCCGACCCGGATCGACCTCAAGGTGAGCCCCGCGCCGAAGGTCCCGCGCGAGCTCGTCGGCGAAGCCGAACGCGCGGACCCGTCGATCCCCATCGAGCTGCCGCCCGATCCCGCCATGGGGATCGGACGGCCGAGCTCTCGCCCCCCACGCTACCTGCCGGCCATCTGCGACTTCGGTCGATACGAGCTGCTCGGGCGGCTCGCCCTCGGCGGCATGGCCGAGATCTTCCTCGCGCGCGAGACGGCGAGCGCGGGCGAGAGCCGATACCTCGTGATCAAGCGCATCCTGCCGCACGTCGCGGACGAGTCGCAGTTCGTCGAGATGTTCCTGCAAGAGGCGCGGCTCGCCATGCGCCTCAACCACCCGAACATCTGCCACGTCTACGAGACGGGCCAGCAAGAGGGCGCCTATTACATGGCGATGGAGTGGGTCAACGGCCTGGGCCTGGGCCGCCTGATCCGCCGCGCCCGCGACATCGGTGGGCTGCCTCTGCCCGTCGTGGCGCGCGTCATCTCGCACGTCGCCGCGGCGCTTCACCACGCGCACCGCGCACGCGACGCGAAGGGCAAGCCGCTCGGGATCGTGCACCGCGACGTCAGCCCGCAGAACGTCATGGTCAGCTACGACGGGTCGGTGAAGCTGCTCGATTTCGGGATCGCGAAGGCGCAGGCGTTGACGACCAAGACGCAGGCCGGCTGGGTCAAGGGCAAGTTCGCGTACATGTCGCCGCAGCAGTGCCAAGGGGAGGAGATCGACGCGCGAAGCGACGTGTTCTCCCTCGGCGTGTGTCTCTACGAAGCGCTCGTCGGGCGCTCGCTCTACCACCGCAAGACCCAGTACGAGACGATGAAGGCGATCATCGACGAGCCGGTACCGTCGGCGCGGGCGGCACGACCCGACGTGCCTCCCGAGCTCGACGCGATCGTGCAGAAGGCGCTCGCGAAGAAGCCGGAAGATCGATTCGCGACGGCGGGGGCGATGTCCGACGCGCTCGAGGTGTTCCTCGCGGACGGACGTCACGTCGTGAGCGAGACACGGATCGCGGAGCTGCTCGAGCGTCTGTGCGAAGACGAGATCCGACGCGGCCCGATGGTGGACTCGACCCCGTTCGGTCGTTCCTTCGAGCGGCTGCCCGGCGACCACGAGCACGTCGACGACGACGCTGCCGACAGTGATCCTCCGATGCGCGCGAACGCGCTCGGCACCGCGGGGCTGCCGGTCTTGCGCGCGCGCCGCCGCATGATCGTGGTGGCCGCGGTCGCGCTGCTCGCGCTCGGCGTGCTCATCGCAGCCGTGATCGCGCTGTCGTCGAGCTCCGGCGACACGGCGGTCGCAGTGCGCCCGAGCGGTGCTCGGTCTCGCGCGGCGCCACCCACCCCCACCGCCGAACGCGACGCACCGGTCCGTGGCGCCGGCGCCGGGGGCGGCGTGGCGGCCGCGACCGGCGGCGGCACGATCCCACCCACGAGCGGAGCTCCGGGCGCGGGCGAGCCCCCGACGGCTGCAGCTGCCGAAGGCACCACGACGGCGCCGACCCCCGCGGACGTTCCGGCCGTCGTGGGCACGACGCAGCCCGCCGCACGCGAGCGCCGACCGCGCGAAGACGCACCTGCGCAGGAGCAAGGACGGCTCGACATCAACACGCGCCCGTGGTCGCGCGTGTACCTGCGAAGCAGGTTGCTGGGCACCACACCGATCGGCGGAGTGCGCGTGCCTGCGGGCCGACACCGGCTGACCTTCGTGGACCCGCAGGGCAATCGCCACTCGCGGAGCGTCACCGTGGTCGCGGGCCGCGCCACGCGCATCGCGTTCGATCTGCGCGCGCCGCCCTGAACGGCGGATCCGGCGCTCCGGACGAGGGTTCCCGCGGTCGCAGTTTTCCACCTCCGGCCGGGGGTCGGGTCCCCGCTCGTCATCACGAGCCCTCGTTGACGCGACACATGGGCCGAAGGGCGGAGGTGGATGGTGCGGACGCGAGAGCTTTCGCGGCTGGGGTGGTACGTCTGTCTGCTCGGGGTCGTGCTGGCTGGTTGCTCACACGAGCTCGACGGTCCTTCACCCCGGATCACGGCGGGGTTGAGCCCGCACCTCGTCTGCAACCAGCAGCTCACGACGCGCGTCGCGATCACGGGCGAGGGATTCTCTCCGATGCCGGTCGACACGGCGACGGAGCCGGCGGTCCTGCTCCTGCCGACGCTGTCGTTGACGCACACGCTCGACCTCGCCGGCGAGCCCGGCGGCGGCGACGTGACGACGCTCTCCGGAGACCCGCGCGAAGAGACCATGCACCCGGAGCTGGTGCGCTGGACGTCGCAGTCGGCGATGGCGTTCGACGTGGTCGAGCCGCTCGCGCTCGCGGAGGGCATCTGGGATCTCGCCATCGAGAATCCCAACGGTCACGACGCGCAGCCGCTTTCGCCCGCGCTCGCGGTGGTGCCACCGCCCGTGCTCGAACGCATCGAGCCGATGGCCATCTGCCTCGATCAGTTCGACGTGATGCTCCGCTTCGTCGGCACCGGGTTCCTGGACGTCGACGGCACGCTGCCGACGGTCACGTTCACCGCCACCGATGGCGACACGACGATGACGTACACGCCGACCGAGATGACCGGGTGCGAGACGTTGCCGGCGCCCGCGACGGAGACGCAGCGGTGCACGGGCATGGTCGTCGTGATCCCGCAGGACGACTTGCCGGTCGGGACGTACGGCGTCGTCGTCACGAACCCCGAGCCGGCCCATTGCCAGTCCACCGAGGAGATCGTGATCGAGGTGGTGCCGCCGCCCGACGTCACGGGTGTGATGCCCCGACGGCTCTGCACCGGAGGCGGGACGATCGGCGTGCTCGGCACTGGCTTCCGCGACGGCGCGACCGTGCGCGTGGACGATCTCGAAGCGAGCATGGTGACCGTCGGTGCCGGCGGCACGAGCGCGACGGCGACGTTCGGTGCGGGGCTCGATCCGGGCACGTACGCGGTCACGCTGACGAATCCCGAGGGTTGCGAGGACACGCTCGCGGACGCGGTCGAGGTGGTCGAAGGACCGATCCTCTTCTGGGTCGACCCGCCCGTCGTGTTCAACGGCATCGCCACGCAGATCACGCTCTACGGATCGGGCTTCTCGACCGACATCGCAGGCGTCCAGATCGTTCCCGCGGGAGGGGCCAGCCCGGCCATCGATCTCGCCTTCACGCTCGACGGCACGCTCGGTCGCATCCAGGCCGTCGTCCCGAGCGGCACCGCGGCGGGCAGCTACGACGTCGTGGTCCAGACGCTCGAGTGTCCCGCGGTGCTCCCCGCGGGGCTGCAGGTGACCGACGCGCTCACGCTCACCCCGTCGCGTATCGAGCCGCCTTTCGGGCACGCCGCGACCGCGACTCCGGTGACGATCTTCGGCGCGGGCTTCGTGCAGGAGCCGCGCGGCTACCTCAATCCCCAGATGCCGACGCCGACCACCGTCGCCTCGCCGATCGGCTCGGTGGCGGTGAGTGACCCGACGAGACTGACGGGCGTCGTGCGCAGCGGGCTTCCGCCGGGCGTCTACGACCTCATCGTCGTGAACCCGGACGGCGCGGTGGGCCTGCTCGACGACGCGTTCACGGTGACGGCCGACCCGCCGCCGGTGATCGAGACCGTCTCGCCGGGCGAGCTCGATGCGGGCGGCGTGTTCCCGATCGACGTGACCGGCAGCGGGTTCCGATCGCCCACCGCGACGTGGTCGTGTCGCGCGCTCGACGGAACGGCCTCGACGCCCGCCGGCACCGTGAGCGG
>JADZFZ010001025.1 GCA_020854145.1 Deltaproteobacteria bacterium | reverse complement strand
GCGGCGCCGATGCGATCGAACGGGCGGTCCCGCGTTCCATCACCGCCCGCAGGTGCACCCGAGCGCACGTAGAGCACGCCCTCGGCCGGAAGATCGGCCGCCCATCCATCGGATGCGCACGGCGAGCCGATGGGCACGCACCCTTCGCCGGGCAGCGGCATCTCGTGGGCCGCGCATTCGGGCGGCTCGCCACCGGGCCACGAGTGGCAAGCCTGCGCGCCGTGTTCGGTCTCGAACGGCTGCCATCCCGTCGGACAGTCGAACGACGTGGGCTCGGTCGGCGCGGGCGGCATCGGCGCCGCCACCGAGGGGCGCGTCGTGGCCACATCCGGCCCGAGGTCGGTCGATCCGTCGAGCGAGGCATCGGCCACGTCGCGCGACCCGTCGCCGCACGCGATCACGAGCAGCACCACGGCTGCGACGCCGAGCCGGCAGGGCGCGTCGGCCGTCACGCCGTTCGACCTCGGCGCTCGCGCTTGGACGGGAGCAACGCCCGACGCACCTCGTCGGGATCACGGCCGATCTCGCGCGCCACCTCGCGGAACACGATGACGTTCAATCGGCCGCGTGGTGGCGACGCGACCTCGCCGAGCAGCTCCGCCACACGTTGCACCCCGGGCTCGTCCGCGATCCACGTGGCCTCGCGCAGGAACCGCGAGCGGAGCGCATCGTCCACGCGGCGCGCACGCGACAGCCAGCGTTTCGCCCGGAGCAACGCACGCATCCAACCGTGATAGCGCGCGAGCGGCTCGAGCCACTCGGGCATCGCGCCGCCCGCAGCCGCTGCCTCGAGCGCCAAGATGCGCTCGTCGATGTCGTCGAGCGGGAGATCGTCGATCTCGCGCAACGACCCAGGGTGACGGGCAGCGAGCCCGGCGCGCGCGCGGATCGCCGCGGTCACCTCGGCGTCCGTGGCCGCCGAGGTCGTGCGCAGACGCCGGAGCTCGCGGTACTTGGCGAGCATCGCCACGACGGCCTCATCGCGATCGAATGGCGTCTCGCTCACAAGTACACTCTCGCCCGCCATGACCGACCCCGCCATCCGAAGTGTGCTCAAAGAGGACCGCCTCTTTCCCGCACCCGCCGACTTCGTGACGCGCGCGCGCATCCACTCGCGCGACGCCTACGACGCACGCCGGGCGCAGGCGCTCGCGAGCCCCGAAGCCCATTGGGCGGAGATCGCGTGCGAGCTGCACTGGTACCGAATGTGGGATCGCGTGCTCGACTGGAAGCCACCGCACGCACGCTGGTTCGGAGGCGCCACGACGAACCTCGCGTTCAACTGCCTCGATCGGCACCTCCACACGGCGCGGCGTCACAAGGCTGCGCTCGTCTGGGAGGGCGAGCCGGGCGACGTGCGGACGATGACGTACGCGCAGCTCCATCGCGAGGTCTGCCTCTTCGCCGGCGCGCTCGAAGGTCTCGGCGTCCGCAAGGGCGACCGCGTCGCCATCTACATGGGCATGGTGCCCGAGGCGGCGGTCGCGATGCTGGCGTGCGCCCGTATCGGCGCGGTCCACAGCGTCGTCTTCGGCGGCTTCGCTGCCGAGGCGCTGCGCGATCGCATCAACGACGCCGGCGCCAAGGTCGTGATCACCCAGGACGCCTCGTGGCGCCGCGGCAAGGAGGTTCCGCTCAAGGTCAACGTCGATCGCGCGCTCGAGGAGACCCCTTCGGTCGAGCACGTCGTCGTGCTGCGTCGCACGGGTGCGGCGATCACGCGCGTCGCTGGGCGCGACCACGACTTCCACGAGCTGCTCGCGAGCGCCAAGCCGCGCACCGAGCCCGAGCAGCTCGACGCGGAGCACCCGCTCTTCATCCTCTACACCTCGGGCACGACGGGAAAACCAAAGGGCGTGGTGCACACGACCGGCGGCTACATGGTCGGCGTCTTCGCGAGCACGCGCGACGTCTTCGATCTGCGCGAGGAAGACCTCCACTTCTGCACCGCCGACATCGGCTGGGTCACCGGGCACAGCTACGTCGTGTACGGACCGCTCCTGAACGGCGCCACGTCGCTCATGTACGAGGGCGCGCCGGACCACCCCGACCAAGCCCGTCTCTGGTCGATCATCGAGCGACACGGCGCGAGCATCCTCTACACGGCGCCCACCGCGATCCGAGCGTTCATGAAGTGGGGCGACCACCTGCCCGCGCGCCACGATCTGTCGTCGTTGCGTCTGCTCGGCACCGTGGGCGAGCCCATCAACCCCGAAGCGTGGACCTGGTACCACCGCACGATCGGAGGCGGACGTTGTCCGGTCGTCGACACGTGGTGGCAGACCGAGACGGGCGCGATCATGATCGCGCCGATGCCGGCCGTGGTGCCGCAGAAGCCCGGCAGCGCGACGCTCCCGCTCCCCGGGATCGACGTCAGCGTCGTGCGCCACGACGGCACCGAGTGCGGCCCCAACGAGGGCGGCCTGCTCCTCGTGAATCGCCCGTGGCCGAGCATGCTCCGCACGGTCTGGGGCGACGACGCGCGCTACGTGGAGCAGTACTGGGCGCGTTTCCCGGGTCGGTACCTGACGGGCGACGGCGCGCGTCGCGACGAGGACGGATACCTCTGGCTGATGGGACGAATCGACGACGTGGTGAACGTCGCGGGCCATCGGCTCGGCACCGCGGAGGTCGAGAGCGCGCTCGTGTCGCACCCGGCGGTGGCGGAGGCCGCCGTGGTCGCGCGACCCGACGAGCTCAAAGGAGAGGCGCTCGTCGCGTTCGTCACCCTCAAGACGGGTCACGACGCGACCGACGTGCTCAAGACCACGCTCGCCGATCACGTCGCGCAGGAGATCGGCAAGTTCGCCAAGCCCGACGTGATCCGCTTCGCCGCCGCGCTGCCCAAGACGCGCAGCGGCAAGATCATGCGCCGCCTCCTTCGCGAGGTCGCGCAGGGCAAGCAGACGACCGGCGACACGACCACGCTCGAGGACCTGAACGTGCTCGCCACGCTGCGGAGCGACGACGAGTGAAGGGCGTGGCGCCCCGACCCGACGGCGTCGGCTACGACGCGCGGCTCTCGATCACCAGCGCGCGCATCCGATCGAACGCGGTGGCCTGGTGCTGCTCGGCCGCGCGCGTCGCCTCGGCGCTGGAGAGCGCCGCAGCACGTGCGGTCGCGTCGGTGAACGAGGCCGCGATGACCAATCGCGCGCCGTAACACGCGACGGAGTCGCTCGGACGCTCCGCTTCGCACGCGGCCGCGACGAACGCCGACGCCTCCTCGCGCGCATCCGCGGTGTGTCCGGCGCGCAGCAGCGCGACGGCCATCCCCACGTGCGCGGGGTCGCTCGCGTCCGGCCGACCGACGCGAAACGCGCGCCGGTACGTGCCGAGCGCACGGGCGAACCGACCGAGGCGCAAGCGCGTCTCGGCCAGGAGCAGCAACGCAGGGAACCGCGACGACCCGGAGAACGCGCGCCGTCGGAAGCCACGCACCACGTCGCGGTTGGCATCGCCCACGTTTCCGGCCGAGAGGTCTTCCTCGATCGCCCAGACGAGCTCCATGCCGGGATCGGAGTCACCGCCGCAGAACTCCTCGCCGGAGTCGGAGGTCTCCTCGTTCTCTTCGGGCTCCTGCTCCTGGTCGAGCTCGACGGTGGCGGCGGGCTCGCCCGTCGCGGGCGCGACGGCGGCAGCGCCCGAGAGCAGCCGGGCCTGCGCGAAGGCGGTCGGCGATGCGATGAGCAGAACGGCGGACAGCGTCGCGGCGAAGAGGCGTGGCGTCATGGGAACCTCCGACGGCGCGACGGTGTGCGACCCGCGTGCCGCGGGGCTCGCGCCCCTGTTTCCCGCGCGGATTGCGACGCAGACGCGTGCCGTCGTGTCCGTTCGGACGCGCCCGTGCGTCGGATCACTCGTCGGTTGCGTCCACCGACGTGTCGTCTTCCTCGATCCAGCCGCCGTCGTCCTCGGCTGCGGGCGCACGCGGGCGCACGCCGCGTCCGTCCTGCAGACGCGGACGCGCGCGCGCGCCGTCGTCGAGCGAGCCCGTCTCCACCTCGTCGTCCGCCGGCGCGATCACGTTTCCCTCGACGTCGGCGCCATCGTCCCCGGCGACCGCAGCGCCCGCGCCCTCGGCAGTCACCACGGTGAGCACGGGCGACGCCATGCCCACCGGCAACCTGCTCCACGAGAGCCCCGACAGGTCGCGCTCCGCAACCGGAGGATCCGTCGCGCGATGGAACACGATCGGGTCGCGCATCCCGTGCTCGTACGCGGGCCGGTCGATCCGTCGCGCACGGTACAGACGCCGCAACACACGACGCACGAGCTCGCGCCACTCGGGCGTGACCGCGCCGGCCTCCCACATCCGGTGACGCTCGCGCGGGTTGGGCAGCACGGTGGCGAGGAAGACGGCCTCGGCGGGTGAGAGCTCGTCGGGCCTGCGTCCGAAGTAGTGCTGCGCCGCCGGCCCGATCCCGTAGACGCCCGGGCCGAACTCGATCACGTTCAGGTACAGCTCGAGGATGGCGCCCTTCTCCATCACGTGCTCGACGTACCAGGTCAGCAAGCACTCCTGGATCTTGCGCGCCAGCGTCTTCTCCCGGCGCAGAAACACGTTCTTCACGAGCTGCATCGTGATGGTGCTCGCTCCGTACACGTAGCGGCCCTCGCGCAGGTTGCGCACGAGCGCGTGCCGGATCTCGAGGGGCGCGAAACCGCGATGACGGAAGAACCCCGCGTCCTCGCGCCCGAGCACCGCGTGCAACACGAACCCCGAGATGCGATCGATGGGAACCCACTCGGGCGTCCCCGGTCCGAGCGTCATCTCGCGAAGCACCCCGTCGGGCTCCATCACGCGATGGAGGAACGGCGTCCTGAAGCGCGTCGTGTCGGCGAAGTAGCCGCCCGACATGGCGCGGCACCGATCGCGAAAGTCGATCTCGAGCCGCGTCGCGTCGAGGTTCTGCGAGTCGATCCCGACGGCGATGGTCGCGCCGATCGTGCCGTCGACGCTGAAGCCCGCGAGGTCCTCCGTGATCGCCGGGGGCATCGCGGAGAACGCGTCCGCGCAACGCGTCTCCGGCATGCGCATGTCGAGCTCCGCGCCCCACCCGGAGGGCGACGAGCGTAGGTTGCCCGACGCACGCACCGTGACGCGACCGAGCTGCATCGCCACGTCGCGCAGGCTCACCCGACCCGCCCCGGGCTCGAGCGTCGCGCGCCCCGACAAGCCGAGATCGAGGCCGGCGAACGGGCGTGCGCCGAGCCGCGGCGACGAGAAGCCGAGGTTCGTGACCGTGAGCGATCCTTCTGCCTCGACGGAGCGTCCATCGGCGCTCGTGCTCACCGCGACCTGCCCGCGCACGAAGCTGTTGTCCGGTCGGTGCCACGGCAGGTCGGGTAATGCGGGCGCGAGGACCGCGAGCGGCAGGCCCTCGAGATGGACGTTGCCGCGGGCCGTCTCGCGCTCCGGATCGATCGTCAGGTCCAGGTCGACCGCGTCGGGAGCCGCGCCCGCCGACGCCGTCGCGCGCACCACGATGCCTCCGCTCGGATGGCTCTGCGCCGACAAGGTGACCGCCTCGGCCAACGTGCGCTGTCCGACGAGCACCCGACCCTCGCGCGCACCGAATCGCCAGGACGCCGACGGCGACCGGCCGGCGACCGCCGACGTCGTGGGCCGTACCGAATCGATCGCCGTGAGAATCCGGCGCCGCAGCGCTCGGACCGGACCGAGATCGGAGCTCGAGGTCAGGCGAAGCGTCGCGTCCGCGACCGAGACATCCACGTTGCCCGTGTCGCGTCGCGCTCCCACCACCTTCGACGCACGCACGACCCCCCGCCCGAGCTCGGCACCTCGCAACGCAACCCGCATCGCTCCGGTCTCGTCACGTTCCACCGCGAGCTCCGATGCGCGCAGCAGCTCCCCTTCGGCGTCGCGTGCAACGAGCCCTATCCGACCCGCACGCCAGGTCGATCGAGGTCCTCCGCCGCCGTGCGCCCGAGCGCGACCTCCCTCGCGCGCGCGAAGCTTCGCCACGAAGGCGCGCAGATGGCGCGATCCGAGATCGACCCGAACGGCGCCTCCGTCGACGACCGCGTCGCCTTCACCGGCCACCATTCGCCAGTCGACATCGACGCGCGACAGGGTCACGCGCAGTCCCTCGCGCGCAGAGGGCAACGTCGCCGTCACGTTCTCGAGATGGATCCCGCCGAGACCCACGCCGACGCGCTCGACCTCGCCCACGAGACCGAGCTCGTCGAGCCGTGCCTGCAGCCGCCCCCGCACGATCGCCGGCAGCGCCAGCCACGCCGCGAACGCGCCACCCACGACGAGCGCCACGGCGACGGCCGCGAGCCAAGGCCATCGCCCCCCTCTCGCGCGTCCGTGTGCTCGTGCGCGTCCTCCCGACCGGGGCTCGTCGCCGAAGCTCCACGCGTCCACCACGGGTCGTACGGGGGCTGCCTCGCGGCCTGCCCGCTTGCCGCCGCTGCCGACCCTCTCCCTCGGCGGCGGAGCGTCGTATCTCATGGCGCCGCTGAACATAGCAGCAGGCCCGCGCGCCCATCCTCTTCCCGACGAAGCATTCGGCCCTTGACCACTGGGGGGCACTCTTGGCAATCTCCCCAGTCGGGGCACCGCGGCTGGTGCCGAGCGGAAAGCGCGCAGGTTCGCAGGTTTCGAAGGTCCATCGGTTTGTTCGTATGCGAGACGTCGCGCGCAGCCGCCCCCGCGCCCCCCATCGGTCATGGGGGCATGGTCATCGGGTCATGGTCGCATCGACCATGCGCCTTGGGACATCGACTCGCGCTCCATCTTGGCGGAGCGCGAACAGCCTGCACGCGTCGGGGGCAGCGCGCTGCATGGTGTCGGATTCGTAGGCCTGTCGAGGAGAGTCAGAAGGATGGGAACTGAAGACGCGCGGAAGCTGTTCGTGTCGGGCCTGCCGGAAGGCGTGACCGACGAGACGCTTCGCAGGTTGTTCGCGAACGCCGGTGTCACGGTCACGGATCTTTCGCTGCCGAAGGATCGGATGACGGGCAAGCCTCGTGGCTTCGCCTTCGTGACGCTCTCGACCGCCGAGCAGGCGACGCAGGCTCGTTCGACCATGGACGGGCTGCTGTTCGAGGGCCGATCGATCAGCGTGCGCGAGTTCTCGGCGGAGCCGCCTCCGCGACGTGAAGGCGGGCTCGGCGGAGGTCCGCGACGTGAAGGCGGAGGCAGCGGCCCGCCGGCGCAGGACCGGACGCTCTACGTCGGCAATCTCCCGTACGATGCGACCGAGCAGGAGATACGGGACCTCCTCGGGACCGCCGGCGACCCGGGCACCGCGGTGGACCGGATCCATCTACCGGTCGATCAGGACGGGCGTAAGCGCGGCTTCGGCTTCGTGACGATGTCGACCGAGGCAGCCGCGCGTGGCGTGATCGACGCGTTGCGCGCGGCGGAGCTCCGCGGCAGGCGCCTGGTGCTGAACATCGCGCACCCGAAAGGCGAGCGTGCTCCCGGTGGGGGCGGAGGCGGCTTCGGCGGCGGCGGCGGCGGAGGCTTCGGCGGCGGAGGCGGCGGAGGCTTCGGCGGCGGAGGCGGCGGAGGCTTCGGCGGCGGAGGCGGCTTCGGCGGCGGTGGCGGCGGTTTCGGCGGCGGCGGCGGCGGTGCGCCCACGGGCGATGCGCGGCGACGCGGCAAGGGTGATGGCCGAGGGCGCGACGATGGCGGCCCGAAGCCGAGCGCGGGTCGCGAGAGCCGGCCCGATCGTCGTCAGTGGGGCGCCAACAAGAAGAAGCGCGACGACTACGACGACTACTGACCACTCGCCGAAACGGAACCGACTCGGAGCGTGGAGGCCCGCCCGTCGGCTTGACAACTGCTCGAATGCGCGACAGACCGCGCGCCTCCGGAGAGACCGATGCGCGACGTCATCAAGATGAGCTGTGAGACCTGTAACCGGGCCAACTACCACACGACGAAGAACAAGCGGACGATGACGCAGAAGTTCTCGATCAAGAAGTTCTGCCCCTCGTGCCGAGCCCACAAGCTCCACAAAGAAGGCAAGATCTCGAAGGGTTGATCCGCATCGCCGCTCGTGCGGCGATCGCGTCCACCGAAGGCCAGCCGCGAGCATCCGCTCGTCGCTGGCCTTTCGTATTTTCGCCTTCCGACCAGCGACCCCCACCTGCCGCGGAGCGAGCCGCGGGGGCGAGCCGCGCCCCCGCAGCACGGCACGCGGCTTGATGAGGGGACGGCCGACCCCGGAACGAGCCTCGCACCCTCCCCGTTTTCTCGAGGGATCGTGCGAACTGGCAACCCGGGGCGCCGGCTACGACGGCCGGCCTGGCC
Source organism: Deltaproteobacteria bacterium (assembly GCA_020854145.1). Classification (GTDB taxonomy): domain Bacteria; phylum Myxococcota_A; class Polyangia; order Polyangiales; family JADZFZ01; genus JADZFZ01. The sequence continues at coordinate 10,198 of JADZFZ010001025.1, read as the reverse complement.
ACACGAGTGGCCACGTCTCGGAGGGATCCCCATGCAACGACATCGACGATTCGGTTGGGCCCTGGCGGCCCTTCTCCTCACCGGCTGCGCAACGGAGCTCGAGAGCAAAGACCCGACGACGGCCGTCGACGACGCCGAGCTCTCGACGATCGGCGAAGACTCCGCCGACAGCGCGACGCGTCCGACGATCCTCGGATCGTTGGCGAACGGAGAGTCCGCGGAAGGCGACTTCTCCACGCGCGCGCGCTACCTGGCGTGGACGTTCGACGCGCAGGCCGGGCAGACCGCGCACATCGACGCGGGCGGCGCGACCAACCCGGACCTCGACACCGTGTTGTTCCTCTACCGCGCCAACGCCGCGGGCCGGCCCACGGGTCGTGCGCTGGCGTGGAACGACGACTACGAAGGCACGCTCGCCAGCCACGTCGATCACGAGCTCACCGAGACCCGAACCTACGTGCTCGTGGTGCGTCGCTACGACTACGGCACGCGCGGCCGCGTCCGCGTGAAGCTCGGGCTGACCGGCGGCGAGCAGGCCTGCGGGTCGCGCGGTCTCGGGCCCTGCCCCGAGGGCCAGTTCTGCAACCACCCGATCTCGGCGATCTGCGGCTGGGCCGACGGCCCCGGCGTGTGCACCACGCCGCCCGACGCGTGCATCGACCTCTATGCTCCCGTGTGCGGCTGCGACGGCAACACGTACGGCAACTCCTGCTACGCGGCGCTCGCGGGCGTGTCGGTCCAGCGCGAGGGCGCCTGCGAACGTGCCTGCGGCGGGCTGCTCGGCCTCACGTGTGAAGAGGGCGAGTTCTGCGACTACGAGCCCGGCCAGCACTGCGGCGCTGCCGATCAGACGGGCGTCTGCCGGACGCCTCCCACCGCGTGCACCCGCGAGTTCCGTCCGGTCTGCGGCTGCAACGGCCAGACGTACTCCAACGCGTGCAACGCGCGCGCTGCGGGCACGGGAGTGCTGAGCGAAGGCGAGTGCGACGCGCCGCCCCGCGACTGCCGCACGACGGGCTGCGGCGCCGGCCAGTACTGCACGTACTGCTGGGTCAACTACGCCTGCATCCCCGAAGGCGCCGTCTGCTGAGTGATCGGCGCGGGTCCGCGGCTCGACGGTCCGCTGGCCCGCGCCTATAGTCCGGCCGCCATGGAAGAGACCGCAGCATCCGCAGACGACGGCAGCGAAGAGTCGGCCGAGGTCAACGCCGCGGGAACCCATGCGCGGCCGAAGTTCAACTGGCGCTACTTCTTGCTGCTGAACGCCATCGCGGCCGCGGTGACCGCGGTCCTCATCTGGGTCGTCTTCGAGGCCAACGCGCTCGAGCCGTTCTGGCTCGCGAGCGCCGAGTGGTTCTTCGATCATCCCGGGGTCGCGGCGTCGCTCGCCATCTCGCCGCTGCTGATGTCGCTCCTCGTCGGTTGGGGCTACGCGCAGCGCGCGCGCAAGCGCAAGGCAGCGGCCGAGCGGATGGCGGCCGAGACGAAGGCCTCCGCGACCGAGCCGTCCGCAGGCGAAGCGTCGTCCTGAAGCAGAAGGCGTCGCGCACCGTCTCGCTGATCCTGCCGAGCGGTCGCACCGCGACGGTGTCCGTCACCCACGGCGAGCCCATCTCGCGCGACGACTTCGACGGTCTCCCCATGCTGGGCGGTCGCGTTCTGCGTGCGCTCGCAGAGAATCGGATGTCCGTCGCGATCGACGCCCGCGCGCTCGACGACGGCGCCATCCGCGCGTTGCCCATCGCCGACTACCACGTGCTGCGCGACGTGGCGGCCCGTCTCGACGTCGTCGCGCACGACGCCGAGGAGCTCGGCTGCCGCAACTGCGACGAGACGCTCGTGGTCGACGTCGCCGACGAGGTTCCGGTCGAGCACTTCGCGAAGCGCTTCGCGAAGGACGCGGCCGAACGGGAAGCGCAGGGCACCACCCTCCCCGCGACGCTCCATCTGCCCGAGCCGCTTTCGTTGGGACGCAAACGAACGAGCGTCCTCACGATGGGCCCGGTGACGGTCGATGCCGCGATCCCCCTCTGGGCCGCGGTCCATCGGCCCGGTTGGACGATCACACCGGCAATCGTCCGCGCGATGGGCATTCGCGCGGCGGGCGAGATCCGGGACCCGAAGGCCATCGCCGCCGCGCTCGACGCCGCATCGGACCGCGTCTGGGATGCCCTCGGCTACGCGTTCGACGTCCTGCACTACCCCGGCGCGCTGGTCGTCCCCTACGTGTGCCCGCGATGCGGCGCGCGCAACGACCTCGAGACCCCTCAACCCCGCGAGCTCGAGTGGAGCGAGGAGTACCCCGACGTCTTCGCGCACGACGCGAAGGAGCGCGCCGAGCATCGATCGACGCGCCGCGAGCGTGCACGCGCGCCCACGTTCCCCGATGCCGTCGCGTTCGAGCGCACCGTCGAGCGAATCACCGCGCAGGTCTACGAAGCCAAAGGCGTCCGCAACATCGCCATCCGCGTCGAGACCGGCCCGCCCGCGGTCGACGACGGAGGCGAGCCGCTCCTCGGCAGCTACGAGCCCATCCCGCCGACCGACACGACCGGCTGGGAGTTCCTCATCACCGTCTACTACGAGACGTTCCAGCGCATGCACCGCGAGGACGGCCCCTACGACCTCGAGGCCGAGCTCCGCGAGACCATCGAGCACGAGGTCGACCACCACCTCGCGCACCTCCGCGGCGACGACCCCGTCGACCGTGAAGAGCGCGAAGAGATCCGCCGCGACATCCTCGACACCTACGGACGCGACCGCCTCACCCGCCGCGCGATCCTCGACGTCCTCAAGCTCGCGCTCCCCCTCCTCCTCCTCGCCCTCCTCGTCCTCCTCTACCTGGGGACAGGATCGAGGTGATCAACTCCTCGGAATCGTGTCGGTTTTGGACGAGCAGTTCCAATCCGCCCGAGAGCCCTGAAAAACAGGCCCGCTGAGCATCGCCGTTTGATTCGCCCACGCGCGACCGATAGCATTCGCGCAGGCGCTGTGGTCCAGGTCGGCGACACGCTGGGCAGCTACGAGCTCGTCACGCATCTGAAGTCGGGCGGGATGGCGGCGCTGTACCTGGCGCGGCGACAGGGCGCGGCCGGCTTCGCGCGGTACGTCGCCATCAAGATCGTCCATCCGCATCTCGCGAAGGACGAGACCTTCCAGAAGATGTTCGTCGCCGAGGCCCTGCTCTCGGTGCGCATCGATCACCCGAACGTCGTCCACGTCGAAGAGCTCGGCGAGGTGGACGGCACGTTCTATCTCGTCATGGAGTACGTGCGCGGCACGTCGCTCGCGCACTTCCTCAAGCGCCTCATGGAGTTCGACACGGCGCTCTCTCCGGCGCTCGCCGTGTACATCGCGATGCAGGTCGCCGAGGGGCTGCACGCAGCGCACGAGACCACCGACGACGATGGCAACCCGCTCAAGGTCGTGCATCGCGACGTGAGCCCGCAGAACATCCTGGTCGCCTATCGCGGCAACGTGAAGCTCATCGACTTCGGCATCGCGCACGCCGAAGGGCGCGAGCTGCTGACGCGAACCGGCACCCTGCGCGGGAAGATTCGGTACATGTCGCCGGAGCAGGGGCTCGGGCGCAAGATCGATCGTCGCGCGGACGTCTACGCGCTCGGAGTGATCCTCTGGGAGATGCTGACGAGCCGACGTCTGGTCGAAGCGGACGAAGAGCTCGCCGCGCTCAACTTCGTGCAGAAGCCCGAGATCGTCCCACCGGGCCAGCTCGTCGATGGCATCCCGCCCGCGCTCGATCGCGTCGTCCTCGACGCGCTCGCGCTCGACCCTTCGAAGCGGATCCAGACGGCGCAGGAGCTTTGGCGTCGTCTCGCGCAGGCCGTGCCGGGCGCGCTCGAGGTCGAGCCCAGCGTGCTCGCGGAGCTGCTCACGATCGCGCTCGCCGACGAGATCGACACCGAGAAGCACGTCTTGCCCGAGAGCATGTCGGGCGTGCTCGTGGGCGCGCTCGGACGCGAAGCCGGCGCCAGCCTCGAGTCCACGGGAACCGGGGAACGCCGCCGCGCACGCGCGCGTTCTGCCGCGACGTCCGAGGGTCCGCTCAAGCTCCACCCGCGCCTCGCGAAGCTCACGCGAGGCGTACCCGAGGTGCGCCCGAACCCCGTCTATCCATCCGGCGCCGCTGCGCCGCGCGTGCGCCTCGGCCCCGACGACCCGACTCCCACCACCGGCGACCGCTCGGGTGCGCGACTGCGCAAGGCGGACGCCGAAGCACCGCCGGCGCGCGCCATCCCGCCGCCCCCGCCGCCGAGCGCACCACGCGCGTCCGATCCGGCGCTCCCGCGAGCCGCGCCCGCGGTGGAACCGGATCCCAATCTCGATCGCTTCACGCCGCTCGTCTCCCTCGCGGCCGTAGACGCGACGGCCCCGCGTTCTCCGGCCGATGTCATCGGCACACGTCGCGGCTCCGTCGTCGTCGCGGTGGCAGCCGTCATCTCGGCGGTCATCGTCGCTGCCGGCGCCGCGATCGGGTGGTTCGCGCGCGGCGAGGTGACCTCGCAGGGCGGTGCACCCGCCGCCTCGACGACGACGACGCCCGCGACGCCAGCGCCGTCGGAGGCCGCAACCGCCGCCGATCCACCGACCAGCGGAACCGTGGGCGCGAGCGCCGATCCACCGCGCCCCCGCGGCCCCTCCGCGACGACACCGAGCACCGCCGTCGCAGCCGAAGACGACGGCTCCGATCCCGGCGCCGAGGCGCTCGACGACCCGGAGCGCTCGTCCTCCGCACGCGGGCGTGGGACCCGATCTCGGCGTCGCAGCGGCACGGTCGCGCCGTCGCGCGCGGAGCCCCCCGCATCGCCGCCGTCCGCGCCCCGATCGGGCGGTCGGCGACGTCCGTTGATCGTGCCCGAAGACTGGTGATCAGCCGCAGACCGAGCCGGCGCCGCACACGCCGATCCGACATCGATCGACGACACCCGCGGGATCACAGGCTTCGCCGGGCTCGCGCACCGCTCGGAGCCGGACCTCGAGCTGATACGACGACGCCGGCGGGCTCGCCTCCACGAAGAGCACGTAGTCGCCGCTCATCAGCTCGAGCGCTTCGATCGACGAGTGCCCCGAGGCCGCACCGTCGTCGTCGCACGCCAGCTCGGTCGTCGGCAGCTCGCACTGCTGCCGCAGGTAGAGGACCGTGTCGACGCTCGCGCCCGTGCCGGGCCGGTCCGTCGTCGCGAGGACGTCGTAGCGCCGATCCCCCGGCACCGTGATGCGGTGCAGATCCTCGCGGCTCGATCCGGCGCCGCACGAGCTCTCGAAGACCCCGCCCGCGGGCAACGACCCCATCGCGGTCCCCACGCCGCCCGTGATCGTCAGCGCACGCGCCTCACCACACGCGCTCATCGCCGCCGAGCCCACGGCGCAGACGCCGCCGCTGCACGCGAGCTCGCCCGCGCACTCGGCGAGCGGAACCGCGACGCACATCTGCCCGGGCCCGATCGGGCGCAACCCGATCGGGACCGTGAGCGGCGCGCTCAGCTGGTACGTCTCGTCGAACACGCGCACGTCGGCCTGCACCGCCCCCAAGTCGACGAGGTACATCGGCTGATCCTCGGCGGGCCCGCCCAACAGCGCCGACGCACGGACGCGAAACATCGGCTCGCTCACGGCGTCGTCGACGAAGTTCCAGAGGTCGTCGTTCTGATCGACCATGCCGTCGGCCGTCGTGTCGAGCGCCATGCCGAGGCGGTCGCGCAGCGTCACCACGACACCGATCACGTCGGCGTCGGCATCCTGGCCCGCCGCCGTGGCGAAGAGCGCGCCGTCGCTCGCGAGCCCGACACCGACCGTGGACACTGCCGGAGCGGACGCGGGGCGCGCCGTGAGATCGAGCCGGGCGCGACCGCTGGCCCCCGTGCTGCCCATGTAGCCCGTCAGCAGAAGGTCGATGTCCGTGCCGCCCTCGGCCGCGAAACCTCCGGCGCTCTGGTACACGGAGCCGATCACCGCATCGTCGAAGCACGTCCCGAAGCCGTTCGGCGGCGGGACGTTGCAGCCCGCGCGTCTCACCTCGACGATGGTGTCGAACGCCGTATCGGTTCCGGGGTTCGCCGTCGTGAAGGTCACGCCCATCGGGCCCGTGCCCGGAACGCGATAGCGGATGATCGACTGGGGCGGCTCGTTCCCCGCGCCGCACTGCGCACCGAGCGGCAGCACCCCGGGCGGCCCGCCCGTCGTGTCGAACGTCACCGACACCGTGCCGATCGCGCCCATCACGAAGGTCGGCGACTGGCACGTACCGAGCGGTTGCGGCCGATCGTCGAAGGGCGGCGGCTCGCCCGTCCACACGACGAGACGCTCGCGCGGCACGTCGATGCTCTCGCAGGTGCCGTCGTCGCCGCACGTCATCGTGGGCGAATCGAGGCACAACCCTCGGCACGCGCGGCGCAGCACCATCACGAGCGCGCGCGTGTCGCCGTCGACGAAGTTCGTACGTGCGCGGCGCTCGACGATGGGGGTCGTGCCCAAGCTGCCCACGACCGTCACGGTGATCTGCGTGTTGGCTCCGTCGGTCGGAGAGATCCCGAGCGTCAGCGGGAAGGCCGGCGCGCCGGGCGCCGTCAGCACGATCTCGGGCGGCGTGACCGTGCTCGACGGCCCCTCGATCGTGATGCGCACGCGATCCATCTCGCCGACGCCCATGTCGCTGTGGATCACGAGCACGAGCTGCGTGTCGCTCCCGCACCCGGCGACGAGCACCAGCACGATCGCCGCGAGCCACCGCGCAGCCCTACCCCTGCACGTCATTCGACCTCGACGTGCCCGGGCGGCACGTTGCCCTGGACGAGGTCTCCACCCGACGACGCCACCACGATCACCGTGACCAGCACCGCGATCGCCACGGCTCCGCCGGCCCCCGCCCAGAACCAAGGCGAGCTCGTCACGCCGCCCGATTCGTCGTCGCGACGCCGCCTTCGCCGCGCGCCGCCTTCGTCGTCGTCTTCGTCGTCCTCGTCGTCGTCGTCTCGATCGACGCGCCGCTCGCGAATCTGCAGGAGCACCGATTGGCGCTCGCGCTCGGCGACGTCGAACGTCGACTCCGCCACGCGCCGTCGACCGCGCACGACGGTGACCTCGTGCGGCCCGGGATCCACCGGGATGGGCTCGGGGCTCAGCTCGATCTCGCGCCCGTCGAGACGGACCCTGTCGCCCGATCGGATGCCTCGCACCGTGATCTCGACGAGCGGGATGCGTCGGTCGACGTCCGCCAGGGCGTCTTCGGCGGAGGCGCGATGGCGCGCCAGCCGCCCCCCACCCTGCTCCAGCGAGTCGAGGAACTCGCGATAGTGCTCGGCCGCAGCCACCAACCGACCCGTCGCGACCTCCATCCCCGCGAGGTTCAACAGCGTCGTCGGGCGCGGCATCAAGCGATACGACTGCGCGAGAAGCCGATACGCGTCGCCGTACCGCTCCTCCTGGGCCGCTTGCAGGCCTTCTCGATAGAGCGCGCGTGCGCGCGCGGTGCGATCGGGATCGTCTTGCGCGGACGCCGCCGCGGCGACGTGTCCAATCATCGCGATCGACAACACGAGCCACACGACGATCGAGCCTGCTCGCCGTACCTCCGTCATGGCGGACCGAAGGTCGATTGTCCCCGATCGGCGCACGCTTTGAAACAAAGCCAACCGGCGACACGCCGCGTCCTCGTCAGCCGTCGGTGCGCGACGCCTTCTCCGCGTGACCGCTCGTGCCCATCCGCCGCGCGAGCTCGCGGGCCACGTCCTCGGCCGAGAGCCCTCGGTGCACGAGCCCCACGAGCGCGTGGAACACGAGGTCCGCAGCCTCCGCGACGACCCGCGCGTCGGGCTCGTCGGCCAACGCGCGCGCGAGCTCGTCCGCCTCCTCGCGCACCTTGGCGCCGATCTTCGCGGCGCCTCCGTCGAGCAACGCGCGCGTATAGCTGCGCTCCGCCGAGGCGCTCTGCTTGCGGGCGACGAGCGTCGCGAAGAGCCGGTCGAGCACGGGCGCCGCGTCCAGGCCATCGCCCGCATCCACGACGGCTGCCTTCTCGCCGATCACCCTGAAAAAACAGCTCCTGCGCCCCGTGTGGCACGTCGGTCCGACGGGGTCGACGAGGTACACCACCGCGTCCGCGTCGCAGTCGGTCCACAGCTCGTGCACCCGCAGGACGTGCCCGCTGGTCTCGCCCTTCTTCCATGCGGCGCGCCGCGAGCGCGACCAGAAGTGCGCCTCTCCGGTCGCCATCGTCTTGGCGATCGCGTCGCGGTCCGCCCACGCGAGCATGCGGATCTGCCCGCTCGCGCGGTCCTGCGCGATGACGGGCACGAGCCCTTCGTCGTCGAACGTGATGCCTTCCATCGTCCCTCGATCGCGAGGCTATCATCCGCCCCGCGATGGCTCGCCGCGCCGACAGACGTCCCCATCTCGTGCTCCCGCTCCCGCTCGTGCTCGGGCTCGGGCTCGCGTCCGTGCTCCTCGTGACGTCGTGTGGAGGACCCGCCATCCCGCCGCAACCCCGCCCCACACCGATGGCCGACGCCGAGGCGTTGGTGCGCGCGTTCTACGAGCGCGTCCGCGAGGAGGACGTGGCGCGCGTGATGGCGCTCTTCACCGCGTCTCCCGAGCTGACGGAGCCCTTCAGCGATCCGGGCGACACGACCGTGCGCCGCGGCTACGCGGAGGTCGCGGAGTTCTTCGCCGAGGCCTTCGACCGCACCGACGATCACGTCGTGCCGGAGTTCGTCGACGTCCGTGGCGACGACGTGATCGTCGGTTGGTCCGCGTCCTCCCGCGCGGGCGAGGGCTACTCGGGCATGGCGTGGTTTCGCGTGCGCCGCGGGCTGATCGATCGCCTTCAGATCCGCCGCCGCGAGTAGTCACCCCGCCCGACCCATCGCTGCCAGCGTGGTCTGCTGCGCAGCTTGGGCGATCGATTCGAGCCGCTGCAGCATCCGGCCGGCGCGATCGCGTGCCTCGGCCATCTGGTCGACCGACTCCTGCACGCGCTCGTGCGCAACCTCCTGGCGATGCTGGGCGCCCTGCTCCGAACGCGCCTCGGCCTGAACCGCGTACCCGCCGAGCGCGCTCACGAGCTGCCCACCAGCCTGCAGCGTTCGCTCCGCGATCTGGAAGCCTTGCTGCGCCGCCGTCGCCGAGCGCGCTGCGGACTGCGCTGCCTCGGCACCTGCGCCCGCAGCGTCGCTCGCGCGTTGGGCCGCATCCTGTGCCCGGTTGGATGCGGCGAACCCAGCCGCGGCCAAGCCGGTCGCGCCGATCTGCACCCCGGCCCCGACGAGCCCGAGGACCAGGCTCATCGTGGCTTGGCTCTCCATCGACGCGATTCGATCCGCGAACGCGGCCTCGCGCTCGGCTCGCGCTGCGTCGCGGGTAGCCCGCGCCGCGTCGCGCTGGTCCTCGGAAGCGTCCACTGCAAGCGCCTGGGCAAGCGCCATCAAGTCCCCAGCCATTGCCAGCGTCGTCGTACGAATTGCCATGCTGCCTCCTGTCACGCTCGGTTGGCCGCGAGCGCCTGGCTCGCGGTGTCGTGAGCGGCGCGGACCATCTCGGTCATGCGACGCATCTCCCGGCACCACGCCTGCGCCGTGCCGTGGATCAGCTCGATCGTCTCGTCGCGCTCCTGCTGCGCGACGTCGGCTCGATGCTCCGAGCGCTCGGCGTCGACGCGCGCGTCGGCCTCGTCGCTGCGGCACACCGCGCCTCCACCCGTCGAGACACCCTGCGCCAACCCCGCCGCGGTCTGCGCGACCTGACTCGACGTTCGGACGCCCCGTTCCACGGCGCTGAGCTGAGACGCCGCAGCGCCCGCGCCCGCGAAGGCGCCACCGATCCCCGCCGCCAGCGCCACCGCCGCGCAGCCGATGGAGAGGCCGAGCGTCCAGTCGTCCAGAGCCGAGCGGTCGATGATGCCTGCGTCGCACATCACCTCTGCGATGTCTCCCGCGTATTGCGACCCGATCGCTGCCGCGGCCGCGACCCCCGCGAGCGCGAGCGTGGCGCCACCCGTCGGGATCGCAGCGACGACCGCCACGGCGGCACCGACCCACGCCGCCACCTCTCCGAACGTGTCCCAGAAGCCCGCGTCGTCGGCTGCTTCCTGCGCCCGCTCCATCGCACGGCGTTGGGCATCGAGCTGCGCATCGACGTCGGCAGCCCGGGCACGCTGCGTCGCCTCGCCAGCGCTGGTCTCCGT
>JADZFZ010001024.1 GCA_020854145.1 Deltaproteobacteria bacterium | reverse complement strand
GAAGAGTACGAGCGGATGTACCGCGTCGAGCACGAGCACTTCTGGTTCGTGGGCACGCGCGACATCCTGCTCGAGGTCCTGCGACGCGCCCTCGGCAGCGACGACGCCCTCGCGCGCGCGCGCATCGTCGACGTCGGCTGCGGCACCGGGTACACCGAGACCCGGCTGCCCGCGCCCTTCGACGGCGGTGCGCGCCTGGCGGTCGACCTCTCGCCGATCGCGCTCACGCTCGCGCGACTGCAGAAGAACCCGCCCGCGCTCTTGCAGGCGGACGCGGGCAAGCTGCCGATCCTCGACGCCTCGCTCGACGTCGCCCTCTCGCTCGACGTGCTCGAGCACCTCGACGACGACGTGGCCGGCGCCCGCGAGCTCGCGCGCGTCGTGCGCCCGGGTGGGCTCGTCGTCGTGACGGTGCCCGCGTTCCGTGCGCTCTGGAGCGCGCACGACGTCGCGCTCCATCATCGGCGCCGCTATCGGCGCACCGAGATCGTCGATGTGCTCGAGCGCGCGGGGCTCGCAGTGGAGCACGCGACCTACTTCAACACGTTGCTCTTCCCGGTCGTGGCGGCGATGCGCCTCGCGGGTCGCGTGCGCGAGCGGATCGCAGGCCCCTCCGCGAACGGCGCCGAGAGCGACGCGAAGCTCCCGCCGCGTCTGCTCAACCGCGTGCTCCATCGCGTGCTCGCGGCCGAGCGCCACGTCGTGGGTCGCGTGCCCATGCCCGTCGGCGTCTCCATCTTGGTCGTCGCGCGTCCTCGTGGCGGGGCCGCGACGTCCCGCGCCTCCGCCGAAGGTTCCCGATCATGAGCTCCCCCGAGCCGAATCCCGCCCGCTCGACGGCGACCAAGCCCGTCAGCGTCTCCGTCGTCATCCCCGCGTTCAACGAAGAGGCGCGGCTGCCGGTCACGCTGACCAAGGTGCTCAAGTACCTCGAGGAGACGCACCCGGATCACGAGGTGCTCGTGGTCGACGACGGCAGCCGCGACCACACCGCCGACGTGGCCGAGAGCTTCCGCGACAAGGATCCGGCGCTGCGCGTGCTGCGGCTCGAGCGCAATCGCGGCAAGGGCGCGGCCGTGCGCACGGGCGTGCTCGCGTCCACCAAGGACTGGGTGCTCGTCACCGATGCGGACCTCTCGACCCCGATCGAGGAGCTGGCCGCGCTCTTGCGCTGGGCGGCGCTCGGCTACGAGGTCGTCATCGGCTCGCGCGGGCTGCCGCAGAGCGACATCCGCCTGCGCCAACCGCGTTACCGCGAGCTCATGGGGCGCGGGTTCAACCTGCTCGTCCGCTCCCTTCTCCTGGGCGGATTCAGCGACACGCAGTGCGGCTTCAAGCTCTATCGCGGCGACGTGGGCCGCGACCTCTTCGGGCGCTCGGAGCTCGACGGCTTCGCGTACGACGTCGAGATCCTGCTCATGGCCAAGCAGAAGCACCGCGTGCGCGAGGTGCCCGTCGTCTGGTACCACGCGGGCAACTCGAAGGTCTCGCCGGGCCGCGACGCGGCCAAGATGGCGCTCGACCTCGTGAAGATGCGGATCGCGCGACGCCATCGGGGTTGAGTTTCGCGTAAGATGGCCGAGACACGTGGCCAGATTCCGTCTGCGCACCGCGACGCACGAGCTCGAGCTCCCCGAAGGCGCCTTCACCATCGGACGCAGCTCGACGTGTGATCTCGCCGTGGACGACGTGCTCGTGTCGCGTCGCCACCTGCTCTTGCGCGTCGCCGCCGAGCAGCTGCTCGCCGAGGATCTGGGCAGCCGCAACGGCGTTCTCATCAACGGGCTGCGTCTCGCGCGGCCGACGGAGATCCACGGAGGCGACTGCATCCAGGTCGGCTCGCAGGAGTTCCGCGTGCTCGTGCTCGACTCGTCCGCGGCCGATCCCGAGGCGGGCCCCAAGACGGGATCGCAGGAAGGCGTGCCCACCTCGCGCGTGCAGCCGAGCGGCTCGCGCAGGCTCGACCCCGCGCGCGTCGCGATCGAGCCGGAGACGGGCGACACGACGGCGGCGTCGATCCACTCGTTGCTCATCGCCGTCGCCGACAAGGCGATGAACCTCGAGAGCCCCGAGGACAGCGGGCGCGTGGTCGACAACCTGCTGCGAAGCCTCTGGGGCGCGATCGCGCGCGGCGTGCCTCCCGCCGAGGAGCACCTGCGCGGCACGACGAAGTTCCTGCTCACGCTGGCCGAGAAGACGACCCACGGCAGCTGGCTCGACAAGCTCTTCGAGCTCTACGGCGCGTGCGGCCGCGTGCTCGACGACACGACGCTCGAGCGGCTGCACGACATCGTACGGCGCATCAAGTACTCGAACCCGACGGCGCTCCGGGCGTACCTCGAGGTGCTCCGTCGCCGGCAGCAGACGATGAACGCCAACGAGCGCTTCCGCATGAGCCGGCTCGAGAGCCTGCTGCGCCTCGTCTCACCGACCTCGTGAAGAAGCCCGTCCGAGCGCCCTCGCCGCGCGCGCGTAGGGGCAAGTCGAGCGACACGTTCTTCGGCGATGCCCTCGCGCTTCCGGGCAACGCGCCGCCCTACCACCTCGGCCGCGCGCTCGCCGATCGGCACCCAGGCCGCGCGGTGATCGCGACCATGGACGGCGGCTTCGAGATCGACCGCTTCCTGGACGTCGAGCGGGTGGCGCACGAGGTGCGCGTCGTGCCGCGCCCGCGGACGCTGCACGGCTGGGACGTGCGCACGCAGTCGCTCTGGGAGCGCCACGAGACCGCATGGCTCGATGTGCGCTGGCAGGGTCACGTGCTCGACGTCGTGACGGCGAGCTGGACCGGAGAGTGGAACCGACGCGAGCAAGGCCACTGGATCGTCGGGCCGTCCGAGGACGTCTGTCGCGACTTCCTCCGCACCGTCTGCGTGTGGAGCACGAAGCTGCGCCGCGAGGTGCTCGTCTTCTCGGGCTCGTGCTTCCACAAGAACCGCGCGATCTACGACGCCATCGCCGGCACGTCGTTCGACGACCTCATCCTGCCGGCATCGCTGAAGGAGGAGATCCGCCAGGACTTCCGCCGCTTCATGGGCGCGCGCGCGAGCTACGAGCGACACGGCATCCCGTGGAAGCGCGGCGTGCTGCTCGTGGGCCCGCCCGGCAACGGAAAGACGTTGTGCCTGCGCGCGACGATCGCTTTCCTCGGGGTGCCGTGCCTCTACGTGCAGAGCGTCGCCTCGCGCCACGAGCCGGAGTCCGCGAACCTCGAGCGGGTCTTCCGCAAGGCCCGCGAGATGGCGCCTTGTTGTCTCGTCTTCGAGGACCTCGACGCGATGATCCACGATCGCAACCGGTCGTTCTTCCTCAACCAGCTCGACGGCTTCGAGAGCAACGCGGGCATCCTCACGATCGCGACGACCAACCACGCGGACCGGCTCGATCCGGCCATCGTCGAGCGGCCGAGCCGGTTCGACCGCAAGTACCACTTCGATCTCCCCGACGAGGCGATCCGTGCCGAGTACGTGAGATGGTGGAACGCGCGCCTCGAGGCGCCGCTCCGCATCGACGACGCCACCGTCGTCGAGCTCGCCGCGATGACCGACGGCTTCTCCTTCGCGTACGTCAAAGAGCTCTTCGTCTCCGCGATGGTGCGCTGGATGGATCACGAGGAGCCCGGCGCGATGGCCGCGATCCTCCGCGCGCAGATCGGCCCGCTCCGCGCGCAGATGAAGACCGAGTCGAGCGCCGCGATCGAGCACGTGATCCCCGGCCGCGAGCCCGCCTACCCCGGCGAGGTCGACCCCGAGACCGGCGAGCCGTTGTGAGCGGGGTGACGAGAAACCGTTCGTGCTGAGTTGCGGATCGGCTTCGCCGACCCACGTCGCACGAAACAT
>JADZFZ010001023.1 GCA_020854145.1 Deltaproteobacteria bacterium | reverse complement strand
TTGGCTGCCCCGAAGACGATGCCGAACAGCACGCCGGGCAGGAGACCCTTCCAGGAGAGCTCGGGAGGTGTCTCGTGCGCCGGCACGAGCGGGGAGAACGCGGCCGCACCCGTGGTGGCGCTCGTGGAGCTGCCGGCGTCGGGCGCTGCGTTGGGTGGCTCCACGTGGCGACCTATCGCCGACGGATCTTCTTGAGGACGAGGGCGCGGTCCGCGGCGGACAAGCAGAGGACGGCGGAGGCTGCGAGGTGCACGACCAGGGCGCCGAGACACGCGAGGGCCAGCGTGGGGATGGAGCGCGTGAGGCCGAGCGCGTGCAGGCCGTACATCGCGCCGAGCGTGATGGGGACCGGCAGCGCACCGCGCACCACCGTCTCGAGGGTGTGCGAGAGGAAGGAGACGCCCACCGCGCGGCACGCGACGTACGGCAGCATGACGAAGCCGGTGAGCGCAGCAGGGATGGCCGTGCCGAGCGCGACGCCGGCAATCCCGAGCTCGGTCCGGACCAAGACGACGGAGAGCGCGAGATTGAGGACTCCCTCGATGATGACGATGCGGACCACCGCCGAGAGATCGTTGAGCGCGATCATCACCGGATAGGTGACGCTTCTGCCCGGAATCTGGGCGAGGAAAGCCACGGCGAGGAACGCGAGGGCCAGGGAGCCGTCGTTGGCGTGGCGGTCTCCGATCCACAACGAGATGACGTCGTGGCCCCACACGATGAAGACCAGTGCGATCGGAATGCCGATTGCGAGGCCGGCCTTGACGGTGAATCGCCAGACGGCTTGCAGCCGCGCGGTGTCCTTGTGGGTCGCGGCTTCGACGACCGTGGGGACGAGCGTCTCGGTGGCCTTGTCCATGAGCTGGCGCGCGTAATCGCCGAGCCGCAGGGGGATGACGTACGGCGTGACCATCGCGGGCCCGCGTGCCTGGGAGATGACCGCTTCGTCGGTGGACTGGATGAGCGCGTTCGAGACGTTGAGGAACATCGAGCGCAGCGAGAATCCCAGGAGCGACTTCAGTCGGGCTCGGCGGAATCCGCGGGGCCCGAAGCGCACGTCGGGGAATCGCCACCGAACGTAGAGGACCGACCAAAGAGCTTCGAGGATGGCGGTGACGGCCGTGAGCGCGCCGATCGCGATCACGCTGGGGCGGTACTCGAGGATTGCGATCGTGGCGGCGATGCGCACGACGAGCACGAAGAGCATTCGTCCATTGAGCACGTCGTAGCGATTGGCGCCCTGCACGAAGCCGGAGAACACGCTGCCCGGGAATTGGATGAGCAGCGCGAAACCGGTCATCAGCAACACGGCGCGTGCGTCGAGCACGCTCTCTTCGGGGATGTTCAGGAGCCACGGAAGGGGATAGGCGAGCCCGAGGCAGGCGAGGAAGCAGAAGAGGCCCATCCCGCAATAGACGCCGAAGATGGTCGACAGCATCTCCCGGAGAGAGACCTTGTCGTTCTTCGCGAGGTACTCGGCGGAGTAGCGGACCACCGCCCCGCCCATGCCCAGGTAGAGAATCCCGGAGTAGCCCACGAGACCGGCGATGGTGGTGATGATCCCGTAGCCCGTGTCGCCGAGGCGGTGAATCAGGTACGGCGTGAGGAAGATGCTCGAGACGGCGGACGCGACGATGTAGATCCAGCTCGACAGGACGTTGCGCGCAATCTTGCGAAGCACGCTGTCGCCGGCCGCGCGCGGGGGCTGCGAGGGAGGGGCGGAGCGGCGCACGTCGTCACCGGGCTTCTCCGGTGGCGCGTCCTCGGCTTTCGCGTCGGGGGCGGGGGCAGGCTCGTCGCTCATGCGCGGCCGAGCCTACGCGATCCCGCTCGAGGGGCGGCGATCAGATGCGTCGCCGTCCCGTGGTCACATCGACGTGACCTCCCCTAGACCGTGGCGAATGCCGTCTCGGGGATGTCGAGCGCGGAGCGGTCCGCGGCGAGGATGACCTTGGCCGCGGCAGCGACGTCGGGGAGCACGTTCTGGGCGAAGTACACGGCCGCGTGGCGCTTGCCTTCGTAGAACGCGTGGTCGGGATGCTCGGCGGGCACCGTCGCCTGCTTCTCGAGCGCGACGGCGGCTTGGTCGAGCAGCAGCCATCCGACGGCCATGTCGGCCATCATCGCGAGGAAGCGGTTGGCCGCGAGCGGCACGCGCTCGACCTCTCCCGCCTGGAACCAACCGAGCAGCTGCATCGCGACCATCCCGACCGAGCCGTGCGCCTCGCGCAGGGCAGCCACGCTCGGGCCGAGGACCGGATGTGCCTTGTGGCGCTCGATGAACTTGGCCACGTCGCCCAGGAACTCCTGCGTGTGGCGGCCTGCGCCCTGACCGAGCTTCCGTCCCACGAGGTCGAGGGCCTGGATGTGATTCGTGCCCTCGTAGATGGAGAAGATCTTGGCGTCGCGGCAGTACTGCTCGACCGGGTGGTCCTGGAGATAGCCCGCTCCGCCGTAGACCTGGATGGCGGTCTCGGCGATACGGAACGCCTGATCGGAGCCCCACGCCTTGACGAGCGGCGTCAGGAGCTCGACCTGGCCCAGGTGGTAGGCGACGGTCTCGTCGTCCTTTCCGGAGAGGACCGCGGCGCGGTCGCCGTGGAGCGCGAGCTTGTAGATGAGCGCGCGCAGCCCCTCGACGCGGGCCTTCATGTCGATCAGCATCCGGCGCACGTCGGGGTGCTCGACGATGGTGGCGCGGGGCGCCGTCGCGTCCTTCCAGCTCTTGACCGAGGCTCCCTGCTTGCGCTCGCGCGCGTACTCGAGGGCGTTCAGGTACGCGCTCGAGGCGACGCCGAGGCTCTGGAGCCCGACCGCGATTCGCGCGTAGTTCATCATGCGGAACATCTGCTTCATGCCCTGGTGGGGCACGCCGCCGACGAGCTCGCCGACGCACGCGTCGTCCTCGCCGAACGCGAGCACGCACGTCGACGAAGCCTTGATCCCCATCTTGTGCTCGATGGAAGCGACCTTGACGTCGTTCGGCTTTCCGTCGCGCGTGGTGGGCACGATGAAGAGCGACAGCCCTTTGGTGCCGATGGCGGCGCCGTCGATGCGCGCGAGCACGAGATGGACGATGTCGTCGGTGAGATCGTGATCGCCGCACGAGATGAAGATCTTGGTGCCCTGGATCGCGTAGGTGCCGTCGGGGAGCGGACGCGCCGAGCTGGTCGCCGCGCCGACGTCGGAGCCGGCGTGCGGCTCGGTCAGACACATCGTCCCGCCGATCTTGCCGGCGAACATCGGGCGCGCGTAGCGCTCGGTCTGCTCGGGCGTGCCGCAGTTCTCGATGAGCTCCGCCGCGGCGAACGCGAGACCCGGGTACATCGCGAAGGCGGCGTTGGCGCCGCTGAGCAGCTCGGTGAACGCGGCCTGCAGGATGCGCGGCGCTCCCTGTCCGCCGTGCTCCTCCGGAACGCCGAGGGCCTGCCAGCCTTCGTCGTACAGACGCCGCCAGGCTTCCTTGAATCCCTCCGGCGTGTACACGCGGCCGCCCTCGAACCGGCAGGCTTCGCGATCGCCGACCGCGTTCGTCGGACCGACGACCTCGCGGCAGAAGCGCGACAGCTCGCTGAGGACGGCCCGGCACTCGTCTTCGCCCCAGGAGGCGTACGGCGGTCGCGAGAGCACGTCGGCCATCCCGAGGTGCTCGAAGATCGCGAACTGGATCTCCCGAAGGTCGACCTTGAAGCGGTTGAGCTGCTGAGCCATCCGGTCCTCCAGTCCCCCGCACACCCACGCCGAGGTTCACGCCCTTCGCTCGACGCTCGGGCGTGTTGCGCCGTCGCCGTCGCCCGCATTCGCGGGCTCTGGCCACTCCAGTGGGTCTAGGAGAGCTGACGCGACGCGTCAAGCGCGCGAGATCAATAGGCCAAGCGACGGTCAGCGGAGCGAGAGCTGCGATGCGAGCCAGTAGACGATGCGGGCGTCGGCGCCGCACGGGGTCTGGAGCGTCGGGTCGGTCGCGGAGGGCGGGAGCACGCCGGTGCGGGTCTCGCCTCCGTCGATCTGAATCGCGTAGGAGGAGTCGGTCGCGGTCGCTTCGGTGCACGACCGCGGACCGAAGGTCGCCCACCAGAGCCGGTTGATCTCGAGCCACGCACCGACTCCGAGCGTTCGGCGTCGGATGCCGCCGCACTCGCGGTTGGGGGTGCGGGTCTCGCAGCCGGAGAGCTCGACGCGGTGGGGCATCACCGCGACCTCGACGCGCAGCCCGGGCTGTTCGGCGGTCGCGGGAAAGCTGGCGCGGACCAGGAGCATCGACGGCAACGCCGTCGCGCCGCCGGGCCCGGCTGGGTTGGGCTGTTGGGGCTCGTCCGGGATCGAGATGGCGTCGGGCGGATCACTCGGGATGCGCGACAGCAGGCCGAGGCGGCTCGAGGGGACGAGATCGAAGGCTTCGCGCTGCTCGCCGCGCAGCAGGACGGTTCGGCCCGAGTAGGTGCGCACGGCGATCTCGATGGGCTCGATGGTCCCACCGACGACGTTGGGGGTCAGCGTCAGCACGCGCTCGTCGAGCATCGCCTCGCCGCGCGACGATTGCTCTGGGCTCGAGCCCGTCGTGTAGACGTACGACGCGTCGGCGCGCAGCTCGAGACGCGGGTAGGCCTCGCCAGCGGGCTGATACGAGCCGACCAACGATGCGAGCGAGCCGGCGCGAGGCTGCGGCGAGCGCGACGGCGCGGTCGACGTGCGGTGCGGATCTCGCGAAGCGGCGGTGCGCGACGAACCGCGTGCGGGAGCAGACGAGCCGCCGCACGCCGAGATGGCGAGCAGCGGCGCGAGCGCCGCGATCCACCTGAGGGAAAGGAACTGGGTCGACATCGTCGGGTGTCCGCGCGCGAGGCTTCGCCGGGGACCAGCTCCGCGTGGCGTCAGCTCGGCTGCTCGGTGGGACGACCGTTGGTGCCCTTCGGCGCAGGAGCTGCGTCGCGCAACACGCGCTCGACCTCGTCGTCCATCGTGCCCTCGAGGATCTTCTTCCACATCACCCAGTCGGCCTTGAACGACCACCAGGGATGACCGAACGAGGCGGGCACGTTGCCCTCGACGAAGAAGTGACCGATCCACGCGCACCCGTAGCCCACGACGGGTCCCGCGAGGACGAGCGAGGGACGCAACGTCAGGATGCCGGCTGCGACGAGCGCGGCGCCCGCGGTCGTGCCCGCGAAGTGCAACGAGCGGTTCACCTTGTTGGAGTGAGCGCGGACGTAGTAGGGCCAGAACTCTTCGAACGAGCGCATCTCCGGGTGCTGTGAAGACATCGAGACCTCCGTGCGAGGACTCGGCATAGCAGACACTCTCAGGGACCGACACGAATGTCGATGCCGCCCGGGATCATGGGCGCGACCGCGCGCGTCGCTGCGCCCAGGAAGACCGAGCGCGAGACGTAGCTCTCGTACGCGTACTCCACCTCGTACGACCCGTCTTCGACGATGGCCACGCCTTCGAGCCGATACGGAAGCTGGTCCGACGTGACGGCCGAAAGCAGCAGCCCCGGCAGCCCGCTCCAGGGCACGCGGAAGTTGGCCTCCATCGGGACGGTCTGTCCGGCGGGGAGCACGCGCCGTTGGTCGTCGCGCACCACTCCGAGATCCTGCTCGGCGAGCGTGCACTGAACCGTCATGTGGTTGATCGTGACGTCGTAGGTGTTGGGGTTGTGCGCTGCGATGTCGACGCGCAGATCGAGCCCAGACGTGGACACGTTGGTGATGTCGGCCGAGCGCACGGTCAGCACCGGCAGCTGCACGCTGATGCACGCAGGCAGGGCGAGGGCGACGGCGGCGACGGCCGCGAGACCGACACGCGAACGGACGGGGGCGATGGAGCGTTGCTGCGTCTCGGCGGCGATCATCGTCAGACGATAGCAGACGAGCCTTCGCCGTCGGAGGTCCCATCGTCAACGGCCTGGTCGAGGCGCTCGGCGGCTCCGCGAAGAGCCGCGCGCGTCTCGTGGACCGCGGCGGAGAGAGACTCGGCGCGACGCCTCGCTTGCTCGAGCTCGCGTTCGCGTTCGTGCGCGCTCGTCCGCAGCTCGAGCAACTGCTGCTCGAGCGGGCGGATGCGGTCCAGCTCCGCGACGAGCTCGTCGGTGCGCGTCGTGAGCTCGAGGCGGGCCGCGTCCAGCTTCGCGACCTCTTCGCGCCGCGCGTCGCGCTCCGCGAAGACGTCGGTCTCGAGCTGCGTGATGCGCGCGCGGGCAGCCTCGAGCGCGTCCACGTGGTGCGCCACCGCCGAGAT
The DNA here is from genome assembly GCA_020854145.1 of Deltaproteobacteria bacterium. GTDB lineage: Bacteria > Myxococcota_A > Polyangia > Polyangiales > JADZFZ01 > JADZFZ01. The sequence continues at coordinate 19,897 of JADZFZ010001023.1, read as the reverse complement.
CTGCAGATCCCGATCCTCTTGGACTCGCGCCAGCTCGACTCGGGCAGCCTCGAGCTCGTGCTCGAGGCTCGAGATGCGCACGCCGTCCGAGTCGTGTCGCGCGCTCGCGTCGCGCTGCTGCTCGGCGAGCCGGCTCTCGAGGGACGAGACGTCGGACTCCATCTGCGCGATCCTCGATCTCGCGTTCTCGAGCTCCGCAGCGAGCTCGAGCACCCGTTCGGTCTGGCGCAGGCGGTCGGCGGTGACGTCGGTCAGCTCGCGGCGCAACGACTCGAGCTGCTCGTCGTTGGAGCCGATGCGAAGCTCGAGCGCTGCGGCTCGCGATTCGGCTTCGGTCGCGAGATCCTTGAGCCGTGGGAGCTCTGCGAGCTGAGCGGAGGTCTCGTCGAGGCGCGCCTTCGAGGCTGCGAGCTCGGCCGCCAGCTCGGCGGTCCGGTCGCTCCTGGTGGTGAGCTCGTTCGTTGCCTCCGACAGCTCGCGGCGCGCTGCCTCGAGCTGGGCCTCCATCGTCACGATGCGTGCGCGTGCCTTGTCCAGATCGGCTGCCGCCGCTGCCGCGCGCTCGATCAGCCGGAGCCGATCGGTCGTGACGTCGGTCAGCTCGCGGCGCAGAGCCTCGAGCCGGACGTCGACCGAGTCCGAGCCTCGGGTGCTCGACGCTTCGAGGGCCCGGCCGCGGGCCTTCTCCGACTCGAGAGCCGTTTCGAGCTCGGCGAGCCTCGCGAGCGCGCCGTCACGCTCCTGCGCGAGCGCCGAGGCGCGGTCGCGCTCCGCGGACATCGTTCGCTCGAGCTCGGCGAGCCGTTCGAGGGCACCGGCCGCGTCGCGCTCGCGCTCCAAGAGATGCGCTTGCGTGGACGCGATGGTCTCCTCGAGGGACTCGATTCGCTCGGCGAGCATGCGCCCGCGCGCCATCGAGTCGGACACGGCGGCCTCGCGGGCCGAGATGGTTTCGGCGAGCACGCGTGCCTGTCGCTCGGCTTCGGCGGCGGTCGCTTCGAGCTCGGCTGCGCGGGCCTTCGCCGCCGCGAGCTCGTGATCGAGCGCGGCCGCGTGCTCCGCGCCGGCACCGGCCTCGAGCTCGGCGAGCCGTTCCGCGGCGAGCGTGGCAGTGCGGTCGAGCTCGTTGGCGCGCGCGCGCTCGGCATCGAGGGAGGCCTCGAGCTCGGCGGCTCGGGTGAGCGCGCTCGATGTGGCTCGCTCGAGCCCGGCAGCACGCGCCCGCTCCGTCTCGGCTTCGAGTCGTGCGGTGTCACGCGCGCGCTCGGCCTCTGCGAGCGCCTCCGACTTCCCGCGCAGCGCCTTGAGCAGCTCCTCGGACTCGGCCTCGAGATTGGTGATCTGTTTGACCGCCTCGGCGAGGCTCTTCTCGCCGGGGGCAGTCGTCGCCTGGGATGCCCGCTGCATCTGCTCGGTCACCGTGCCGAGCTCGGCGCGGAGCTTCGCGTTGCCGCGCAGCGCTTCTCGGACCTCGTCGTTCAACCGCGCGACCTCGGCGCGCGCCGCCTCGAGCTCCACCTGGACGACGTCGCGATCCGACCGGACGGCGTCCGCGTCTCGAAGCGCGGCCGAGAGCCGCTTCTCGAGGGCCTCCACCACGCCATCCTCTTGTGCGGGTGCGGCCCCCGCTCCCTCGAGGCGATCGATGCGGGCCTGCAGCTCGCGCACGCGGTGACGGGCCAGCTCGAGGTCGCGGGTGACGTCGTCCGGGCGCGGTCGCCACTCGGAGACCGACGTCTTGCGTGACGGTGCCGAGCTCTGGAGGAGACTGAGCCGTTCCTCCAGCTCGCGCACGTGCTCCGTCAGCGCCTGCTCGCGATGCGACGTGCTCGCCCCAGCTGCCGCTGCCGGGGAGCCCGCTCGCATGCTCGAGATCGTCTGCTCGAGGAGCCGGATTCGCTGGCGGGCTTGTTCGAGCTCTGCGTCGCGCGCCCGCGCATCTGCCATGCAGACAGGCTAGACCGAAGCTCGCGTCGCAGGCAACGCTCGTCGTCGTGAGGCAGGGACCGCGGCGCCGGGGCTCCGGCGGCCGCCGCGCGACACCACTCGTTCCGCGCAACCGCTCGCAAACGTCGCGGGCGTACTACCATCCGTGGGTCGATGGGGCAGGGGCTCTTCAGCGGCGCTGGACACGCCGCAGCCGCCGGACTGGTGATGCTGCTCGCCGCGAGCGCGTCGAGCGCGCGTGCCCAGAACGTCGCGCGAGACGCGTTGCCGGGAGGGGCGCGTCTCGGACGAGCCGAAGCGCCGGCACGTTTCGCGACCTCGTTGACCGGCGAGTACGGCTTCACCGAGGACGTCCTGGGTGACGGAGCGTCGCACCACCGTATCGGGGGCGCGCTCGCGGCCGCGGTGGCGCCCATCTCCTGGTTGGCCGCTGCGTTGCGAATCGACGCCCGCTACGACACCCACGGTGGGGACGAAGACGACGACGGTGCCACCCTCGACGCGCGTCTGGTCGCGAGGGTGCGGGCCGACGCCACCGCGCGTGTTGCGTTCGCCTTGCAGGCCGGTGCCTGGTTGGTGGGCGCCGCAGGCGAGGGGAGCGCGCCGGAGCTCGGCGCCGTCGAAGGGATGGGGTTGATCACGCTCCGTCCCGGGCCTGCGGCGCTGTCGCTCTCGGCGCAGGCCGGTTTTCGATTCGACCGGAGCGGAGAGTCGGTGAGCGCACGCGACCAGCTCGCCGCAGGGGATCGGCTGGCACTCGGAGTGTCGGACTCGAACGCGGTGTTGATGGGTCTCGGCGCCCAGATCGGAGGCGCGGCCTGGGCAGCGTTCCTCGAGTGGACGTGGGACCTCCTGTTGGGCGGCGCGGCTCCCGAAGCGCTCGAGTCCCCGATGCACATCGTCGCCGGGGCGGCATGGCGGTCGGGAGGGCCGCTGACCCTGACGGGGTTCGTCGACGTCACGGCGTCGCAGCGACCCGCGACGGGCCCCGGCGACGCGCTCGCGCCCATCGATCCGCGCTTCACCGTCGGGGTCGCGCTTTCGGCGACCTTCGGCCCGCCGCGCTCGCGTTCGGCCTCGCAGATCCGACCACCGCCGCCACCGCCACCGCCACCTCCGCCCGCGTCGTCGCGCGTGACGGGCAGAGTCGTCGACGATCTCGGAGCGCCGGTGGCGGGAGCCCGCGTCAGCGTGACGCCCGAGTCGGGCGCGCCGGTGAGCGGCACGACCGGCGCGGATGGTGGCTTCGATCTGGAGCTCCGGGCGCGCGGCGCCGCGAGGCTCGTCGTCGAGGCGGCCGGCAGGCCGCGCGTGGCCCGCGACATCCGGTTGTCCGCGGACACGAGCGCAGCCGTCGAGGTGGCGCTGGAGCCTGCCCTTCCGTTGGGTCAGATCCGCGGCCTCGTCCGGTCTCTGCGCGGCGCCGCGCTCGATGCGCGAATCGTCGTCGAGCCCGGGCACATGGAGGCAGTGACCGATCGCGACGGCAACTTCGAGGTGAACGTCGAGCCGGGCGAGTACGAGGTCACGGTCAGCGCCGACGGCTACACCCCGCAACGTCGCCGCGTCCGCGTCGAAGAGCGCGGCGTCGTGCTGCTCAACCTCGACATGCGTCCCGGCCGACGCGACCGCGGGCAGAGTCCGCGGTGATGAGAGCCTGGCTCCTCGGGGCGCTGACGTTCGCGTCGTGCGTGGTGGGCGCCGGCTGCGACGGCTGTGGCTGCGGCGCGGCAGGCTACGTCGCCGAGCTCGCGTCCGCGCGCGGAATCGTGGAGCACGACGAGGCCGCGCAGGGGCTCGATTGGCGGGCGACGGAGGTCGGCGACCGTTACGCGAGCGGCGACGCGGTTCGGACCGCACGCGACTCCGAGGCACGGGTGAAGCTCGGACGCTCGGGCGGCCTCAAGCTCGCGCCGCGCACCACCGTTCGCTTCCTGTCGGCGAGACCCAACAAGCGAGCCCCGCGACTGAGCATCGACACCGGCCAGGCAGAGCTCGAAGCGGCCGAAGAGGAGCTCGTCATCGTCACGGGCATGGGCGAGGCGCAGGTCGAGCGCGGCTCGCGCGTGCGGTTGGATCGCGCATCGGGTGGGCTGCTTCGACTCGAAGTCCTCGTCGGCGTGGCGAGCATCGAGCGCGAAGGCGAAGCGCCCGTGACGGCTCGGGTCGACGAGTCGCTCGAGATCGCGGTCGGTCGCGCGGTCGTGGTGGTGCGTGCTGCGGACGCCGGCGGGCCACGACAGCGTGGCGACGCGGGGACGGAGCGGTCGGACGCGAACGTCGCCGTCGGACCGTCGGATCCGATCGAGCCCGACGCGGGGGCGCCCTCGGGCGCGCGGGACGCGGGAGGTGCGACCGGACCGGCGCCGATCGATCCCGCTCCGCTCGGTCCGTCGCACGCCGCGCTGACGTTGGGCGTCGGTGATGGTGCGGTGGTCCACGATCCCGCGGCGCCGACTCCGATCAGGTTCCGCTTCGCGAACGTGTGCCCAGGCGAAGGCGTGGTCGAGCTCGTCGGGCGGGGAGGCGCGAGCGCGCGAGGGACGGGCAGCGCGGTGGTCGTGGTGCCGCCCGGTCCTCATCGCTACCGAGTGCGCTGTCTCGAGGGCGGCGCGACGAGCGGGCCCTATGCGGTCCGCGTCGCGCGCGACACCGGCGGGGGCGCGAGCATCTCGCGGACGGCGCCGCGCAACTCCGTGGATGCCGACGGGCGCCGGTACACGATCCTCTATCAGAACCTCCTGCCGATCATGACGTTCCGGTGGACGCGCTCGCCGCCCGGGGCGACGCGATTCGTTCTGCGGCTGGAGGGACCCCGTGGGACGCGCACCATGCGGACCACGCAGCCGCGTCACACGGTCGGCTCGCTCGGCGAGGGCAACTATCGTTTCTCGTTCGCCGCGGTGGAGGGCGCTTCGGGAAGGTCGCCCGAGACGTCGTTGCGGATCGACTTCGACAACGCGACGCCTGCTGCACGCCTTTCGTCCCCCCAGGGTCCGGTCGTCAGCGGCGCGTCGGTTCGGGTGGCCGGCGTCGCGCTCCGCGGCGCCTCCGTCACGGCGGGAGGCCATCGGGTCGAGGTGGACGGTCAGGGCCGGTTCGACCAGATGGTCACGGCCGGTGGAGAGGGCGCGTTCGTCATTCGCATCGCGCACCCCGATCGCGGCGTGCACTACTACGTCCGCCGGTTCGGCTCCCGCTGAAGGGGTGACGAACCACCGCGGGTGCTGAAGGGTGACGAGCGCCCGGTCGTGCCGAGCTCGTCGGAGCACGTAAGGGCGCCCCTCCACGCTGCTCGGGGCGAACGGTTGGGCGTTCTTCTCGAGCACCGAGCCCAGAACCTGCCGCGTCGGGAGATCCCCGGCTTGGCCAATCGGCCCCGCCCTGATACACAGCTCTTCGGGCTACCCGCCGCATGGTCGATCAAGAGGACCCGCTCGTAGGCCGAGTGGTCCTCGGCCGATTCCGAATCGTTCGCCAGCTCGCTCGCGGCGGGATGGGGCTCATCTATCTCGCGCGCGCCGAGGGCGGCGACGGGTTCGTCCGACCGGTCGTGGTCAAGCGCGTCGCGCCCCACCTCGTCGCCGACGAGCGCATGGTGAAGTCGTTCGCGCGCGAGGCGCGCATCATGTCGAACCTCCGGCACCCGTCGATCGTCGCGGTGATCGACTACGGGCGCGAGCATGGCGACTCGTTCATGGTGCTCGAGTACGTGCGAGGCCACCACCTCGGGCGATGGCTGCACTTCGTGCAGACCAAGCGGGGCCCGTTCCCGGTGCACCGGGCGCTTCACATCACGCTCGCGATCCTCGACGCGCTCCAGTACGCGCACACGTTGGTGACCGCCGACGGCGAAGCCACTCCGGTCATCCATCGCGACGTGACCCCGGCCAACGTGCTCGTCGACGTCGATGGTCCGGTCAAGCTCGCCGACTTCGGGATCGCCACCATGCAGAGCGATGCCACCGAGACGAGCGGTGGTGACCTCAACGTGCGCGGCAAGATGGCCTATCTCGCACCCGAGCTGCTCCGGTTCGAGCCCCCGAGCCCCGCGACCGACACGTACTCGGCGGCCGTCGTGCTGCACGAGCTGCTCATCGGCCACAACGAGCTCCGGGGATCGACGCCGGAGACGACGGTGGCGAAGGTGCTCGAGCACGTTCCGTCCCGCGTCGACGCGTTGCGCAAGGACGTTCCGCGCGCGCTCGGGCTGGTGATCGCGCGCGCCCTCTCCAAGGAGCCGAACGTCCGGTTCGCCACGGCCGATGCGCTCGCGAGCGCGCTCCGGGCGTTGCGCCTGGTCGACGCGCACGATGCCGCCGCCGAGATTGCCAAGGCCGCCTCGGCCGACTTCAAGCATCCCGACTTCCAGGCGCTCACGGGCGCCGAAGACCTCATCGCGCTGGATCGCGCATGGCGCGACGCCGTCTCGCAGAGCATCACGGCGCTTCAAGACAGCGAGCCGACGGCCGATGCTCCGCCGAGCCTCCGGAGCCCGAGCACGCCGCCCCCCCGTAGCGGTTCGGGCCCGCAGCGCCTTCCGTCTGGGCGGTTCGCTGCGTCGGACGCGATCTCACCCGAAGGCGCCGACGATGCGGCGGCCAAGCCCAAGCCCGCCGCGCCGGCCTGGCTTCGCATCGGCGCACCGCTCGCGGCCGTCGCGGCGGTGGCCGCGGCCATCGGCGCGACCGTCGCCAAAGTGGTGGAGACCGACGACGTGGACCTCGGCACGAGCTACGTGCTGGTCAGCGGCGAAGGAGACCCCAACGTCACGACCGGGCAGACCGACGAGACCGGGGACGCGGGCGCGTCTCCGGTCGCGGCGTCGAGCGCCGACGCGGCGAGCGAGTCGACCGCCGACGACGGAGGCGCGTCGGTGGGGGTTGCGTCGAGGGCCGACACAGGCGCCGCCGGCAGCACGACACCGCGTCCCCCGCGAGGCCGGCCGACCGCCGAAGCGCTGTCTCGGACTTTCGCCCGAGAAAGCAGCAGGATCGCACGCTGCTTCGCGGTCAATCTGACGGAGGGTCAGGACGTCCCCGCCGTGTCCATCCGGTTCCGCGTCGACGGCGACGGACGCGTTCAATCGGCGGAGATCCTTCCCGCGGCCGTGTCGGGCACGCCGCTCGGCCGCTGCATCTCCGGCATCGCCCGCGGTACGCACTTCGGTCCGATCGGCGAGCCGATCACGTTTCGCATCCCGGTCAGCGCACGCAGGCGTGGCGGCGGGTGATCAGTCCCAGTCGCCGCCGCCGCCGCTGCTGCTGCAGGCCTCTTCGTGCCCGCCCGCGCACGCGGTCGCGTCGAGCTGCGTCGCCATGAACGCGTCGAAGCGCACGCCCTCGCCCGCGCGAAACAGCTCGGCCATCGTGTGGCACGCCGCGGGCTCGCCGTCGTTGCAGGCGCGACGGATGAGCGACGCCGCCCGGTCGACGTCTTTCGCGACACCTCGCCCATTGCGGTAGGCCATGCCCAGCGCGTGGCAGCAAGGCGCGTTGCCGGCAGTGCACCCGCGACGGTAGAGCGCGACCGCGCGACTCGCGTCTCGCGTCACGCCGTGGCCGTCCTCGTACATCCACCCGAGACCGCGGCACGCCTCGTACGCGCGGGCATCGCACGCCCGGCGCAGGAGCCGAAGCGCACGTTGGGAGTCGGGATCGACGCCGGCACGGCCGTGGGCGTACAGAAGACCGAGGTATCCGCACCCTTCCTGCTCACCGCCGTCACACGCCTGTCTGTACAGCTCGCTTGCGCCCGTCGGCTCCGCCCCAGCACCGCGCTCGTGCAGCTGACCGAGCCGCACGCAGCCCATCCACTCGCGCGCATCGCAGGCCTGCCTGAAGAGCGTTCTGGCGCGCTCGAGGTCGGGCGCGCCGCCGCTTCCGCGCTCGAGCATCCGACCGAGCAGAACACACGCCGACATCCGCCCGGCGCCCCCGTCCGGCCGGCATGCGCGCTCGTACATCCTCCGCGCGGCTGCCCGATCGCGCGGCACCCCGCGCCGCCGCTCGAGGTCCATCCCGCGCTGCTCGCACGCCGCGAGGTCACCCGCCGCACACCGAGTCGCGTGTCCTTCGGCCGCGCGCGTCTCGGTCGTCGAGAGGGGCTCGAGGTCGTCGAGCTCGACGTTGCCGCTGGTCGCCCGCCAGCTCTCGCTGCACCCTCGGCAGCCGTCGCTGCAGCAGCAGCAACACGCCTCGAGCAGGAACGCCAGCACGACGAGCGACAACGTGGGCGCGACATCGCGTCGTCGGTCGCGCGCGGCCGCGCTCGTGCTCGGCCGATGCGCGGCGACCGTGGCGCTCACGTCACCCTCTCACCGTCGCGCTCTGGGTGGGCACCTCGGCTTCCGCCTCGTCCGGCGCCGCCGGTGCCGTCGCCTGCGGCGCACCGTCGGACCGTTGGGCGCGTGCCGTCATGATGTCGCCCATCATGCTCATGACCAGGCGCGGGTCGGTGAACACGTTCAGGTCGGGAGCGAGCAGCTTCGCGTACCGATCGAAGTAGAGCATCTGCTTCGTGATCAAGACGAACTCCTGCGGCAGCCGCATCCGGTGCTTGGATGCCACGCGCTGGATCTCGGGCAGGATCTCCGCGTAGTTGAGCTCCCCGAACGACAGTCGCAGCATCGGCGAGTACGCGGTCTCGAGGTCTTTCACGAGCAGCGCCTTGTTCCACGATTGCTCGGGCCGGCTCATGGCGATGATCACGTCGGCGAGTGCGTCGTAGTTGCCGGTGGAGAACGCGATCAAGTAGTCCGTGATCATGTCGCGCTGACGTTGGTCGAATCGTCCGACGATGCCGAAGTCCAGGAATCCCGCGGAGCCGTCGTCGAGCATCATCAGGTTGCCCGCGTGAACGTCGCCGTGGAAGAAGCCGTGGAAGAGCACCGTCTGGAACCACGCGCGCAAGCCCTTGAGCAACATGCTCTCGGCATCGATGGCCTTCTCGCGGATGCCTTCGATGTCATCGACGCGCAGGCCGAAGAACCGCTCCATCACGAGCACGCGCGGGGTCGTCAGCTCCTTGTGCGGAAACGGCGCGCGCACGTCGCCGTGTCCGAGCTCGCGCATGATGTCGTTGAAGCGCGCGAGGTTGTCCGCCTCGAGACGGAAGTCGAGCTCCTGTCGGAGCGTCTCCGAGAAGTCCTCGACGACTCCCACCGGGTTCGCGAGCTCCGCGTCGCGCTTGACGACGGCTGCCACGCGCGCGAGCTGCCGGATGATTCGCATGTCGGCGCGAACGCGCGATTGAATCCCGGGTCGCTGGACCTTCACGACCACGGCGGTGCCGTCCGCGAGCTTCGCCGTGTGGACCTGTGCGATCGACGCGCTCGCGAGCGGCCTCGGATCGAGCTCGACGAGCTTCGTCCGCCAGTCGTGCCCCAGCTCTTCGCCGAGGATGATCTCGACCTCTTCGTAGGAGAACGGACGGACGCGATCGAGGCACTTGCGGAACTCCTCGACGTAGGGCTTGGGAAAGAGCCCAGCCGACGAAGCGATGATCTGGCCGAGCTTGATGTACGTCGGCCCCATGTCCTCGCAGTAGCGCCGCGCGAGCCTGGGACGGGTCAGCGGCACGTGCTCGCGACCGCGCGCTCTCGCGACGAGGCGCCGAATCCCGACCAAGTCGAGCAGCCAGGCTCCGATGTGCTTGGCCGCATAGACCTCGGCGACCCACAGCCGTCGCGGCGTCGGAAGCGCGATCGACAGGAGGAAGAGCGCGACGCCGACACCGAGCGCGATCCAGCCGGGAGTGCCCATCGACGGCGGCAAAGGTAGCAGCCCACGACGCTTCGTCAGCGCGTCATGGGCACATGGGCGCGAACACGCCCGGCGCGCAGCAGAAACCCGTCTCGCCGACGCACGCGTAGGTGCCGCCCACGTGCGCGGCCGTCGAGCAGTGGTCCTCGAGCGCGTCCGCTGCCGTGATCCACTCGTAGGGACCGCCGTCGAAGCTGCGGCAGTAGAGCTCGCCGAAGCCGCCGAACGTCGATCCGCAAGCGCTGCTCGAGTCGCAGCAGTCCGTCCCGCAGCTCGCCCCGGTCTCTCCGGCGTCGCATCGCCCGTTGCCGCACACCGCGGAGCACGGGCCCTCGCGGTACGTGTAGATGCCGTCGATCACGCAGAAGCCGCTCGTGCCGCCGCATGTGTAGCTCGTCGCGCAGATCTCGCCCGGGCTGTCGCAGAGCAGCAGCGCCTGAGCCTCGGTGATCCACTGGAACGGGCCCCCGTTGACGCTCCGACAGTACTGCGACGGATCGGAGCTGCGCGTGACGCCACACGGCGTGTCGCCATCGCAGCAGTCGCTCGGGCACCGCAGGCCGTTCTCGCTGAAACTGACCATGCACGCGCCGTCGCCACAACAATTTCCGGCGACACAGGTCGCGCCGGCGCCGCACGAGACACCCGCGGTCGAGAGGAAGCACTCCTGCACGTCCTCGTGTGCTCCCGTGTTGATGCACGCGCCCACGGCGGCGACACACCCGAGCTCGGTCACGTTGCGACGCTGCAATCCCCATTCGTCGCAAGTCGAGGTGAAGCCCTCGCACGGGCCCCACTCGTCGGGGACGTCGGGGCCACAGTCGTCGTCGACCACACAACCGACGCACCGATCCATCGACTCGTCGCACACGGCGGGCGCGTCGCAGGGCGGGCCTGCATGAAGGGAGCACGTGCCGCCGCCACACCGGTCGGTCCCATTGCAGAACGTGCCGTCGTCGCAGTCCGCAGCATTCGAAGCGTGGCTGCATCCGGTCGAGGGCTCGCACGTGTCGGTGGTGCACGGGTTGCCGTCGTCGCACTCCGGGCCGGTGCACCTTGGCACGAACGCGTCCGGCGCGAACGCATCGCTGCCGGCGTCGACGGCCATGCTTGCGTCCTCCGTCGCCGCGTCGGGCTCGGTGGCGGAGTCGAGCGCCGTCGCGCCGTCGTCGTCGGTGGACGCACCGTCGAGCGGCGGCGGGCCGGAATCCGTCGGGGGCGTCGCGTCGGCGGAGGTCGGCTCGTCCGATGCGTCGATCGAGGCCATCGCCATGTCCGCCACGCTGCCGGCATCCATCTCGTCGCCATTGCGGCAGTCGTCGGGCCTCGTGCCCACCACCAGCGTGCAGGCCGGGATGAAGTCGCTCTCACAGGTCGCGTCGCTGCAGCGCTGATCGACGGCGCAGCGCATGCCGACACAATCGCCGTCGAGCCGCAACGCGAGCACCAGCCGACGATTGGGCACGAACACGAGGCGATGCTGAGTCGACACGATCTCCGCGCCCCCGCGCAGACCGGAAGCCTTCACGCGGTAGAGCGTTCTGCCGACGTCGGACTGGCTCCGCGGCGTCAGGCGAACCGACCACGGCACGAGCCTGCCCTCGCGCAGCTCGGCGGCGTGCTCGTACGTCCCGACCTGCGTCTCTCCCTCCGTCGACAGGACGGAGACCGTCACGCGAATCGAATCGATCGTCTCGCCCAGCCCCGGCGGCTCGTCGCTCACGATCGCGTCGATGCTGGCCCCACTCTCGTCGTCGCCACACGCGCCGAGCATCGCCACCGCGAAGGCAGCCGACCATGCGAGCCAGCGAGCAACCACCGATCGCGCATCATATCGTGCCGGCCGTCTCGACCCGAGCCGCGTGTATCCTCTTCCGATGGAGTCGAATGCGCGATGGCTCGGGGTGCTCGCCATCCTCGTGGCGTGTTGCGACTCGGGGGGCACGAGCGGTGGGGGAGGGCGCGACACCGGTCCGTCCGTGCCCGACGGCGCGGCGCTCGACGGCGCCGGGCTCGATGGATCGGTCCCGCCGGGGCTCGACCTCGGCGCCGTCGATGGTGCGCCGATCCCCGTGGACGGCGCGACCGGCGACGGTCCAATCGGGCCTTGCGCTCCGCCGACGATCGCTTGCGGCGCCGCGTGCGTCGATCCGAGCACCGACGGCACGAACTGCGGGGCGTGCGGCAATGTCTGTCCCGCGGGCTTCGCGTGCACGGCGGGCGCCTGCGCGTGCGCGACTCCGGGCGGCTGCACGGCGACCCCTGCGGACCTCGCGCTCGGTCGATACGACGCCTGCAACATGCTCGCGGACGGGACGCGGCGCTGTCTCGGGTTCTCGTTCGCGCGAATGACCGACGGCTCGATTCGGTCCTGGGGCGGCAACACGTCGGGTGAGCTGGCCGACGGTACGACCACGTCGCGCACGACGCCCGGCGTCGTCGCTGCGCTCGCAGGGTCGACGGCAATCGCCCCTGGCAATCAGCACGCCTGTGCACGCGACCCGGCCGGGAGCGTTCGGTGCTGGGGCGACGGTGCCTTCGGACAGCTCGGGCTGGGCACGACGGACGCGCACGCGACGCCCATGGCGGTGGCCGGTCTCGCGGGCGTCTCGATTGTCGCCTCGGGCGGATACCATTCTTGTGCGCTCGCGGCAGACGGCGCGATTCGCTGCTGGGGAATGGCGCAATTCGGGCAATTGGGCGCCGCCGGGACGGCCACGTGTCTCGGCGGTCAATTCTCGTGTGCGCCTTCGCCCGTGACGGTCTCGCTGCCGGGCGTGGTGCAAATCGCGCTCGGCAATGCGCACAGCTGCGCGCGAACGAGCGGCGGTCAGCTCCATTGCTGGGGCGTCTCACAATACGGCCAGGTCGGCGCGTGGGAGCCGGGCGACTCGTGCGACGATCCCGGTCGCACCGCGCTGCCTTGTGCGCGTGCGCCGCGGCTCGTCGACGCCGTCTCGGGCGTGACCGACGTCGCGCTCGGCGACGGCCACACGTGCGCCGTCCTCGGAGGCGGCACCGTGAGCTGCTGGGGAAACGGGAGGCTCGGTCAGCTCGGAGATGGGGCGGTGACCAGCCATCCGGAGCCGGCGGACGTCGGTCTGTCCGGGGTGACGCAGCTGGCGGCGGGCAGCTCGCACACGTGCGCGCTGCTGGGTGACGGGACCGTGCGCTGCTGGGGAGCGGGCTACCTCGGTCAGCTCGGGTTCATGCCGTCGATGCGCTGCTCGGTGCCGATGGGCGATTTCCTGTGCGAGCCGCGACCCGCCGCGGTCCCGGGGATTGCGGGTGTGACTCGAATCGCGGCCGGTGGAGCGCACACGTGCTCGCTGCACGACGACGGGTCGGTGCGCTGCTGGGGCTTCAACGAGTCGGGGCAGATCGGCGACGGCACGACCGACGGACGCGGTGCGCCCGTCGTCGTGACCTTCTGAGGTTCGGCAATCAATTGCCGGCGCGCGCGACCGGCTGATTCACGAGCGTCAACATGTCGGTGCGCCCGATCTCGCGAATCGCGCGGGCGTCGATCCGTCCCTCCACGAGCTCGTAGCCGAGCAGCGCGTAGACGCGGTCGCGATAGAAGATGGGCCGCGCATTGCCGTACCAATCGACGCACGAGGCGATGCACGCGTCGGCCACGTTGGCCGGCGCCCGCGAAGCGAGGCTCCCGAGGGGCGCGAATCGCAGATCATCGACCGACAGGAACAGCACGGACGCGGACGTGTCGCGCAGGTGACGCGCTCCGGACTCTCGTCCTCCGCGAACGGGCAGGCCGAGATACCCGGTCGAATCGCTCGTGGGCAGATAGAAGAACCCATGCGTCCGCTCCTCTCCCTGGCTGGCGGCGCGCTCGACGTAGTTGCCGGCAATCTGCGCCTGCGGTGCGGCGAGGCGGATCGCGGTGAAGTGCAGGTCGCGCCCGTCGCTCCCCACGGCGACGGCAGCCGCGCCCATCGGCTCGATGCGGTCGGTCCCGTGCGGCAGCTCGAGCGTCGTGGTCGCCGCGTTGGCGCCGTATCGGTGGACGAAGATGGGCCCGCGGCGTGCGACCCGTGGGCCCCAGCCGCCGCCGACGCCATACAGCACGTGCTGGTCGCCGACGAACCGATTCTGCAGCGCGCCGCGCCGCTCGACCGAAGGCAGCACGGTGTAGTCCTCGCGGCGCGCGACGGGCGCGTTGGGCCGGATGCGCGCGATCGGCACCCGCAACAACGCCACGCCGCCGGCCGAGCGCTCGGACGCCCACATCGCGTCGCCGTTTCCTTCGGACGTGAGAAGGGCGTTGAGGTGGCCGTCGGCCGCGCGCAAGGAGAGCTGATCCGTGGGCGCGCCGAACACGCGCAGCGCACCAGGGGCGCCGCCCGCGAGAGGCAATCGATAGACGACGCCGGGTGGGGGAGGCGCCGGTGGGCGCGCGCGCTCCACGAGCTCGCCGTTCTCGTCGTACTCCTCCTCGTCCCAGAACGTCTCGGCCTCGTCGCTCGTGACCCAGACGTACACGGCCTCGTGCGAGACGTAGAACGTTCGTCCGTACGGGCCGACGACGCCGCGGGCGCGACAGCGCAGGTCGGGCCTGGAGAGGTCGCACGTGACCACCGTGTGAAGCACCGGCTGCGACGTCGGCTGGATGGGCTGGAAGACCTCCGACGCCGTCACGATCTGGTGCCAGTCGTCGCGTCCTCGCGCGCGCCAGCGGCGCATCGCGGGGAAGCTCGGTGTCACCGTCGCGCGCTCGCCCTCTTCGTCCCACTGCTCGAAGATGAGCGAATAGGGCATGTAGAGGATCAGCGTGTGGCCGATCAATCGGCTCGCGTAGTTGCGAGACGAGTAATAGTCGTTCGACCGGAGGTAATAGGTCGCGCGGTGGGTGATTCGCCCAGCGTCGTCGAGGTCGAACATCCCGAGCTCGGTCGCGCTGGTCTCGTACGAGAATCCGATGACGACGATCTTGTTGCCGTCCACGAGCATCTCGTCGTACCAGGCCTCGCTGTCGTTGGCGCCCGGGGGAAACGCGTTGACGACCGAGATGGGCTGCATGCGATTGCCCGCGAGCGACACGGTGAAGAGGCGTCCTCGCCGCAAGACGACGAGGTGATCGCCGCGGACCTTGACGATGTCGCCTTCGTCGATGCCGACCTCCTGGGTGTTGGTGATCGACTGTTCCCCGGCCGCGGTCTGCGACGTCCCGGCGGCCGTCGCGGCAGGAGAGCGCGGGTCGGCCGCGGGGCGCGTTGCCGCGGGCGCGCCACCTCCGAGCGCGCCGCTCATGAGAGAGTCGATCGAGCCGCCACCGCCATCCATCGACCGCTGCGCAACCGAGCCGGCGCCGTAGCCGCCGCCACTACCGCGTCGCGCGCGGCGCCGCTCACGACGTGCGTCGGCACGTTGGGCGGCCAGGATGCGCTGGACGTAGGCGCGGAGCGCTTCGCTGGTGCCGAAAGAGCGCAATCGACGCTGCGTGGACGCGTGCACCGTACGGCGCACCGCGCGCTGGGCGCTCGCGACGGGCACCTCCACCGTCGCGACCATCGACGACACCCCTGCGAGCGCCACGAGCCACGCGAGCGCTCTCCGTTGGACGATCCTCATCTCGACCTCCCGAATGATCTCGATGCACCCGCAGGGCGGCGGGGACACGCACGGCTGGGCCTTCGACGCTTCCAAGGCCCCTTCGATTGGGTGCACACTCGATCGCGTGAGATTGCGCGACGTGCTTCTGGCTGCCGTGCTCGTCGGGGCCGCATGTGGAGATGACGACGGCGGCACGGTCGAGGTTCCCTGTCGCCCTTCACAGCCTGCGCCGTACCCACAGGGCATCCCCTACGTGGGCATCCACGCGAACCCCGGGTCGAGCGACTTCGTGGATTGCGACAGCGCATCGGCATTCGAGCAGGTCTGGCACTCGCTGGTGGGCCTTGCCGTCGTGCAGCCCAACACGTTCTCTCCCGACGGCAACACGGTGTACGTGACCACGGCCAATCCCGATCCCGACGGGTGCCGAGTCCACGCGCTCTCCGCTCGGGACGGTACGACCGAGTGGTGCCGCACCTTCCACCCGACGGTGGTCGGCAGCGCGGTCGAGGTGGACGCCGATGGCTTCCTCTATCTCGCGGTGCTCGATCAGATCGTGTCCCTGAACGCAGATGGCTCGGATCGATGGGCGACTCCCATCGGGACCGCGGATCCCGAGGGTGGCCTTTCGGGCCCGCTCGGCCTGCACTTCACGCCCGGCGGTCACGTCGCGACCGTGACGAACGGGGGCGTCGTCTACCTCCTCGCTCGCGACGATGGCCGCGTGCTGGCGTCCTACGACATCCCGGCCGAGACGGGGTTCGTGCCGCCGCGCGCGCTCATGCTCGACCTCGACATCCGGATGGTCGCGCCCGATGCGGTCGTGGCCGATCTCGACGCCATCTTCGGCGCGGGCGGCGGCGGCGGGTTCCTCGGGGCGTTCCTGGGTGCCGGCGGCGGGTTCAGCGACAACACGATCGGCGTCTCGCCGCGCGACGAGCTGTTCGTGGTGGGCGGCGGCGCGGACCCCGATCACGGCGCGATGATCCAGCTCCGCATCGCGCCAGGGCCGACGATCGAGCGCGGCTGGCACGTCCCGCTCGTCGGCGGCAGCGCCACGAGCCCGTCGGTCACGCGCGACGGTCGGTACGTCAACGTCGGCGACGGCTCGACCCCCGGCGCCATCCTCGATCCCGGCTCCGTGCGCGCGACCGTGAAGGGCATCGATGTCGACGCGTGCGACGACAACACCGACGACGACGACCACCCGCAGGTCTGCGCTCCCATCTACGAGATGGAGATGGAGCGCGGCCCGATGGCCGGTGCACCGGCGCTCGACGACCAGGGCGTGACGTATCTCTGGGAGACGACGCTCCGCCTGACGGCGTTCGGTCCCGAAGCGGTCGACCTTCGCGCCGCGGGTCCGTCGGGAACGCTGTGGGAGGTCGCGTTGCCCGACGACCTGACGTGGTCCGCGGTCATGACGGTCACGCGCAATCACATCGTCGGCACGGTGACCCGCACGACGGTCTCGGACGAGCGCATCCTCGACATCCGGTTCCCCGGCGTCGCCGAGAGCTTCCTGGCCGTGGTCGATCGCGCGACGGGCCAGCTCGTGTTCCGCGCGCCCGTGCCCGACGACTCGTCCGCGACGGTGACCATCGGTCCCGACGGCAGCCTGTACGTGGGCATGCTGGGCCTCTTGTCCATCATGGCGGTCGACACGACTCCCACGCTCGGGATCGTACGATTCGCGCCGACGCGTTGACAGGAGTCGAATGACCACGCCCTCGATGTCGATGCTCACCGGCGCGACCGCGCTCGGTCACGTCGCGGAGCTGCGCAGCACGCCGCTCTCGCTGCTCGAGCGGTTCAACCGCGAGTGCGGCGACCTCGGGCAGCTCCGATTCGCCTATCAGTCGGTGGTGATCGTCAACTCGCCGTCGCTCGTCGGCGAGCTGCTCGTCGAGAAGGCGCGGAGCTTCCGGAAGTCGCGGTTCATCCGCGCGATGCTGCATCCGTTCGTCGGCGACGGGCTGTTCACGAGCGAGGGCGACCTGTGGCGCCGACAGCGCAAGGTCATGGCGCCGATCTTCCATCCGGGCAATCTCGGCACCTTCGCCGACGCGATGACCGGGGCTGCGACGCGTTGCGTGGACACGTGGCGGAGCGGCCAGGTCGTCGACGTGTCGCGCGAGACGACCCGCATCGCGATGAGCGTCGCGGGCACGACGTTGTTCGGGATCGACACGTTCGACGAGGCCGACGAGCTCGGCGAGGCGCTCACCGTCGCGCTCCGATGGGCGTCGGAGGCGTCGGCCTCGCTCGGGCTGCTCGGCCAGGTCGAGCTGTCGTTCGGGGTGCGTCGCGTGGCGCGATGGCTGCGGATCGACCAGCAGGAAGGCACCAGGGCACGGCGCCTCGTGGACGGCGCCGTGGAGCGGCTTGAACGTCCGATTCTCCTGCCGGGTCGACGAACGAGCGAGCTCCGGCGCGCCATCGCGGTGCTCGACGAGCGCGTCGCTCGAATGATCGCCGACCGACGTGCGTCGGCGATGGAGCGTCCCGACCTGCTGACGCGTCTCCTCGTCAGCCGCGACGAGCAGGGGCGACCGATGTCCGATCGCCAGCTGCGCGACGAGATCCTGACGTTGTTCGTCGCGGGCCACGAGACGACGGCGACGGCGCTCGCGTGGGCCTTCTATCTGCTCGCGCGGCATCCCGATGCGCTCGCGCGGCTGGAGTCCGAGGTCGCCGAGCTCGGCGGCCGATTGCCGACACCCGCCGATCTGCCGCGGCTCGGCTACGCGCTCGCCGTGTTCAAGGAATCGCTGCGGATGTATCCGCCGGTCCCCTATTACGAGCGCGAGGCGCTCGAGCCCGTGGAGATCGCGAATCGTGCGTTCGCACCGGGCACGTACTTCGGCGTCCTGCCGTGGGCGATCCACCACCGCGCCGATTGGTGGCCGGAGCCACGTCGATTCGACCCACTGCGCCATTCGCCCGACCTGGAGGAGGCTCGACCGAGGTATGCGTACATCCCGTTCGGCGCCGGGCCGCGGGTCTGCATCGGCAATCACTTCGCGCTGATGGAAGGCCCGCTGGTTCTCGCGACCATCGTGCAGCGTGCGCGGCTGGTCCCGGAGAGCCCGAGAGAGGTCCTGCCCGACCCGGTGGCGCTCACGTTCCGCCCGCTGGGAGGGATCCCCATGCGCGCCCATCTGCGATCGAGGCTGCTCGGCAGCCCGCGAAGCGACTCGGCCGTCAGCGAGAGCAGGTGACGCGACGCGCTGGCCGCCGAGCCGCCGCCGTGCGGTCGCTCGTCGAGCGCCGAAGCGCAGGCACGTCAGCGCCGTTGGTCACGGCGACAGGGGCGCCACGACGCGGCGGAGCAGCGCGGCGAATGCCTGGCGGCGATCGAAGTCGGCGCACGCGGCGTAGCGCTCGGCGAGCCGGGCGAGCGCGCCCGGGTCGAGCAGGCGGTCGAACGGCGCGACGTCGGCGGCGAACGCGGCGTCCTCGTCGTCGAGGTCCACGAGCGGGCGCCCGTCGATGCCGCGCATCACACGATCGGCGCCGGTGCTCCAGATGGCTTCGTCTACGTCGGTGTCGGCGAGACCGACCGTCTCGATCTGCACGTACCACGTGCGGGTTCCCCGCGAGGTCACGACGGCACCTGCGCACGCCGCGCCGACGAGCGCCGCCTGCAGCGGGGAGAGCAGGTCACCGCGACACGCTGTGGCGAGGGCATCGTGGACGTCTCCGTCACTCGTGTCCCGCACGAGGGCGGGCGGCAGCGGCGCGAGGAACGTCGCCTCGGCCGACGCGATGGCCAGGTGCGTCGCGTCGCATGCGAGCTCGGTCGGCTCGGTGCCGGCGGGGAGGGCGATCGCGAAGGCTTCGAGCGTGTCGATCGTGCACGCGTGCAGCGTGCATGGCTCGTAGCCGCCGGGCGACTCGAGCCACACGACACCGTTGGTCGTCCCGCAGAGCGTGACGACGGCGTCCTCCGCGGTGGCGAGCGGTCGCACCGTGGGGGGTACCGGCGGACCGCCGATCGGGCGGGGGCGCACGCGCCAACGGAGCGTTTCCACGGTTCCGCCGTCGACCCAGATCAGCACGTCGCGTACGCACGCGAGCCCGCCGACCTCCTGTCGTTGGGCCACCACGCGCTCGGAGCGGCGGGTCGCCAGATCGATGCGGTCGATCGCAGGCCCGGCCGCATGCCACACCGCTCCGTCGCGGCAGCAGAGATGGTCCGGCTGGTAGACCCCATCGGCGAGCGTCTCGACGGGTCCTCCGCCGATCGCGGCACGCCGTACGGATCCGCACGCATTCATGGTGTTTCCGTGGAGGAGCCGCGGCGTTGCCCAGAAGAGGTCCTCCCCCTCCAGGTAGAGCGACCAGGGATGGTGATCGCGGTGGAGCACGCGCGTCTCGCCGCCCGCGCGCACCACGACGGCGTGGGTGTCGCGCTCGGCCCAAGCCGCCACGTCGTCGCGTGCGGCGACCGCACGCGCACCTCGATTGGCGATGCGCGCAACAGTCTCCGCGGAGCCGTCGAGCGTGACGCGCACGACCGAGTCGTCGCCGCCGATCACGACGTGCGGCGTCGCGACCGCCAAGGACCGCGCAGCCGGACCGATGCGCCGCCAGTCGAGCGCGACCCCGGTACC
>JADZFZ010001022.1 GCA_020854145.1 Deltaproteobacteria bacterium | reverse complement strand
TTGCCCTCGAGGAGGTACGCGATGCTCGGCGTGTTGTTGATGACCATCTCGTAGATGGTCGAGAGCCCGTACTCCGCGCTCTTGCTGAGCTGCTCGTACTCCATCCCGAATCGCCAGTGCGGGTACCGGTTCGGGAAGCCGCCGTACGAGGCCACCTCGTTCATCTGGTCGTACGAGAGGATCTCGAAGAAGGTCGGAAACGGGTCGAGGCCGTAGTCGCGCGCGATCTTCTCGATGCGCCGCTGCTCGTCGCGGAGATGGGTCGGGAGCGCGGTTTTGGTCGCGAATTGCGCCATCGCAGGCAGGCTATCACGCCCGCGGCGGAGGCAGATGCGGACCTCGGACGAGCTTGGCCGCGTCGTCGACGAACGCGCGCGCGCCGTCGGCGAGGAGGCGCTCGGCCAGCTCCGTGCCGAGCTCGCGCGCCCGGGCCAGCGCGTAGGTCACGTCGCGTGCGTCGATGGCGGCCTCGACGATGCGCGACGAGACGCGCGACGCGCCGTCGGGAGACGCCACGAGGCCGATGATCGAGATCGCGTACTTCGAGGGATCCTGCGGCGGCGGGACGGTCGCGTGGCCGCCGATGGGCAGCTGACAGCTGCCGCCGAGGACGCGGAGCATGGTGCGCTCGGCCTCCACCTCGATGCGCGTCGGCTCGTGATCGAGCTGGGCCACCAAGCGGTGCACGTCGCCGCGGTCGTCGCGCGTCTCGAGGCCGAGCGCGCCTTGTCCCGCCGCGGGCACCATGACCGTCGGATCGATCGCGACGTGCTCCGCCGCGACGCCGAGCCGGCGCATCCCCGCGACGGCCAGGACGATCGCGTCGTATTGCCCTTCGCGCAGCTTGCGTAGGCGCGTGTCCACGTTGCCGCGCAGAGGCTCGATCCGCAGATCCGGGCGCACCGCGAGCAGCTGGCAGCGACGGCGCAGCGAGCTCGTCCCGACGACGGCTCCTTCGCGGAGCGCCTCGATGGCGCGCCCGTCGGCCGTCACGAGCGCGTCGCGTGGATCTTCGCGCGCGGGGACCGCAGCGAGCGTGAGGCCCTCGGCCAGCTCCGCCGGGACGTCCTTCAGCGAGTGCACTGCGAGGTCGCAGTCGCCGTCCTGGAGCTTCCTCTCGAGCTCGGTGACGAAGAGCCCCTTGCCGCCGACCTCCGAGAGCGGGACGTCCTGGACGCGGTCGCCCGTCGTGACGACGTGCACCTCCTCCACGTCGATCGACGGCTCGAGCGCCTTCAGCCACGAAGCGACGAGACGAGTCTGCGCGAGCGCGAGCGCGCTCTTGCGTGTGGCGATGCGGATCTTCATGGTCGCTCGAGCTCCGAGGGTGGGCTCGACGAAGGCTCGGCGCGGGAGTGCGCGTTGGAGGCGCCTCCCTTCTGGCTCGACCCGTCGTCGACTGGGTGTCCGCCCTCCGTGTCGGGCGTCTCGGGCCCGCGTGGATCGGGCAGGCCGAACATGCGCGTCGCGGCGCCGAGCACCTCTTCCTGGGTGTCCGGGTCCGCCTGCGCCGCACGTCGAAGCTCGACGAGCGCAGGGTGGACCACCTTGCTCGTGATCGCTTCCGCGAGCACCTCGAGGCTCTTCTTGTCCTCCGGGGCGAGCCCCCTGAGCTTGCCCGCCGTCTTGTCGATCTCGCCGCGCACGGCCGCGAGCACGTGCGCACGGAGCGCGGTGATGAGGGGGGAGACGCCGCGGGTCTTTCGCCAGCGCTCGATCTCGCCGACCTCGCCTTCGACGAGCTTCTCGGCGGCATCGCGCTCGCGTCCGCGCGCCTGCAGGTTCTCGTTGCAGACCTTCTGGAGGTCGTCGACGTCGTAGAGGAAGACGTTGTCGAGCTGACCCGCCGCGGGGTCGACGTCGCGCGGCACCGCGATGTCGATCACGAACAGCTGTCGATGGCGGCGTGCCTTGACGACCTGGGCGACCAGGCTGTGTGTGAGCACGAACCCGGGCGCCGACGTGGAGCAGACGACGACGTCCGCCGCGACCAGGAGGTCGCGCAGAGACTCCCACGGCCGCGCTTCTCCACCGACGTCGTCCGCGAGGGCCGTCGCGCGCTCCGGGGAACGATTGGTCACGAGCAGCTTCGCGCCCGCGCTGACGAGGTGCTGCGAGGCGGCTCGCCCCATCTTTCCCGCGCCCACGAGCAGCACCGTACGCCCCGCGAGCGACGAGAAGATGCCTCTGGCGAGATCCACCGCGACGCTCGAGACCGAGACCGACCCTTCGGCGATCCCCGTCTCGGTGCGGACGCGTTTCGCCACGCCGAACGCGCGGTGGAGACAGCGCCCGAGGAGCGGACCGATGGTGCCGGCCTCCGTCGCGACGCCGAAGGCTTCCTTCACCTGACCGAGGATCTGCGGCTCACCGACCACCATCGAGTCGAGGCTCGACGTGACGCGGAAGAGATGGCGCACCGCCTCGGTGCCTCGGTGCTCGTAGAGGTGCGCGTCGAGCTTCGCACCGCCGGCGCGGCGCGTGAGCGTCGCGCGTACCGATCGCCCGAGGTCGCTGCCGCCGACCGCGTAGACCTCGACGCGATTGCACGTCGAGACGATCATCGCCTCGGCTGCGCCCGCTTCGAGGATGGACTTCGTGATGGCCGACAGATCGTCGCCGGCCACCGCGAGCTTCTCGCGTACGGCGATGGGCGCCGTGCGGTGCGAGAGCCCGACGACGACGAGCTCGCCCGTCACGTGTCACCCACCACGTAGCCGACGAGCACGACGCACGCGCACGCGAAGCCGATGAGCGTGCCGAACGCGGCGCGGCGACCCCGCCAACCCGCGGAGACGCGAAGGAGCAGCACGGCGGCGAACACCACCCAGGCGGCCACGGCGAAGGCCTGGCGGGTCCCTTCGGCGGCCGTCGCGGCGGCGAAGCCTCCGGTGAGGATCGCGCCCGTGACGATGCCGACCGTGAGCAAAGGGAATCCCACGAGCACGCAGCGGAGCGCGGCCTTGTCGAGCGTGTCGAGCGAAGGCAGGCGCTGGAAGACGCCGCCGATGCGTTTCGCGCGAATCTGTCGCTCTTGGAGCAGGTACGCGATGGCCACCGCGAACGCGAGCGTGAACGCGGCGTAGCCGAGCACGTTCACGGAGATGTGCAGCGGCAGGAGCGCGCTGCGCACGCCGGGCGGGACCACGCTGCGATCGCGCAGCCCCGCGCCCAGGAAGAGCAGCAAGTTGATCGGCGTGATGAAGGCGCCGAGCACGACGAGCTTGAGGCGCTTGCCGAAGACGAGATAGCCGAGCGCTACGAACAGCGACAGCGCGCTCATGGCCGCGTGGATGTCGTAGCTGCCTCGACGCTCGCCCAGCGCGACGGTGTCGATGTGATAGGCGACGTGCAGCGCGGCCGCGAGCCAGAGAGAAACCTTCGCGTAGCGCTCGAGGCGCTGGCCGCCTTCCCAGAGGTACGCGGCGAAGAGCGCGCACGACGCGGCGTATGCGACGGCTGTGATGGCGAACAACATGACGGGCAGCCGCGCCTATTTCTCCGAATCGAGCAGGAACTTCGCGAGCAGCTCGATGTCCTCGGGAGCCGGCTCGGCGACGGGGACGTCGGGGAGCAACGCGACGACGGTCCCCGTGCTCGCGACGTCGGGCTCGGCCGCGAAACCCTCGGCGACCTGGTAGGCCTGATCGCCGAGAATCACCGAGTCGCGCACGTGCTCGGCGCCGAGCGCATTGATCTGATCGATGTCCTTCACGCGGCCGACGAGGTCGTTGGGATCTCCGGTTCCGGTCAGCTCGGTGAGGAATCGCAGCGCAGTCTTGAGCCGATACCGGCGCCCGTCCGAAGGGGTCGTCATCGTGTCGCCGTCGAGCTGCGCGCGCCCGTCGGTCAACCAAGCATCGAGCGCTTCCTGCGGAACGAACAGGCGATGGGGGCGGGCAGTCGCCACGAGCGGGAGATTGCCCCGATCCGGGGCGCCGGTCACGCGGTTCGCCGAACCCGTCGTCGAGACGTGTCCCGCACCGCGGATCAGCCGCGAGCGGGCACACTCGACGAAACGGGGGTGAGGGTGCATGTTCCCCCGCGGCGCCGCGCGGCCCGTGGTCGCGGGCGCCGACCTGGAGGAGTCCCCGATGGCAGCCAAGAACGTCCAGACCTTCACCGACGCCAACTTCGACGCAGAGGTCATCAAGTCCGACAAGCCCGTGCTCGTCGACTTCACCGCCACGTGGTGCGGGCCCTGCCGTCAGCTCGCGCCGATCGTGGACGCCATCTCGGACGAGTACGCGGGCCGCGTGAAAGTCGGCAAGCTCGACATCGACGACAACCAGACCACCGCCGCCAAGTTCCGCATCCGGGCCGTCCCCACCGTCCTCATCTTCAAAGGCGGCCAAGTCGTCGCGACCCAAACCGGCCTCGCCCCCAAAGGCACCCTCGCCGGCCTCCTCGACCGCACCCTCTGACGGGGACAGGATCGACGTGTACAACCCCGCGAGATCGCAGGGTTCGTAGACGAGCAGTTCCAATCCGTTCCGCGGGCCTGTCTCTCCGGTCAGCTCGCGATCCTCGCTTGCCCGGTTGTCCGGCGGCGGCGGGTCGGGGCTCGTGACGATTCGCAGCTTCGGCAGGAGGTGCGCGCGCACGCGATTCGATGCGTCCTCGCTTCGATGCGCCGACGGCTCACGGATCCGCGCAGCAGCGGAAGCCCGTCGAGTAGTCCCAGTGGCCGACGTCGTGCGCGGTCGTCCGGTAGAGGCAGCCCGGCCCGTTGCGGTACGTGTCCACGTAGAAGCCGCCGCGGAAGGTGCCCGCCGGGTCGGCGGTCCACTCGTGCAGATTGCCCATCATGTCGAGCGCGCCGTCGGAGCTCTCGCATCCGGCGTTGGCACCGGTTCGGTCGAGCGAGTCCGGCAGCTGACTGATGCACGCGTCGCCGAGCATCGACCAGATCCAGTCGGCCGACGTCCCGAAGCGCTCGACGGCGGGGTGCACGTCGCGCGCGTCGTTGCACACGCCGGGCATCCGCTCGTTGCCGTAGGGGTACGTGAAGCCGTCGGCGCCCTGGCACGCGCGCAGCCACTCGGCGTCCGTGCACAAGCGCTTACCGGCTTCGGCGCAGGCGGCCTCGGCCTGGCGCCCCGTGATGTACCCCTGCGGGACCGCTCCGCGAAGCGAAACGGCCCGGATGCGGCGCGTGCCGGGGTTGTGGAACGGCGACCAGCTCGTCACGGTGCCGTCGTCCGCGACGACCTCGAGCGCCGATTCGAACCGATCCACGCAGAACGCCGGTGACGCGGGCACGACCAACATGCCGGCGGGACAGCCGCCTTCACCCGCCTCCTCGACGAGCCCGACATTGGGCGCCGGCATCACGGCCGGGTCGCACGCCGCGGTCGCCTCGCGCGCCACGCAACACTGGATCTCCCGCGGGCCCGGGCAGAATCCCGGTACGGGCATTCGATCGCCCGTGCAGTCTGCGACGTCGAGGCACGTCCCCGCGCGGTCGCTCGTCATGCATGGAACGCCCACCGGCCCGCCGTCGGTGGGAGGCGATCCTGCGTCGCCCGGTCCGGCGTCGCCCCCCGCATCCGAGGGCGGCGGCGAGGGCGGCGCTGCGTCATCGGGTCCGCCGTCGAACGGCGGAGGCGGAGGCTCGGCCGCGTCGTCGTCGCGCGATCCGTCGAGCGGGCTCGTCATCGCGTCGCTCGGGAGCATCACGCGTCCATCGTTTGCTGCGTCGGTGCCGGGGTTCCGCTGCGGCGGGTCGTCCGCGCAGCTCGCGCAGATCACGGCCACGAGCGCGACGAGCGAGCGGGGCGACGACGACACGAGACGCATCGTAGCGCGGCCCGCTCCCATCGCGCTTCGCGCGACGATGACGGGCTCCCGGACCGGATTGGAAGTGCTCGTCTACGAACCCTGCGATCTCGCGGGGTTGTACACGTCGATCCTGTCCCCGGTCAGGTGGTGACGGGGGGGCTGCCTTTGGCGGCATCTTCGAGCGGGGTGCCGCCGACGACCTTGAGCGCGAAGCCGAGGTCGGCCGTGGCTTCGGCGCCTCCGGGCTCGCACTTGCTGGGGTCTTTGTCGGAGCCGGAGGCCATCGCCGTCGTGTACTCGATGCAGGTGGGGTAGCCGCACGCGCCGCAGTCGGTCTGTGCGGTGAGCTGCTCGAGCGCTTTCGCGAGCGCACCGACGTTGGCTTTGTCGACCTTGGTCATCGCGCCGGCGATGCGCGTGATCTTGCCCTGGTCGGTGAGCGCGGGGACTGCGAGGCCACCCGGGCCCTTCTTGCCGCCCTTTTTCTTCTTTGCTTTTCCGGCAGTAACCGCCCACGCCTTGCGCAGCTCCTCGAGGACCGCGGGGTTGTCGCGCATGGCGCGCTCGCGCGCCTCGCGCGCGTGCGGGCCGTAGTCGCCGACGGGGATCTGGGATTTGTCCTTTGGCGCTTTGTACAGCGGCACCAGATCGCCGGTCTGGATGAAGCGGAACACCAGGCCGTCGAGCGTCGTGCTGGCACCTTCGAACTCGCGGGTATGGCGGATCGCGCCCGTCGACTCCGCGATGCACGCCTCGACGCACAGGCCGCAGAACATGCACTTGCCCATGTCGATGTCGAAGCGCGCCATCATCTGCTTCTTCGACCCGCCCGGATCCTTCACCAGGTCGATGGCGATGCACTCGATGGGGCACGCGCGCTCGCACCGCTTGCAGCCGGTGCAGATGTCCATCTGCACCTCGAGCAGGCCGCGGTAGCGCTCGGGGAGCATCTCGCTCACCGGGCGGTCGAGCCGGTCGGGGTACTGCACCGTGATGGGCTCGCGGAACAGATGCGAGAACGTGACCGCCATCCCCTCGAGCGTGGTCTTGGCCGTGCGCTGGATGCTGTCGAAGTAGTCGGCGAGCTTCATCGTGTGGGTTCCCTATCGGGCCGGCAGGCCGCACCAACAAGCCCCATCGTGCGAGACGGGCGCTGCCGGGCGGGCCGATTCTATAGCAGCGAATCAGAACCGGGTGCGCAAGACGAGGCGTCCGCCGTCGGGCGAGACCGAGCCGGACACCACCGTCGGGCCGTCCGGCGTGCTCACGAGCTCGCTGAAGAACACGAACAGCGACCCGAGCCCGAACGCACCGAGCACCGCGGCGCCGACGTACAGGCCGACGCCGAGGTCGCGCTGAGAGCGGATGCTGTCGAGCTCTTCCGCTTCCTCGGGAGGCAGGTCGTAGCCGTATTGCGCCTGCAGCGCGTCGGCGCGCGACTGAGCGTCGAGCTCGAGCGCGATGCCCACGCCGAGCGCGATGCCACCGGCAGCGAGCGCTCCGACCCCGAGGACGATCCAGGTCGCGGAAGGTCCAGGCGTGTCGACCTGCTGGGGCGGCACGCCGCCACCTTGCGGCGGCAGGGACGTCCACGTCGTCGCGCCCTCGCCCCATACGGGCGACTCGATGATCGGCGTGTGCGTCGGGTCGCCCACGGGCGTGCTCTGCGCGGCCTGCTCGGCGCGGATGGCCGCCGCGCGCTCGATCGCGTGCTGGCGGTAGCTCCCGCCTTCGTCCATCTCCGCACATCGGTCGTACGCGTTCGCCGCTTCGGTCGCGTGGCCCGGCCATCGGTCGTACGCGAGCGCGAGGTTGCACGCCGTCGTGACCCGCGGATAGAGCTCTTGCGACTGGTGGAAGTGCGCGACCGCGGTCCCGGGGTCGTTCTCGCGAAGCGCGCGCACGCCCGCGCGAAAGTGCGCGTCGGCCTGATCGCGCTCGCTCTCGGGCGCGTCGGCGGATGCGTGGTGCGGAACCGCCGCGAACGCGACCGCGAACGCCATCACGACGGACACGCCTGCGAGCGAGGTGCGCACGGCGGGCACAAACATGCCCTAACTACGTCGCGTTGCCACCACGTCTGCCGTCGCACCCTCTCGCGGCGGCGCTCACAGGCTCGATCGGGGCGCAGGGCGCGAGCAGCCCGCGGTGGCCGGCGGACGGCTTGCCTTCAGAGGCCGATGCGCAGACCGGCGGTCACGGTCCAGGCCGACTCGTCGAGACCCGAGCCTTCCTCGAGCCCGAGCAGCCACGCATGGTGCACGCGCCCCTCGAGCTGGACGACCGGGTTGACCTCGATGCCGAGCCCGACGCCGAGCGCGGCGGCCCACGCGTCGGAGGTGCCCTGCGACTCGCTCGGCAACGCGTGACGTCCGATCGACGCCTCGCCGATGGGGCGAACCGCGCCGAGAAACGGGATGCTCGGGCGCACTGCGACGAACAGACCGGCGCCGAGGCCGGGATTCGCGAGCGGCAGCTCGCTGCCGACGACCTGCAGATAAGCACCGCCTTCGAGCGGACCGACGAGCCCGAGGGTCGCGTCGAGCCGCAACGTCGGGCGCCAGACGGTCTCGCCTTCGTCCGAGAGCGCGGTCGCGCCGAGACCCGCGCCGATGCTCGCGTCCTGTGCGAGCGCCGCGGAGCTCGCGCCGAAGGTGGCGACGGAGAGCGCGAAGGAGAGAGCGAGCGTGTGCTTCTTCATGGCGGCCTCGAGATCGGTCGTCGTCCCCAACGACCGGCCACACGTCAGTGCAACGGCGAGACCAGGCGTGACGTCACGCGTGACGCTCGAGCGGCCGAGGTGCGACGCCAACCGACGTTCACACGCCCGCGCTCCGCGCCGTCCACACGATCGCCAGCTCGGAGGGGTGACGAACAACCGCTCGTGCCGGGCTCGTCGAAGCAGTCATCGCCCCTCCACGCGGCTTTGGGCGAACGGTTGGTATCTCTCGCAGGGACGAGAAAGACAATCAGGCGGCAGGGGACGATCTTGGCCCGCATGGTCGCGGTGCCTCATGCTGAGCGCGTGAGGTTCGCGACCGGAGCGCTCGTCGCCGTGACGCTCGCCGGATGTGCCGCGGGCAACACGACGCCCGCCACCGGCGACGCGCGGCCACAGCCGCCGATGGAGTCGGGCACGCCCACGCCCGTGCCGCCGCCAGGAGACGGGGGCGTCGACGCGGGCGACGGCGACGTGACGATGGACCCGTGCTTCGGCGTGACGTGTCCGGCCGGACGCGTGTGCAACGAGGGCGTGTGCGAGCTCGACGGCACCTGCGTCGGGATCAGCTGCATGTCGACGGAGATCTGCGTGCCGGGGCGCGGGTGCATCCCGCTCGCGGTCGACGAGGACGGCGACGGTGCGACCGTCGGCGGCGGCGACTGCGACGACCGCGATCCGAACGTGCGCCCGATGGCGCCCGAGCGCTGCAACGCGATCGACGACGACTGCGACGGCGACGCGGACGAAGGCGACCCGGGCGGCGGCGCGATGTGCAACACGGGCATGTCGGGGCCGTGCGGACCCGGCGTGCAGCGATGCACGCGCGGCGAGGTCACGTGCGTCGCCGCGATGCCGCCGGGCACCGAACGCTGCAACGGCGAGGACGACGACTGCGACGGGATGACCGACGAGGGCAACCCCGGCGGCGGCGGTACGTGCGCGACGGGCATGCAGGGCGCCTGCGGGATGGGCGAGCAACGTTGTCAGGGCGGAACCGTGTCGTGCGTGCAGACGACGATGGCGCGGACGGAGACGTGCGACGGCCGTGACGACGATTGCGACGGCGCGACCGACGAGGACGATCCCGGCGGCGGCGGCATGTGCTCCACCGGGATGGCGGGCCGATGCGCCGAAGGCGTGTCGCACTGCCGCGGTGGTGCGATCGCATGCGAGCAGCTGCGGATGCCCGAGGCCGAGACGTGCAATCGCGAGGACGACGATTGCGACGGCGCGACCGACGAGGACATCGACGTGCACGTCATCGAGACCACGTTCGCGACGCTCGCGGGTCACCACGACGGCTGCACCGGCTTCGGCTCGCGCGTGGACGCGTGCGCCTCCGCGATCCATCGCCTCTGCGCAGCCGAGAGCACTTGCGCACCGACGGCGGGCGTCGGTCCGTTCGACACGGGCAGCGGTCGTCCGTCGGTCGCGTGCATCTCGGGTGCGTCCATGCACGTGAGCTTCGCGGACCTGTCGGGCGCGCAGCCGCCGTGCGACGGCGACGGGGTCGCGCACCTCGACGTGTGCTGGAGCGCCGCCCATCGCCTCTGCCAGATGCGCGGGCACCGGAGCGGCTACGGCCCGATCGAGCACTCGGGTGGCGAGGCCGACATCGTCTGCGTCGGCATCGGCGAGATCGTGGAGGTGCCCTTCTCGACGCTCGGTGGCTTCCACCCGGGCTGCGACGAGAGCGTCGCCGTCAGCCTGGCCTGCAACACGGCGATCCACCGCTTCTGCGCAGGACGAATGGGCGGCAGAGGCTCGGGCTACGGCGCCATCGAGCACTCCGCCGGCATGGCGTACGTCGTGTGCGTGGGCGGTTGAGCGTCCCGCCCGGCGATCAGCCCTGACCGTAGCCGCCGCCGGGCGGACCGTAGCCGCCGGGCGGCGCGCCCATCGGACCGCCCATCCCCGGACCGCCCATCCCCGGACCGCCTCCGCCCGTGGGCGGGCCCTTCGGCGCGGGGCCGCCGCAGTGCGGGCAGTTGAGCAGCTCCATCGGGAACGGACCGGCGCAGTACTGACAGAAGTAGCGACCCGCGATGCTGTTCGGATCGATCTTCCGCATCTCGGGGTAGTGCTGCTCGAGCTCGGCGCTGCTCATGCGATCGGTCTCGGCCGCCGGCGACCACACGACCTCGAGCGCGACGAGCTGATCGGCGGTGAGCGACCCGCGGTCCTCGAGCGCGGCGCGGATCTCGTGCGCGCTGTTGCCGTGCACGATGCCCTTGAGCGCACGTCGCGCGACCACGACCAGCGTGACGACGACGGTCCCCTCCCCCTCGTTCTTGTGCACGCGCATCTCGGGCGCGGCGCTCTGCGCGACCATGCCGGCACCGTCGCGCACGGTTTCGTGACGGAACTTCGCGCGCGCCTCGCTGCCCGCGCCCATGAAGGCCTGCTCGGCCTGCTGTGGAGCGAGGTTCGGCTGTTCCTTGTAGCCCACGTAGAGCCACGAGATCTCCTCGCGCCGCAGCGAGAGCACCGTCTCGCGCAGCAGGTTCGCGCGGCCTTCGCGCGTGCCGGCCTGCCCGCTCGCCGCGAGCTGCGCGAGCTTCGCCTGGAGGTTCTTCCTCGCCCGCCAGTCGAGCCCGATCTGGAGCACCGAGAGCTGCATGAAGCCCGGCATGAGCTGCGCGCCCGGGCCCACGGCGGCCTGATAACCCGCAGGGCCACCGCCCTTCTTCTTGCTGCGCGCGATGAGGAGCACGGCGCCGAGGATCACGAGCAAGCACAGCAGGCTGCCGCATCCGCCGAGGCAGCCGACCTCGCCGCCTCCGGCAGAGCTGCCGCCGCCGCTCGACCACGACGTGCCGCCGGAGCTGCCGCCCCAGCTCCCGCCTCCGCCCGAGCTGCCGCCCCAGTCCGATCCGCCGCCGCCGCCTCCTCCTCCGCCGCCTCCGCCGCCGCCGCCCGAGAAGTCACCGCCGCCGAAGCTTCCGCCGGTGGCCTGCGCCATGGCGACGAGCGGTGCACCGACCATCAGGACGAACGCGAGGAGACACGGAGCGAGCCGACGCATGCGGCGCAGTATCGCATCTTGCGCGTCGCGAGGGAGCCCCGAGCACGCTCGTGCGAGCGACCTCCGGGCGGCGTGCTAGCGTGCCCGCGCACACGATGAGCGCTTCGTCGCGAGCGGGATCGCGCCCACGGGACAAGGACACTCGGACGCCGGCCGACAAGCACGACCGCGCCGGCGAGCCGGATGCCCGTTCACGCGTGGACGACAGGCCCGAAACCCAGGGAATCGTGCTCCGGTCCGGTCTGGTCGCGCGCATCGCCGTGGCGCTCGCCGGCCTCGGGTTCGCGGCGGTCTTCGGGCTCGCCGTGCGCGAGCAGGAGAGCCGGCGCCACAACGAGCCGCTCCGGTTCCTCCTCGGCTCGACCGCCATGGCGGACTTCCTCGAGGGCCGCCCGCTGCGCACGCACTACGTCGGGCGCAACCGGCGGATCCCGGAGTTCTCGCTGCGCGACCGCCACGGTCGTCGGTTCTCGCCGAGCCAGGCGCGCGGCAAGGTGCTCGTGCTGAACCTCTGGACGATCACCTGCCGCCCGTGCGTGGAAGAGATGCCCACGCTCGAGCTGCTCGCGCACCAGGTCGTCGATCGGCCGGACATCGAAGTGCGCACCATCACGATCGACGAGAGCTGGGACTCGGTGAAGGCCATCTTCCCCCCGCGCTCGCGGCTCTCGGTGCTCTTCGACCCGGAGCGCAACGTCGTACGCGACAAGCTGGGAACGCGCCTCTTTCCAGAGACGTGGTTCGTCGATCCGCAAGGCATCATCCGGGCCCGCGTGGATGGCGCGCGCGACTGGTCGAGCCCGATCGTGCTGGAGTACATCGAGTCTTTGTTGTAAGGCGCCTGCGTTCGTGGCCTTAGGC
>JADZFZ010001021.1 GCA_020854145.1 Deltaproteobacteria bacterium | reverse complement strand
GGCGGCGGTGCCGGCGTGCTCCGCGCGGGCGAGGGCGGAACGGGGCGCACGGGCGAATCCGAGCGCTCGCCCCTCACCCCGACCCTCTCCCCATTCGGGGAGAGGGCGCCTTGCCGCGAAGTCGCCTTCTCGGCGGTTTGCTTCGCGGGTGCGGCCGCTCGCGTGTGGGGCGGGCTCGGAGGCTCCGCACCCGAGCATGCGAGCATCAGCGACCCCATCACGAGCAGTGAGGCGGTTCGAGTCATCGCGCGAGCCGGACCATAGCGCACCGATCAGGTGGCGATGGGAAGCTCGATCGTGACGATCAGTCCGCCGCCCTCGGCATTCTTCGCCTCGACCGATCCACCGTGCATGCGCACGGCACGGTCCGCGATGGCGAGTCCGACTCCGGTCCCTCCGGTCAATCGATCGCGGGCGGTGCCCACGCGATAGAAAGGCCGGAAGATCTCCGTCAGCGCGTCCTCCGGCACGCCCGGCCCGCGATCTCGCACCTCGATTCGCGCTTTGGTGCTGCCGTTCGAGCCGATCTCGGAGAGGCGAACCTCGACGGTCGTGCCCTGGTGCGTGAACGAGGCGGCGTTGCGCACGACGTTCTCGATGGCGCGGTGGAGGATCTCGCGGCTTCCCACGACCGACACCGGTGCACGGCCCACGATCGCGACGTGACGGTCGCGGCCCTTGGCCTCGAACTCCGCGTTCGAGACGACGTCGTCGAGCACCCCGGAGAGATCGATGGTCTCGCTTCGCGTCGGGCCGTCGCTCTCGAGACGGCTCATCGTGAGGATCTGGCCGATCAGCTCGTTCAATCGCTCGGTCTCGCGCTCGATCCGATCGAGCGGTCCCGATGCGTCGGCGCCGGCGCGTTGCCGCGCGAGCTCGAGCGCCACGTTCACGCGTGCGAGCGGAGAACGCAGCTCGTGCGAGACGTCGCGGAGCAACCGATGTTGCGCCTCGAGCAGGCCGGCGACGCGCTCCGCCATCCGGTCGAAGTCCCGGCCGAGCTCGGCGACCTCCGTTCCGGCGCTCTCGACCTCGGGCGCCACGCGCACCGAGAGCTCTCCTCGAGCCAGCCGTTGCGTGGCTCTGCGCAGCACTTGCAGCGGTCGGCTCAAGTATCGAGCGAGCAGGAAGGACACGAGGCCGGACACGACGAACAGGACGAGCAATCGCAGGGGCAAGGTCTCGAGCCGAATCAACCGCTCCCATCGAGGAACGTTCGGCACCTCGGCCAGGATCCGAGCGTCGGGACGCCGCGGCACCGGGACTGCGAACACCTCGACGTCGCCAATCTCCTCGGAGCGCGCGGCATGGGCGTTCCCTTGCTGCCTCGAGAGCCGCGACATCGCGGTGGTCGGCTGTGCCCCCGCCGCCACGCGGTCGTCGACGAGGAGCGTCACGCGGATGCCGAGTCGCGACTCCACGCCTCGGATCAATCGCTCGGCGCCGGCAGCGTCGCCCGAGCCCGCGCGTGCGGCCGCGTCCTCGCCGACCAACCGGAGCGTCTCCGACATCAGCTGGGAGCGACGAATGAACTTCGCGGGCGGGCTGCTCGCGACCTGGATGAAGGTCGATGCCACGGCGACCGCCGTCAGCGAGACCCAGAAGGACACGAGCAGCCTGGGGAAGAGGCTTCGCAAGGTCCGCTCCTCTCAGGCCGGGCCGGTCGCGTACAGATACCCGAGCCCGCGCACCGTCTTGATGCGCTCGCGGCCCGGGCGATCGTCGCCCAGCTTCTTGCGCAGGTTGCTGACGTGAACGTCGATGCTCCGGTCGTACGGCGAGAAGCGCCGTCCGAGCACGCGCTCGCAGAGGTCCTCACGCGTCACGACCCGGCCGGCCGCCCGGAGCAGGACCTCGAGGAGCGCAAACTCGGCGCTGGTCAGCGCAACCTCTTCGCCGGCACGTCGCACCGTTCGGGCGCCGACGTCGAGCTCGACGTCTCCGATGGCCATCCGATCGCGTGACGGCGCCGACTCGTCCGGCTTGGCGGAGCGCCTCTGCACCGCGCGAATCCGCGCCACGAGCTCGCGCGCGTTGAACGGCTTCGGCAGGTAATCGTCGGCGCCCATCTCGAGGCCGACGATTCGGTCGACGTCCTCGCCGCGAGCCGTGAGCATCAGGACCGGTACGGTCGACGACTCGCGCAGCTTCCGCAGGACGTCGAACCCCGTCATGCGCGGAAGCATCACGTCGAGCACGACGAGGGCATAGGCCTCGGACGTGGCGCGCGACAACCCGGTCGCGCCGTCGTGAGCGGTCTCGACGTGGAAGCCTTCTTGACTCAGGTAGTCGGCGAGGAGATCGCAGAGCTCCACGTCGTCGTCGATCACGAGGATGCTGGGCTGTTCCAAGCGCGCTCTCCTTCCGCTCCCGACGGCAAAGCTACGGCCTGTTTCTAGCCTTGCACCGCTTCTTTACGAAGCCTTACCCATCTCGAGACGCGCCCAAGATTCGCGTCGCTAGGTTCGGAACGTCCGGAGCCCACCATGCCCCAAGCCCTCGCACCCAGATTGGCGCCGTCGGCCACACGAAGAAGCAGCGATCGTCACCCGTCGTCGGGTGGAGCGGAGCTGCCCGCGTGGCGGGGCCCGGCGCTCGCGAACGCCGCCGTGGCGTTGATCGTGCTCCTCGTGGCGGCCCCTGCGACGGCGCAGACGATGACACCCGAGCGAGCGCTGCGTCAGGCGGCGACGCGCAACCCGACGTTACGTGCGGCCATCCTCGACACGAGCGCTGCCCGCGCAGCGGTTCGCGCCGCGCAGAATGCGCGTCGACCGAGCCTCGTCGCCGGCGTCGACGCCCAGCTCGCGGAGGGCTTCAGCGCGACCTCCGCGGGCGTCGCGCGCAACGTCGATCGCCGCGCGAGCGGCTCGGTCGGCCTTCGCTACACCACCGATTGGGGAACGTCGGTGCAGATCGATGCCGGTACGGGGCTCGTGCTCCGAGACGTGCTGATCGACCCGAGCTCGACCGACACCGCGTCCATTCGTCCGACCTTCTCTTCGGACCTATCGGTCAGCGCGCGTCAGCCGCTGCTCCGCGGCGCGGGCTCGGACGTCGTGCTCGCCGAGATCGAGGAAGCGCGTGCGAGCAGGACGCAGTCCGAGCACCAGCGTGATCAAGCCGCGAGCGAGCTGGCGCTCGACGTGCTGACGGCCTACTGGGAGCTCTGGTACGCCGAGCAGGCGCTGGCCGTACAAGTGGCTTCGGAGCAGCTGACGCGCAGGCAGCTTTCGGAGGCCCGACTGCGAGCCGAGCAGCTCGGGACGACGGCGCAGATCGACACCCTGCGGTTCGAGTCGGAGCTGGCGTCGATTCGGGAGTCTCTCGAGGGCGCGCGATCGGACCGCGACACGCGAGCGACCGAGCTCGGCCGTCTGCTGGCGATGGATCCGGCGACGTCGGACGCGCTGCGTGCTGCGGCCGCCGCCCCGACTCCCCATGCGTTGCCGCCGCTCGCCGAGCTGCTCCGTTCGGCGCGAACGTCGTCGAGCGAGCTCCGCGCGCTCGAGGCACAGATCGCTGCGACGCGCATTCGCTTGCGCTCGGCGGAAGATGCGCGGCAGCTGCGACTCGATCTGACGGGATCGCTCACGGCAGCTGGGTTGTGGACCGACGATTCGCTGCCCGGATTGCAGCTGCCCGACAACAGGCCTGCTTTCGGCGTGATGATCGGCCTCGAGCTCGAGCTGCCGCTCGGAGAGAGTCGCGAGACGGCCAATGCGATCCGAGCGAGGACTCAGCTCGAAGCCTCGCTCGAGCGTTACGAGGCCCGCGTCGATGCTCTCGAGTCGCAGGTCGCGACCCTTCGCCGAAGGATCCAGGCGGCCACACGACGCGTCGAGCTCGCGACGGAATCGGTGAGCCTCTCGCAACGGCTCGCAGAAGGTGAGCGGCAGCGATTGTCCCTCGGGACCGGAACGCCCTGGGAGGTCGTCCAGGCTCAGCAGGCCGCTCGACAATCGGAGCTCCGGCGGCTGCGCGTGGTCGTGGACCTCGTCAACAGCGAGCATCAGCTCGACCACGTCACGGGTCGTTTGCTGGGCCGGGTGGCATTTCCTTCGTCGTCGGAGGAGTCGTCATGAAGAAGAAGCTCCTGCTGGTCTTCCTCGGTCTCGTCGTGCTCGGTGCAGGCGGCTATTACGCCTGGACCTTGTTGAGCGCCGATCCCGCCGCGGAGACGGGACCCGTGTTCACGGTGCGTCGCGGCAACCTCGTCGATCTGGCCTCGGCGTCGGGGACCATCGAGCCTCACGTCATGGTCGAGGTGAAGTCCCGGACCTCCGGCGAGGTGATCGAGGTGCTCGTCCGCGAGGGCCAGCAGGTCGAGGCAGGCCAGCTCCTCTTCCGTCTCGATCCCGCGGACGCAGAGCGCGCGGTGCGCGAGGCGAGGACCGCCGAGCGCCGCGCTCGCGCCGAGATCTCGCAGGCGAACGCCTCGCTCGGCGTGGCACGCACGGAAGCCGAGAACAGCGAGGCGAGCAGCGCCGTCGCGGCGCGGGGCGCGGAGCTCGGCCTGGTGTCGGCGGAGGCACGCCGTACCGCCGCGCACCAATCGAAGGTCGCGCAGGCGAACATCGGTCTGCGCCGTGCGCAGCTCAATGCGACGCGCACGTCGCTCGAGACCGCGCGGCTCAACGTCGAGAACGCCGAGCGCCGATTGGCGGAGACGCGAATCTACGCCCCGATTGCCGGCACCGTATTGTCGGTCAACGCGGAGCGCGGCTCCATCGTCGCTTCGGGGATCACGAGCGTGAGTGGCGGGACCGCCCTGGCGACGATCGCCGACTTGAACGACCTCCGCATCATCGGCGCGATCGACGAGGCGCTCATCAGCCGGGTGCGCGTCGGGCAGGACGTGGCAATTCGCGTGGACGCGTACCCCGACCGGGCATTCACGGGCCGCGTGGAGCGAGTCAGCCCGCTCGGCGAGACCGTCTCGAACGTCGTCACCTTCGACGTCGAGATCGTCGTGACCGACGCGCAGCGCGACCTGCTGCGCTCCGGGATGAGCGCCGACGTCGAGATCGAGACCGCGCGGCACGAGAACGTCCTGCTCGTGCCCGTGATGGCCGTGCAGAGCGCGGGCCCGAGGCGATCGGTCCGTCTCGAGTCGGGAGAGCGGCGCGTCATCCGGACGGGATCGACCGATGGGACGAGCATCGTCGTCCTCTCCGGGCTCGCCGAAGGGGACCGCCTCGTGATGTCACGTCCCAGGACGGCCAATGGGGCGCAGAACCAGACCAAGAGCCTCTTCCCGATGGGCGGCCGACCGCCGGGCGGCGCGTCGGGCGGCGGCGGTGGCCGCCCTCGCGGAGGTGGGATGTGACGCCCGGGCTCGCTACGATGGCACGCGTGCTCGGGATTCCCCATCCGGCCGTGGAGGCCGGTTCGGCCGACCCCGTCGTCATCGAGAATCTCGAGAAGGTGTACGACGCCGAGCACGAGGACATCGCGGTCCGCGCAGTGGCCGGGATCTCGTTCTCCGTGAAGAGCGGAGAATCGGTGGCAATCATCGGTCCTTCGGGATGCGGAAAATCGACGCTTCTGCACATCCTCGGTTGCCTCGATCGACCGACGAAGGGAACCTATCGCCTCGGCGGGAGAAACGTCGCCGAGCTCGACGACGACGAGCTCGCGCGCCTGAGGAATCAACACATCGGTTTCGTGTTCCAGAGCTTCAACCTCCTGCCGCGGATGAGCGCGGTCGAGAACGTCGAGCTTCCCCTGCTCTACGCGGGTACGAAGCGAGCCCGGGAGAAGGCCTTCGCCGCGCTCGAGCGCGTGGGCCTGGCCGACCGGGCGACTCACATGCCGAACGAGCTCTCGGGCGGCCAGAAGCAGCGAGTCGCGATCGCCCGCGCGATCGTCACCGGCCCGTCGATCATTCTGTGCGACGAGCCCACGGGCGCCCTCGACAGCAAGACCGGCCGCGAGGTGCTCGCGCTGCTGGGACGGCTGCACGCCGACGGCGCGACGCTCCTGATGGTCACGCACGACCTCAAGGTCGCGAGAAGCCTGCAGCGGGCGTTGCACATGAAAGACGGGCTGATCGTCGCAGACGGCCCGTCTGCGATCGTCGTGGACGCGTTCGCCCGTACTGCCGACGAAGAGGAAGGAGCGCCGACGTCATGATGATCGGCGAAACCGTTCGAACGGCGTGGCGATCGCTGCTCGCCAACCGCATGCGGACCGCGCTGACCGCTCTGGGCATGATCATCGGCGTGGGCGCCGTGGTGGCCGTCCTGGCGATCGGCGAAGGCGCGCGCGCGAGCGTCGAAGGGCGCATTCGATCGATGGGCTCCAACCTGCTCGTCATACGACCCGCCCGAAGCACGAGCGGTGCAGTCCGATCCGGCCGCGCGCAGACGCTCGTCGAGAGCGACGCAACCGCCATCAAGCAGATCCCCGGGATCGCCGCCGTCGCGGCCGAGTCGGAAGGCGGCGCGCAGATTCGCTACCGCGAGAACAACACGAGCTCGAGCGTCACCGGCGTGACGCCGTCGTACTTCGCCATTCGCTCGTTGACGATCTCTTCGGGGTTGGGGTTCACCGACGAAGACGGAAGAGAGCGCCGTCGCGTCGCGATTCTCGGCGCGAACGTCGCCGAGACCCTCTTCGCCGGTCGATCTCCCCTCGGAGAGCGCATCCAGATCCGTGGCATCGTGTTCCGCGTCGTCGGTGTGCTCGATGCCAAGGGCGCCGGGATGTCGTCTCCCGACGATCTCGTCCTCGTGCCCCTCGGCACGCACCAGGGCGTGCTGTTCGGCGGCGACTATCTGTCGTCGATCAGCGTGCAGATGCAGGACGAGAGTCAGGCTGCGACGGTGCAATCGCGCATC
The DNA here is from genome assembly GCA_020854145.1 of Deltaproteobacteria bacterium. Taxonomy (GTDB): domain Bacteria; phylum Myxococcota_A; class Polyangia; order Polyangiales; family JADZFZ01; genus JADZFZ01. The sequence continues at coordinate 2,048 of JADZFZ010001021.1, read as the reverse complement.
GGACAGCTGCTCCGGCTCCGGCACCGACTGCGCGACGACGCCGAAGACGATTTCGAGGTGCGCTCGCAGACCGAGATGCTCGAGACGATGAGCACGATCACCGGGACGTTCACCGCTCTGCTCGGCAGCGTCGCGGCGGTCTCGCTGCTCGTCGGCGGGATCGGGATCATGAACATCATGCTCGTGTCGGTTCGAGAGCGGACACGGGAGATCGGCGTCCGAATGGCCGTCGGGGCCAGGCGAATCGACGTGTTGCTCCAATTCCTGGTCGAGGCGGTGGTCGTCTCACTCTTCGGCGGGATCCTCGGGATCGCCGCGGGATACGGGGGCGCCATCGCGATCGCCAAAGTCGGAGGCTGGCAAACCATCGTGCCGCCGTACGCGGTGGCCCTCTCGCTGGGAGTCTCCGTCGGGATCGGGATCGTGTTCGGTGTTGGCCCAGCGCGCAGCGCGTCGAAGCTCGACCCGGTCGAGGCACTTCGACAGGAGTGATCGGGCTCACCGGATGCTCGGAGCCTCGATCATCGCAACGCGTCGAGCAGGGAATGCGACGCGTCGTCGCCTGACAGCTCCCAGATCATCACGCCGCCCAGCCCGCGATCTCGGACGAATGCCCATTTGCGCGCGAGCGACTCGGGATCGTCGTAGCTGATCATCAGCCCCGTCGCTGCGTCGTAGAGCCAGGGCACCTGCGAGGCCTCGTGCCAGTGTCGCGTCATGCGCGGGATGTAGTTGGCCGCCAGATCGTGCCAGTCGAAGATCCCGGCTTCCCAGGTACCCATGGGCGCCGAAGGGCCGTGTGGCTGATAGAGGCCATCGCCGGTCGCCGAGACGGCCGACCATCCCCGCCCGTAGAACGGCACTCCGACGACCAGCTTCCCGGCCGGCAGGCCGCGCGCCAGGTAGCTCTCGACGGCGCTCGTGACGTCGAATCCCGGGCTGGGATCGTCGGGCGCGGGCGACAATGGCGCATTGAATCCCGTGATCGCATCCCAGCCGCCGTGGAAGTCGTAGGTCATCAGATTGACCCAATCGAGGTGCGGGTGAATCGCCTCGACGTCGATGTTCGGGATGATGCTGGGCCCGGCCGGCGCTGCGATGGTCAGCAGGTAGGGCTCGGCTCGGCCGTCCGCCGATTGCCTCGACGACAGTGCGCGGCGGAGCTCGGCCAGCAAGAGGGCATAGTTGGCGCGATCCTCGGGGCGCGTCCGATTGCCGGGGTCGCCGCCCGCGACGGGGTACTCCCAGTCGATGTCGACGCCGTCGAAGCCGTAACCCATGGCGAGCGCCACGCACGAGTCCGCGAACCTTCGCCGCGACTCGTCGGTGAGCGCGACGTCCGAGAATCGGCCCGACCACGTCCAGCCTCCGACGGAGAGCAGCGTGCGAAGATGGGGATGACGTTCCTTGAGCAGCTGGAGCTGATGGAAGCTGCCACGGAGGCTTCCCGTGTCCCATGAGTCGCCTTCGTAGAATCGGTCGATGTCCGCGTAGGAGTCGCCGAGCACGCATTCTCCCGATTCGGAGACGTTCGCGAACGCATAATTGACGTGCGTGAGCCGGTCGGCGGGGATCTCGCTCACGTGATAATCGCGACCGTAAACGCCCCATGCCGTGAAATAGGCGACCTTCCGCAGGGTGCCCGGCGGCGTGGCAGAGGGCGGCGGCGTCGGAGGCGGGGGTGGCGTTGGGCTCGGAGGTGGTGGGCCGGACGCGTCCGCGTCGGGAGGGGGCGGGGTCGGAGTCGGGATCGGGGGCGGCGCGCTCCCGTCGTGCTCGGGCGACGGGCTCGGCGTGCTCGCGTCGTGCTGCACGGGGGACGTGTCGCCGGCCTGCCCATCGCGAATCGCCGCATCCTCGGCGTCTACGGCAGGGCCTTCCATCGTCGCGTCCGTGCATCCAGGGAACGCGAGCAAGAGGATCGCGGTCGCCCAGATTCGGGCTGCCATGCGTGCACGCCCGAAGCTGGCGCTCGGGCGTGCTGCAACTTCCCCGTCGCGCGCCGAACGCGGGCGCGGGCTCACTCGGAATCCCATCGGCCGACCTCC
>JADZFZ010001020.1 GCA_020854145.1 Deltaproteobacteria bacterium | reverse complement strand
TCGCGAGACGGCGACCTCGTCGAGGCGCGCGGCGAGATGGACCTGTGGGTCAGTCGCGTCTCTCGAGAGGGGCAATTGCTCGGCACGCGGTCGTGGGGCGGCTCGGGCTACGACATCGTCGGATTGGGCGCCGCGAGCGTGGAGCTGCCCGACGGCGACGTCCTCATGGTCGGCGAGACGCGCTCGCGCGACGGGGACGCGATCGGCAATCACGGCGATTACGACGCATTCGTCGTGCGGACCCGCCGCGAGACACCCGATCCCGGGCCAAGAGTGGGCCAATCGGGACTCGTCTTGCCGGGGGGTCGTAGGGGGGCGGTCGCGCGCGTAGCGCGACCCCCCCATACCGCGGAGGGGGCCGCGGGGGGCGAGCCAAGCCCCCCGCCAGAGACGGAGCGAAACGAGCCCGACGACGCTCCGAGCGTGTTGGCATTCTCCCGGACATTCGGGGGCTCGGCGGCCGATCGACCGCTCGATTCGCCCCAAGCGCTGATTCGCACCCGGGCCGGAGGGTTCGCCTTCGTCGCGACGACGGAATCGAGCGACGGCGATCTCCGATCGGCGGTGCACGGTCGCGCGACGGTGCGGCGCGGCGAGGACGTGTGGGTGGGCGTGACCGACTCCGAGGGACGCCTGCTCCGCAGCACCACCCTCGGCGGCTCGGGAAGCGACGTGGGCGCGGCGCTCGCGGAAGCGCCCGACGGCGATCTCGTGGTGGTGGCGACGACCCGCTCGAACGACGGCGACGTCTCGGGCAATCACGGCATGACCGACGTATGGGCGGCACGGCTCCGCTCGAGCGGAGAGCTCGTCTGGTCGCGCACGCTGGGCGGCTCGTCCGCCGAGCACGCCGCCTCGATCGCCGCGACACGCGACGGTGGGTTCGTGATCGGCGCCAGCACGTGCTCCGACGACGGCGACGTCCGAGGGCGACGTTGTGCCTACGACCAATGGGTCGTTCGGATCGACGGCGATGGCGACGTGCTGTGGAGCCGCACGTACGGCGGAAGCTCCAACGAATGGCTGATCCAGATCGTCGAGACGCGCGACGGCGGCTTTGCGGCGATTGGCCGGACGGAGTCCGACGACGGAGACGTCTCGGACAATCACGGCACGTACGATTATTGGGTGATTCGCCTCGGCCGCACCGGAGCGCTGCGATGGGCGCGGACGTACGGAAGCTGGGACTGGGAATGGGGTAACTCGATTGCCGAGCTCCCCGACGGCGGCTTCGTGCTCGGCGGCTACACGTACACGTCCGAGCATTTCGACGGCGATGTGACCACGAGTCACGGCGAGTTCGATTATTGGGTCCTGCGAATCGACCGAGCCGGTGAGATCGAATGGCAACGCAGCTTCGGCGGCGGCAATTACGAGCTCGGGTACGGCATCGTGCCCCTGCGGTCGGGTGGGTTCGCCATGATCGGCGGCTCCCCGTCGGCCGACGGGCAGGTCGCGGGCAATCACGGAGACTGGGACGCGTGGCTCGTCCGCATGGCCGACGACGGGTCGCTTCTCGCGGCGCACGCGCTCGGAGGCTCCGGCTACGACGCCGGCTACGCGATCGTCGAGGACGCGCTCGGCCGTCTCGTCGTGCTCGGCGAGACCTACTCGGACGACGGCGACGTCCGCGGCCTCCACGGCGACGAGGACGTCTGGCTCGTCGCCATCGACGCACCGCCTCGCGCGTCGATGTGAGGATCGCGCGCGGGGGAGGCTCGCGAGCACGACGCGCATGAGCATTGTCGGGAGTTCGCACTTCTCGCAGGATGCGGGCGCATGAGCCCCGAAGACCGGCAGCGACTCTCCGAGGTGCGCGCGGCGCTGCGTGCGAGCTTGAAGCCGTTCGGGCCCGACTACTGGCGCGACATCGACGAGAAGAAGCTGTTCCCGACGGCGGTCTTCGACGTGATGGGCGCCGCCGGCTGGTTCGGGACCCTCGTGCCCGAGGAGCACGGCGGTGCCGGGGCGGGGCCTGCGGTCGCGAGCGTCGTCGTGGACGAGATCGGGCGGGCCGGCGGAGACGCGACCTGCATCAACGCGCAGATGAGCATCTGCGGGACGCTCGTGCGCGACGGTTCACCCGAGCAGCGCAAGCGCTGGCTGCCGGACGTCGTGACGGGGGCCGTGCGGTTCTTGACCGTCGCGGCGACCGAGCCGGACAGCGGCGCCGACATGACGCAGCTCGAGAGCACGGCGGTGCGCGACGGCGACGGTTGGATCCTCGATGCGCGCAAGGTCCTCATCTCGCTCGCCGAGCACACGCGATTGATGATCCTGCTGACGCGGAGCGAAGAGGGGCCCACGCTCTTTCTCCTGGATCTCGACGAGGTCCGATCGCGCGTCGAGATTCGTCCCGTCCCGCTGGTCACGAATCGGCTGACGACGATGGTGTTCGTCGATGCGCTCCGCGTAGACGACTCCGCACGTCTGGGACCGCCGGGCGGTGGGCTCGCCGCGTTGATGAAAGGTTTCCCGGTGCGCCGCGCGCTCGCCGCCGCGGAGGCGCTCGGCCACGCGCGCTTCATGCTCGACGTCAGCCTCGCGCACGCGAAGACGCGGGTGACCTTCGGGCGTCCGATCGGACGCAACCAAGGCGTGCAGTACCCGCTCGCCCAGGCGTACGCGCGCATCGAGGCCGCGGACCTGATGCGCTGGGACGCGCTCGATCTCATCGACGCGGGAGACCCGGGCGCGTCGGGTCGCTCCGCCCTCGCCAAGCTGCTCGCGTCCGAAGCCGCCTGGGAGATGGCGCGCGCGGCGCTGACGACCTTCGGCGGATGGGGCCTCGCCGCCGAGTACCACGTCGAGCGCAAGCTCCGCGAGAGCACGGTCTATCTCTTCAACAACCTGCTCTGGAGCTACGTCGCCGAGCGGGTGCTCGAGCTCCCGAAAGCCCAGTAGCTACTCGCTTCGAGGGCTCTTCGGCATCCCGTCGTGCGGGCCCAGCGGATGGCGCGGCACGTCGTGCCACCAATCGTTCCAGCGCATGTCGCCCTTCCGGCTCGGGTGCAGCGGGTAATGGATTCGACTGTCGTGCTTGGCGCGCTCGCCGCCGACCAGGAGCAGCGCTTCGTTCGGTCCGTCGTTGAGGAAGACGTGGCTGATCCCGGTTCCGCTCGGGAACGCGGCCAGATCGCCCTTCTTCATGCGGTGCAGGTGGCCGTCGATCCAGGCGTCCACCTCGCCTTCGAGGACCAGCACGAACTCTTCCTCTTTCTCCTCGGCGTGCGGCCAAGAGGTCCGGTATCCGGTCGGCACGCGCACGACGTGCAGGCCAATCACGTTGAGGCCTGCTGCGCTCCCGATCGCGCGTGACGGGGCCATCGGCTCGTCGCTGTTCGGGTAGCGGTGCACCGTCTCCGGCACGTCGCGCGTCGAGAGGATGAAGGGTGGGCGGGCTCGCGGCTCGTCGT
>JADZFZ010001019.1 GCA_020854145.1 Deltaproteobacteria bacterium | reverse complement strand
TGCCCGACGCGCTCTGCGAGCAGCCCGACCTCGTCGAGGTCGGCTATCGCGACGGCGTGCCCATGGGCGCCGACCTGCGGCTCCGCACCGAAGGTGACGGCGCTCCGACGTTCGTGCTGAGCGCGCTCGCCGATCCCGACGGCGCGGGGCTCGGGAGCCTGCAGCTGGTCAAAGGCTGGGTCGAGCCTTCGGGGCAGACGCGCGAGGCGGTGATCGACGTCGTGACCGCGCCCCCCACGGGCGAGCTCGACCTCGCGACGTGTACGCCGGCCGAAGGCGCGCGCTCGCTGTGCGCCACGTGGACCGACCCCGATTTCGATCCCGATTCCCCCGCCTTCTATTACGTGCGCGTGCTCGAGGTGCCGACGTGCCGATGGAGCCAGCACGTGTGCGTCGAGCTCGGCGTGGACTGCGACACGCTGGCCGCCGGCGATCCGCTCGCGCTCTGCTGCGACGAGGACGGTCCACCGCGCTCCATCGAGGAGCGCGCGTGGACGTCACCCATCTGGTACGGCGGGGCCGAGCGTCCTCCGGCTCCCTGAGCCGCGCCCGCTCGTCGAGTCGAGGTCGGACGACGCGCCGCCTCGTGCTGCGCCTTCGTGAAGGACTCGACGCAGGCCGCGGCCATCTTGCGGTCGGCCTCGCTGGTCGACCGCCCAGTCGGTGCCGCCGCGATCGCTCGTCGAGCCGGGGTGCGGGCCGCGTGGCGCGAGATCGTCGCGGTAGCCCAGTGCGCCGGGCGGACTGCACCACAGGCCGGCGCGGCCCTGGTGCCGGCTCGATCAGTTCCTGCCGCCGGCCCACTGCGCTCGCGCGTGCCCTCGAAGCTGCCGAGCAGAGGCACCAAACGGTGGCGTCAGCGCGCCCGCGCGGAGGTTCTTGTGACCCCTGCCACGAAAGTAGGAGGGCCCGCGCCATTTCTACGCTCCCGGGCTGCACGACACTTTCGTGACCCGGGGATGCCCGAAATCGGGCGCGGAATCTTCAGCCGGTAGTTTGTCAGACCCTCAGGTCACGACCATCGGCTCGCGGCCGACGTCGGCGGAGACCAGCGTCCGCTCCTCGCCGTCCACGCGCACGACGACCTGCAGCCGGTAGTGCGCGTCGTACGCGGAGCTCGAGTCGCCCTCCGTGATGCTCGACCAGCTGAGCCCGCTCAGGTCGACGCTCACCTGGAGCGAGTGCAACGGCCCGATGCGTCCGTCCCACGCGGTGTACGCGCCTGCTTGGCTCCACGTCCGCACCTGCTGCGGCGTCAGCGTCGCGACGCGACTGCCGGTGCGCACGTCGAACAGGTCCGCCGATTCGATCCTCACGGTGGACGCCCCGGCTCCGGATCCCGAGGAGAGCGCGAGCTGTACCGACGAGCCCCGGCACGAAGGGCCGCCGCAGGGGCCGTCCGCGCACGCGCCGGTCATCACCATCGGCCGGGCTGCCGCGCCGCCGCCGCAGTCGTCGCCGAGGGCGACCGACGCGATCGACACCGTGACGCTCGAGGGCGTGCCCGCGCCATTGCCGTTCCACGTGGTCGTCGTCTCGGTGGGCCGCAGGGTCGCTCCGCAGGACAGCGCGAGCCCGGCCGCGGCCAGGGCGATCGTCGAGAGAAGAGGGCGGTTCGTCATGCGTGGTTCCTTCGGGGCGACCGGTTCGTGGCCGTGCCATCCGAACGCCCATCGTCCCCGATGCTTACACGGCCTGCGCGAGGGCGTACGGCGACTTTCCACGCCGCCGGCCGCCCCCCGTGAAGACGGGTCCGCCTCCGCCGAGCGGGCACGGCCGCACCCTGCCGCCCGCGAGCCGCCACCCATCTCGAATCGGTTACGCTCCCAACACACAGGCTGCTCGTGCGAATCGAGATCGTGCCCGGCTTCGACAAATGGCATCTTCGACGGAGAGCTCGGGCGCGGCAGCGGGTCGACCGCCGAGACGCACGAAGCCTCGCCCCGTGATCGACACGGAGAGCCTCGCTCCGCTCCGCAACGCGAGCCGCATCGCCGTCGGACGCGCCCACGTCTGCGCTCTGCGCGCGGGGCGCGTCCTCTGCTGGGGCGCGAGCTTGGGCGACGGTCCCGATCCGCCAGCTCTGGGAACGGTGAGCGAGCCGATCGGCTCGCGGCCCTCCGTGTGGACGGCGTGGCTCCCTACGAGGCGCGGGCGGCCGCGTCGCGTGGATGCCAATCATCCGTCGTGGGTCTGGCGGCGCCGAGCGCTCCACGCCAGCGCGAGCGCGAGCGTGATCCAGGTCGCGGCGCCACCGCGGTCCGCCGTCGGGCGCGCCGCCGTGCACCCGGCGGAGCTCCTTCCACCGGACGATGGCGCCGGCGTCGCGGGTCGCGACCCTGGGGACGCCGGAGCGCCGCTCTTCGTGCTCGCCGCCTGCGACCGTGTCGCGGCCGCTGACGGCGCGGGCGGGGCGTGCGTCGCGACCGACGGGCCCGAACCGTCGGGCAGCCCGAGCGCCGGCAGCGGCGTGCGGACCAGATCCGCGAGATCGATCAGCCGCGCAGCCGCGGGTGTCGCACGCACCTGCGCCGCCGAGGCCTGCGCCGACCGCTCGACGGGCAGCCATCGGCCGCGGGCCGGTCGAAGGCAGGCCATGGGTCCGCTCCAGGGATGCCGCACCACGAACGTCGTCTCGAACGCGTTGCTCTCGGCGCGAGGCGCGCGCGCGAGCTCGAGCGCGTCGACGAGGCCACCGGTGCCGCCGTCGGGCGCCGCTGCGTCGGCTCCCCCCGCGATCGGTCGCGCCAGCCGCAGCACGAGGTCCTCGCCGACGTCGGTGCCATACCGCATGTGAAGGCGTGTCAGCACCAGCTCGTTCGGCATCGGCGCGGCGACCGGGTGGCGCGACACGGTGACCCGCGCAGTGCTCCGCTCGGCTGCCGGAGGCATGCTCGTCCGCACGAAGTGGCGCGCGATGCAGCGCGCGGCGGGCGTCTCGGGCTCCGAGATGAGCCGCACGTGCCCGTCCTGCCGGAGCTCCAGCTCGAACGTGTGCTCGCCCATCGCCCCCGAAAGGAAGCTGCACGCACGGGGATCCTCGGCGGCACGGGAACGCAACCTGGCCATCACGGCGTCACGCGGCGCGGGGCCGGCGACCGACAGACCGACCACCTCGAGAGAGCGCGCGCCCAGGGTCGGTCGCAGGACGTCGCCCCCGAGGAGGATCACCTCCTCGTCGGTCAACGGACCCGTCGTGCAGTTGCCGCACACGCCTGCGCCTCCGGCGTACTCGGTGACCACGGCTCCCGGGAATCGAGCGCCGATGCGGTCCATCAGCGCAGAGTAGAAGGGAGCCAGCCAGCCACGCGTGGTGGGCCGCACCTCGACCCATGTCGGCGCCCGGACGTTCGGGCGGTTGGCCGCCTCGTAGCGCCCTTCGCCCAGCACCAGCACCACCAGGTCCTGCGACCCCGCCGAGTTGAGCAGGCTCGGACGAATCGGGAACGCGAAGGTCTCCGCGTCGTAGTGGAACCGGATCGGTGACAGCACGGACCGGCCGCTCTCGAAGCGCAGGCGGCTCGCGTCGACGCGCGCCACGAAGAACTTCATCCCCGCTTCCACGTAGGGCCGCAGCATGGCGGACGCGCCCTCGGGGATCCGATACTCGTGAGTCACCAGCCAGCGCTCGAGCGCGATGGAGTCGCTCGCCCCGAGGACCACGACGTCGTACTCGCCGACCTCGAAACGCGACTCCACCCGGACGGGCGCCGGGGCGGCAGCGCCCGGAGGTCCGCCGAGGCCCGAGCTGGCTCCGGAGCCACGGAGCTGCGAGCCTGCCGCCTCAGCCTGGTCGGGACACGGGTCCTCCTCGCGCAGCTCGACGAGCCGCGGCGCGCTCAGCGCGTCGATGCGCGAGAAGACGGCGCGCGGCAGCGTCCTGACCTGTTCGCGCTGGAGCACGACGGGCACGGGGACGACGAGCGCGAAGTCCTCCGGCGGCCCGACGTAGCTGTTCTGCAGCGACACGACCGTGCGTAGCCCCTCGCGCATGAGCACGACCGTGATGGCGTCGTTCCGCAGCGGCTGGCCGGTGGGTCCGCTCGCCCGCGCCACCATCATGCCGCAAGCGCGCGCCGGCGCCGCCCGGACGCCGCCGACGATCACCGAAAGAGTCGCAACGAGGATCGCCGGCGCCCGTCGCACCGGCCGGACCGTAGAACGCGTCGCGCTCTCGCGGCAAGACGGCACCCGCTCGGAGACCTCGAGCTCCCGCGCCTGGATGTCCGTCTCGCTACGTCGACAACGCACGTCGTCTCGCAGCCGCTCGCGGTCGAAGCCTGCCACGAAAGTAGAGGGCCCGCGCCATTTCCAGGCCCCCGGGCTGCACGACACTTTCGTGACCGGGGATGCCCGAAAACCGGGCGCGGAGTCTTCGGTGAAGACAGATCCCGGAGGATCGCCGATCGAGGCCTCATCGCATCACCGGCCCCGAAGAACGTACGCCGAACGCGGGACGACGCGCGGGCTCGGCTGGGTCGCGGCAGGCAGTCGCCGCAGTTGGTGCCGAGCTCGCAGGTGATGCGCTCCGAGCGCTCGCCTCCGTCGTCGCACATCCCGTCCTCGGCGGTCCCGTTCGGCCCGTCGTCCGCGGGGCCCGCACCCGGGAGGAGTCGCGCACTCGAGGTCCTCGAAGTCCGACTCGCTCGACGTGCAACGCCCGTCGATGCCGTAGGCGATGTCGCGCCAGGAGCTGCCGGTGCCCGCGCGGAAGCGCGTACCAGCGAACCGCGACCATCGCGTCGGCGAGCAGGCTCGCGTCGTGCACGTCACACGACGCGCCCCAGCAGCGACGGTGCGGCCACGGTGATGGCGCCCGCGACTCCGAGAGCCCTGCCCACGCGGCCACGGTCGCGCGACGTAGGCGACAGCCGAGGCCCCGTGTCATCCTGTGGGGTGCGCAGGCGCGCGCCGGGAGGGTCCATGCGTCACCGCGTCCTCTTCGTCGTTGGTCTGACCGCGCTCGGAGCAGGATGCGTCGAGGTCCAGTCGCGCGAAGGCGGCGTCGGAGCGGGCGCGACGCGGGCCTTCTGCGGCCCGGCGCTCGATCGGCCGTGCACGAGCGCGCCGGACGACGGCGACGCACCGAGCACGCGCGTGTGCTGGTACCGCGACGACGCCCCGCCCGGCGAGGGACCGATGGCCGAGGCCTTCTACCGCTTCGAGACCACGCTGCTCGGCGACGCGGTCCGCGTGGCGCTCGTCTTCGCCGAAGCGTTCGTGGACAACACCTACGGCGACCGCTCGTCACCCGGTTACCGCGACGGCAGGCGCCCTCACCGCTTCCGCGACCTCGTGGGCAGCGACCACGCGACGCTCACGCTGACCGACGGCGACGGGGAGCGACGCGTGGTGCTGGCGCTCGACTACCTGTCCGCGTCGGACGACGCCGACAGCGGATACCGCTCGCTCGGCCCCTGGGGTGGAGACGGCCGCGTCGTCTCGGGCGATCCACGCGCCGTTCTGACCGCCACGTCGTCGATGGACGACAACCTCAATCTCCGCGGATGCAGGTTCTTCGAGTCGTCGCCCTCGGAGGCCGAGTGCCCCGAGTGGGATCCGCGCGTCGTCTACACGACCTGGGTCGACGTGGCGATCTTCGGCGAGGCCGGCTTCGGCGAGCCCGCGCTGTCGTCGGTTCACGCGTCGCCGAGCCGCATGGATGACACGCTCGACGTGCGACCGGGTCCGTGCCCGTAGTCGCGCGTCGTCATGCGGCTGCGACACTCTGCCCTTCGGGGTCGAACCCTCGCGCCGCGGGAGCTGACGCGCGCGCGCGCGGCCACGAGCGCGACGAGGTGCGTGATGCGCTTCACGATCCCCAAGAGAACTGGGGGATTCGCGGGACCTCCGCGCCCAAGCGATCGCTGGCTCGCGCACAACGTTGGATTCTTCGCCAGCTGCGCGATCGATTGGACGTCACCGTTCGAGCGCACGGCTTCGTAGTCGAGCGGTCCATCGTGACGAACGCGCGGCCGCACGTCGGGCGCGCTGCCGCAGGGCGCGTGCACGAGCCCCGCGATCACCAACGCCGTGTGCCGTCGGCTCGATCGACGGCTTGCTCGGCGGCGAGGCCATCCGGCAGATCGTGTTCGACCCACTCCTGCCGGAGCCGCTCGTGGACGCCGTCGAGCGGCGCGCGTTCGTGGACGCCGCCGTGCGCTACGACGCGTTCGGCCGCCGTGTCTGGCGCCGGCACTTCGGCGTCGCGCTCGCGATCGCGGGCGGCTCGGCGATCCCGGTCGAGGAGCGTGAGCTGCCGGGGACGCCCGGCGCGTGGCACTGACCCGCCGCTCGGACGAAGGGAGGGAAGGATGGACGAACAGCCGAGCGTGGCGAGCGTGCGCAGGGCCTCGGCGGTGCTCACGCGCGAGGAGATCCACGAGCTGACGCGCACGTCCGACGCCGCGGGGATCCGCGCGCTCGCGACCTCGTGGGCGCTCGTGGCGCTCGCGCTCGCGGCGTGCGCGCGCTGGCCGCACCCGATCGTGATCGCCCTCGCCGTCGTGGTCGTCGGCGGGCAGCAGCTCGCCCTCTCGGTCCTCATGCACGAGGCCGCGCACCGCACGCTGATGCGCACGCGTTGGCTCAACGACCTGGCCGGCGACTGGCTCGCGGGCAAGCCCGTGTGGGCGGACCTCGCGCGCTACCGCGCCCACCACCGCGGCCACCACGCGCACGCCGGCGGCGAGGCGGATCCCGACCGCGCGCTGATCGCGCCGTTCCCGGTCACGCGCGGGTCGCTCGCGCGCAAGCTCGCGCGAGACGCGTTCGGCCCGAGCGGCCTGAGGCGTCTCGTGGGGCTGGTGCTCATGGACGCCGAGGTGCTCCGCTACTCGGTCGCCGGGACCGCCGAGCGCCTGCCTCGCAAGCCGCGCCGGCTGGGTCATCTCGTCGCGCTCGCACGCAACGCCGGCGGCACGCTCGTGACCAACGCGGCGCTGCTCGGTCTGCTCACGGCGACCGGTCACGCGTTGCTCTACCTCGTGTGGCTCGGCGCGTACCTCACGACGTTCAGCCTGTTCCTGAGGATCCGCTCGATGGCCGAGCACGCGTGCACGACCGACTCGACCGACCCGCTGCTGCACACCCGCACGACGCGGGCCGGCTGGCTCGCCCGTCTCACGGTGGCGCCGCACCAGGTCCACTACCACGTCGAGCACCACCTGCTGCCGACCGTGCCCTGGTTCCGCTTGCGCGCGCTCCGCGCGATGCTCGTCGAGCGCGGCGTCGTCGCGCCCGAGCGCGAGCTGCCGGGCTACCTCGGCGTGCTCGCCCTCGTCGCCAGCCGCCGGCCGAGCTGAACGTCGATGCCCTCCGTGCGGCGCCGCAGCGGACGGCGAGACATCGCGATCGGTTGACCCAGCCTACGCGAGACGCGGGGGGACCGGGAGAGTCGTTCCCATCTACGAGTCGCCACGGAGGACGACGCCGCGGGCGTCGAAAGCCCGAGTCACCGCCCGGCGGTACGCAGCGGCCGTCTCGACGGCGAGACCGACCTGCATCTGGCGGTCATGGCTCGGCATGCCGGGCCCGGCGAAGGTGATCACGCTCATCTGGGCCGGCGCCTGGGCCCGGATGGCGACCGACCCGAAGGGCTGCGCGTCACGGAGCCGGTAGAGGTGGGCCGAGGCCTGGAGCTCACCTGCGGTGAAGATGCCCGGCGTCGTTGCGACCGACGGCCGCATGCTTTGCACCCTCAGGACGACGAGGTACTCGATGCGCCGCATCTCTCGGAGCGCGAGCGCGACCCCGTCCCGCTCGTAGCGCTCCACCCGCTCCGCGTCGTCGAGCACGTCGATCTTCCCGAACAGCGAGTTGAACACCCGGGCCTCCGGACCGGGCGCGCGGCGCGACCGATCGCAGAGCCTGGCCAGATCCGCCCCGTCGATGCCATCGGTGTCCGTCCCCGGCCGCGGCTCGCTGATGTCCGCGTTGTCGAGCACGATGAATCCGGGCAGCACGAGCGGCCGCCCCGGCCGCCGGAGATCGTTCGCGTCGAGCGGTGCGCTCGCCGCGTGCTCCCACACCCGGCAGTACTGCGCGCGCCACCCCTCGATGGCCGGCCGCGCCGCCTCGAGGTCCTTCCCCGCCGAAGGCCACGCCATCCGCGCCGCGATCCCTCCGCCGATCAGCGAAACCACCACCGCCGCGATCAGCAAAGCTCGATTCCGCGCCCGCGCGCTCGCCTGCGCGAACGGGTTCGGCTCCTCCATCACATCGACGCTCATGATCGCAGGCTGTGCAATGCCCCGGCCACTGTCCCCCGCTCGAAACCACGTGGGGATCCTCGCCCCGCCCCCGGGCCCGCCCGCGGGCCGTCCGCCCCGAGCTCCGCGCCGGACCTCGCGCTCGATCGGAGATGCCTTCCGCGCGGCGCGTCGCCGCTCTCGACGGCGAGACATCGCATACACTGCGAGCTGCGGGCGAGGGAGCGATGCGCGCAGCGGTCCAGAGCACCACGGGGTCGACGGCGCGGTCGCAGCGACGAGCGCTCCGAGTCGCGACCCGCGGCGGGCTGGTGCTGGCAGCGCTCGCGGGCGTCTACGCCTGCGCCGAGCAGCCGACCGAGATCGTCGTGGTGGTGCACACCGACGTCGCGGATCTGGACCTGGTCGCAGTAGAGGTCGACGCGACCCTCGAGATGTAGCGGTCTCGATTGGGGGGTGCAGCGTGGGCGGGGGCGACGGAGGCGGATGGACGGAGGTGGGCGCTGCCGTCGGCGGCGGCGGGTCGGGGTGTGGTGTTTGCTCGGGACGTGCTCGCGCGAGGCTGGGGCCGGTCACGTGTGGAAGAGGTCGCGCTGCTCGTCGGTCCGCTCGGCGTGCGCGTGGGCCGTGCCGCGCAACACCTTGCTCTTCCAGTACGGGGGGCCGCGAGCCGGGGCGATGGGCGGCGGGTCGTCCTTCGGCAAGCTCAGGAGGCTCGCCTCGGTGACGCAGGATGCGGCGGATGCTGGCGGGGTCCTGCACGATGGCGTGCAACCGGAGCTTGCCGCCGCAGCTGGTGCACAGCGCAGCTTCGGCGGCTGGCAATTGCCCGACGCGCTCTGCGAGCAGCCCGACCTCGTCGAGGTCGGCTATCGCGACGGCGTGCCCATGGGCGCCGACCTGCGGCTCCGCACCGAAGGTGACGGCGCTCCGACGTTCGTGCT
>JADZFZ010001018.1 GCA_020854145.1 Deltaproteobacteria bacterium | reverse complement strand
TGCGGCTTCGGGCCGCAGCCCGCGGGCACCGGCATCGCCGTCGACGACGGTATCGCGCCCTACCGCCTCGTCGGTCCGATCTCGCTCTGCGTCGGCAGCACGCGCGTCGTCTCGTCGGCCCGCGTCTCCACGCAGGGAACGGGGACCTGTGTGCCCGAGGCGCGCGAGCCGTACCTGTGCGGCGAAGGCGTCGGCGTGTGCCCCGGGCGCGAGACCTGCGTGTGCGGCCTCTGCACGACGGTGATCTGCCGCGACACGAGCGAGTGCCCGACGGGTCTCTCGTGCGTCTCGTCGCGTTGCACCCAGCGATGCAGCGGCGACGGCGACTGCGCCACGGGCGAGGTGTGCGACCGCGGCGGCTGCACGCTGCCGTGCGAGTCGGACGACGGGTGCGCGTTCGGCGAGACGTGCTCGATGCGGACGGGGCTGTGCGGCGTGTCTCGCTGCGGCGGCGGCGGACCGGCGTGCGGCGGAGGCGAGCGGTGCGAGGCGCAGCAGACGGTCGGCGACGTCTCCGAGCCCTTCGTGATCGCGCAGGGCGCGACGACGGTCCTCTACTACTCGTCGGTCGGCGACGACGGCACGAGCGTGATCTATCGCGCCGAGTCGACCGATGGGGTCCTCTTCACGTCGGTCCCGACGGAGCCCGTGCTGCGTGCCGACGACGCGGGGGGTGCGCGAGCTCCGGCCATCGACATCCTCGACGACGGCACCATCGACGTCTTCTTCGAGGCCGGTGACGGTCGGGAGATCCGCATCGCGCGCGCGAGCGACGGCATCACGTTCAGCGAGCCCGTCCCGGTCCTCCAACCGGCTGCGCCGTGGGAGCAAGGCCACATCGCGAGCCCCGCGGCGGTCCGCATCGAGAACGAGCTGCTGCTCTTCTACGCGGGCGGCCGCGGCGCTGGCATCGGCCTCGCGCGCGGCTACGACACGGGCGCCCTCGAGCGCGCGGACGCTCCCGTCGTCGGACCCGAGTCGCTGCTCGACGACCCGTTCTGGCGCGGTATCGACCGCGTCGGCAGCCCCTACGTCACCATCCACACGTCGGCGCTGGGCGAGCGCAGCCTGCGTCTCTTCGTCACCGCGCGAGGCGCCGAGGGCAGCAGCACCGTCGGTGCGGGCATGGCCGCGCCGCCGCCGCTCAACGAGTCGATCGGCGTGATGGTCTCTCCCGTGCCGCCCGCCGGCGGCGCGCCCACGTTCGAGCGATGGCCTTTCAACCCGATCTTCGCGCGCGTCGCCGAGCTCGGTGGCTACCGCTCCGAGCGCGAGCCGGCCGTCATCGACCTCGGCCGACAGCACCGCATGTACCTGGTCGGCGCCGACGTGACGGGCACGGAGGTCGAGGGGATCCTGCTCGCCGTCAACCCGGTCGAGCAGCGGCGGTAGGGAGAGCACCGACCGCCGAGGCTACTTGCGTGCGGCGGGCTTGCCGCGTGGCGTCGCGCGCGGCTCGTCGGCGCGGCCGGGCTTCGGGATCGACCCGCTCGGTCTCTTCGCGCGCCTCGTGGTCGTCGCGAACGCGGGGCTCGGGTGCTCGAGCGGGCCGCCGTCGCGCGGCGTCGCGAGGCGCACGCGATCGCGCCCCGCACGCTTGGCGCGATAGAGCGCGCGGTCCGCGGCCGACAACAGACGGCTCGCGGTGTCCTTGCGCTCGTCGTCGCCCACGTGCTCGCGGAGCGATGCGACGCCCGCCGACGCCCTCATCGCCGGCAGCACGATCGGTCGCTCGCGCGTGGCGCCCCGCGTGTGCTCCGGCAGCGCACGGCGGATCTTCTCGGCGAACGCTGCGGCCTCGCGTGCGTCCTGTCCGGGCAAGAGCGCGACGAACTCGTCTCCACCCAACCGGAACGCGCTGCCTCGCCCATCGACGTGCTGCAGCAGGCACGTCGCGGCGCGGCGGATCGCTTCGCTCCCGGCCGGATGTCCCTGCGTGTCGTTGAGGCGCTTGAGACGATCGAGGTCGACGATCACGAGCGACAGATGGTGCCCGCCCTCGCGCGCCGCGCGCACTTGCACCTCGAGCTGCTCTTGCAGCCGGCGCACGTTCCCGAGCCCGGTCAGATCGTCGATCAGCGCGAGCTCTCCCTGCTTGATCGCGTCCACGGCGTTCATCACCGCGCGTCCGAAGTAGCCCGCGAAGACCTCCGCGATCCGCAGATCGCGCGGTGTGAACTGGCCCCGCCTCCGGTTGATGAGCTCGAGCACCCCGCACACGGCGCGCTCGAGCCGCACCGGAGCAGCGAGCAGCGATCGCGTGCGGTACCCCGTGCGTGCGTCGATCGTCTCGAGGAAGTGCGGGTCCCGCCTGGCCGTCGAGGTCAAGTACGGCGTCCCGGTCCTGTACACGTGACCCACCACGCCGCGATGCGCCGAGATGCGCGTCCCGAGCACGGCGCCGGCCGCAGGCCCGAACGCTGCGACGAGCGTCAGCGCACCGCTCGAGCGATCTGCCCCCTTGGCCGTCGGGTCGTCGAGCAGGAGCGATCCCGACTCGACCGGGACGAGGTGTGCGGCGAGCGCGAGCGTCTCGGCCAGGAACCGTCCGAGGTCGTGGGGTCGCGCATCGTCCCGGCGGGTGCGACGAAGAAGCGGACGAAGCGACTCGTCGGGCAGGGCCATCGCGGGCATCTGCGGGCGATCCTAGTCCGCGCGCGCCCCGTGGTGCGCGCCGATGATCGTGTGCGTGTCCTCCCATCCGTCGCGGCCGCGCGGAGCACGAGATGCTCCGGTGGATAGAGGTGCCGCCACGTTACGAAGTTGACGAGCGCGCGACGTCAGCCCCGATCGACCGCGACCCGCTGTCGCGGCGCGCGGCGACCCAACGCGTGCCGTGGGCCCGATTCGGGGTGGCATGTCGGTTGAACCACGGCCCGCGGGGTTCGCGTCGGCCACGGGGTCTGCGTCCACACGCTGACATCGTCGTCTCACGAGCCCTCGAGCCCAACGGTGGCAACCGGGATCCGAAGACACGTTCGCGTTGACAACGCGACTGGCGAAAGTCATAAGCGCCCGCTCGTCGGGTGAAGTGTGCCCGTGTGGTCGTGCGGTCGGGTCGCGCGATTCACCGGCGGGGGCCGCAGCGACATCTGCGGTGACGTGCAGTCTCGATCAGCCCCTCGACTCCTGGCCGCGAAACAGAAGGACCGCAGGGCCACGGGTGGATGAGCGGATCGGTGACGGATCGAAGAAGCGGAGCGTGACGTGAAGAGAGTCGTGCTGTTTCTCGGAGCGGGCTGCGTGCTGGCGACCTCGAGCGCGCTGGCGATCGCGATGCCCGCAGCAGCTCAGGACGCGGGCGCGCCGACGCC
>JADZFZ010001017.1 GCA_020854145.1 Deltaproteobacteria bacterium | reverse complement strand
GCGACGCGTTCTTCACCGCGCTCTATCGAGCACCCTCGCGCGGCGATCTCTCGCTCGCCGGCGACGCAGCGATGCTCGTCGGTCGCGCGAGCGCGCGCCCCGACGTGCTCGACGACTACTGCGGGCGAACGCGGCCGATGGGAGCCACCACGCTCGGTGCGCTCGAGCACTCGCTGGGCGACTGCGCCACGGTACCGCCGCCGGAGCCCGGCGGGCCGCCGCCGCCGCCGCCACCACCTGGAGATGGAGGCGCTCCGCCGGGAGATGGAGGCGCTCCGCCGGGAGATGGAGGCGCTCCGCCGGGAGACGGAGGCGTCGTCACGGACGCCGCCGTCACGCCCGGAGACGCCGCGCGCGTCGACGCCGCGGGCTCGGGCTCCGCGGAGGACGACGACGGATGCGGTTGCTCGGCGCCGGGTCGGCGCGACGAGGGGCTCGGCTCGTGGGCGGCCCTCACGGCTCTCGTGGTGGGCCTGGCGCTTGCGCGCCGACGCCGGACCTCATAGGACACTCGTCATGCAACGTTCGCTGCTCGTCGCGTCGCTGCTGCTCGCGGGCGCGCTCGCCGGAACCGCTCTCGGATGCGGCGACCGCACGCCGTCGGCGCCCTCGGGATCGGAGACGCCGGAGGCTCCGCTCGCGGAGCTGACCGTCGCCGACGTCGCCGGGCGGATCGCGCGCGGTGAGCGGCTCGTCGTCGTGGACGTCAACAACGCCGAGAAATACGCGGCTGGCCACGTGCCAGGCGCCCTGCGGATGAACTCCCGCGCCATCGACGCCGCGGCGCTCCCGCGCGATCGCAACACGCCGCTCGTGTTCTATTGCTGGAACGAGGATTGACACGCGTGCCATCGGGCCGCGCGGCAGGCTGTCGCGCTCGGATACACGCAGGTCTTCGTGATGCCGGCTGGGATCGAGGGTTGGCGCAGGGCCGGCCAACGCGTGGCGACCGGCACCTCACCCGGTTGACCGGCTTCGCGCACCGCCGCGTGGCGGTACGCGAGGGCGTCACCGTGTGAAGGACCAGCCCGGACGCGGCCGTCGGATCTCGGTCCAGACGGCGTGCTGCGTCTCGGACACGATCGCCTCGCGTCCCGCCTTCGCGGCGAGGTAACGCTTCTCGAAGTTGCGCAGGATGGGCGAGAGCGCTTGCTGCGCCATGCCCGCGCGGCGCAGGCGCACGCCCGTTGCGAGCGCCGGGCGCTCCTGGTGGAGACAGAACGCGGGCATCGTGACCGTGACCCGCTCGCCGGCGCGCATCTCGCGACGGATCTCGACGCCCATCGCGAGGTCCTGATTCTGGTGGGACCCGTCGGTGAGCACCGTCCCACGAGGTACGTCGACGAACCCGTTCTCGTACGCGGTCACCGTGACCGCGATGAGGCCCGGGTAACCGTTTCGCACGGTGACGTCGAGACCGTAGTGGTCGGCGCGAGCCTGGCTTGCGAACCCGGCGACGACGACGGCGAGCAAGGACCCGATGACCCACGACGAGCTGCGCATGGACGACCTCCTCGGCGGTGATGCTGACTGCCGAGGAGAGTACCAGCTCGCGCGGCTCACACGGTGGTCTGCAGCGCGTCGCCCGGAGGCGTGCCGCCGCTCGCGCGCATGAGCTTCCAGAGGGCGTTGAGCTCTTCCTGCAGGATCACCGGGCCGACGAGCGCGGTGATGCCGTTGAAGACGGCGATGAACGTCAGGATGAGGATGATCGTGCCCTTGCTCTCGGCGTTGACGCCGTAGCGACGTTTGCCTTCGGCCACGACCTCGGCGTTCCGATAGAGCACGTAGATGCTCCACATGCCGCACGTGAGGATCGTGATGAGCAGGTCTTTGCCGGGCGAGAGATCGTCGCGACCGAGCGCGTTCGCGAGCTCCTTGGTCGTGACCCACTGCCAGTAGAAGCCGTAGATGCCGCACGTCACGAGCGTCAGGATCGCCACGACGATCCCCTGTCGATCTTCACCAGGCATTGCGTCCCTCTCGTCGATGAGCTGGTGCTCAGCCCGCCAGCCAGTGGATGAGCATACCGAGCCAGCTGCGCCCGAAGTCGGGTGGATCCACGGGTCCGCCGAATGCCCCGAAAAATCGGGCGATCCATACGACCAGGATCGTGACGCCGACCGGCCACCAGATGATCGTCGGTATGCGCGCGAGCAGCGTGAGCCGGTCGCGGCGGACGAAGATGTAGACCTCCTCGATCACCATCACGACGAAGATCGGGAGCATCAGCCACACGAGCGGATGGAAGTGGAGCGCCGCGTGGAAGTCGCCCTCGAGCAGCGCCATGGTCGCGCGGGTCAGGCCGCAACCGGGACACGGGACCCCGACGCTGTTGCGGACCGGACAGACTGCCGGCCCCCAGATCACGAAGGCGGCCAACAGCGCCCCGAGCAGGACCGCGAAGCCCGCGCGTTTGGCGAGCACGGCCCCGGTGATCGGCGGCTCCGGGCTCGAAGAGGGCGTCGTGCCTCCGACGGGCGCGGCCGCGGCGTCCACGGCGACGGGCGTCGCGTTGGACGTAGTCACCAGTGCGCTCGCGGCGGGGTCGGACACGCTTGGCTCGCTCCGGAAGGTTGGCGCATCGACGTCCCAAAACAATCGAGCCCGGCTCGGCACCCCGAAGGGACCGACCGGGCTCGACCGTAGCACCGCTCGCGCGCGAGCGCGGGCAGCGCGTCGTGGGATCAGAAGGTCGCCGGCGCTCCGCCGCCCGACTCCCACACCTTGTTGATCTCGTCCTGGAACATCTTGAAGCCCAGGCTGCAGATCAGCGACATGATCGCGAGCTTCGTGCCCTGCGGCTCGGGCCCCGCGCAGCCCGCACGGGTCTGGGCCTCGTGCAGGTGCCCCGCGAGCCGGTAGATCGCGAAGGGAGCACAGAAGTACGCGATGATGGCCTCCACGACCGGGTTGATGTCCTCCTTGCCGAGGTAGTTCTTCAGCTCGTTGGCCCAGAGGTAGACCATGTAGAGACCGTACAGGCCACACGTGAGCAACGTGATGATCCAAACCGTGGTGGAGCTTCGAACTTCGCCCTTCATCTCGCCTCCTGTTGCGTTCGCTGGTGGGAATGTACGCCGACTCCGCCGAGAGATTCCTTCCTCGCGTGAGGCCAGAATCGCGGCCCCCCTTGGAACCACCATGGGCTCGTGCCCAGGCGGGCCCCGTCAGGGACGGGGTGTCGGCGTCAGCGACGGGCGGATACTAAGCAAGCGGAAACTCGCGCGTCAACACGATCGAGCGACCCATCGCAACGAACGGGTCGCCCGTCGACGATCGCGGGTTCCGATTGGCTGCAATCAACCGTCCCTGCTACGTCGGCCGGCGTGCCTTTTCTGAAGATCCTCGCGGTGCTCGCCGTGTTCGGGTCGGCCACGTCGGCCATCTTCGGAACGCTCTTGGCGGTCGGACCGAAAGGGCCCGTCGGGGATCCGAAAGCGGCTGCCGCGCGACGGCGGCTCTACGCGAGCATCCACATCTCGAGCGGCATCTTGCTGTCGGTCGTCTCCGCGTTGCTCGCGTTCTGGGCGTTCACCGAGTAGCCCGGTCTCGCGCGGCGGGGCTCGTCTTTCGACGAGCGGTCGTGGGCGGCGGTCGAGCCCCACTACGGCGCGGGGCCGCGGGGGGCGAGCCGAGCCCCTCGCCAGCCAGGTCCGAATACGCGAGGCCGCGAGCGCGTCAGTTCGCGTGATGCGTCTCGAATGGCTCGCGTTGGCGGCGGTCGCGGTCTGCGCGTCGTGCGTCTCGCTCGATGGTTGCGTGGCTCCCGCGCCTGTCGGGGGTGCGGTCGCGGAGCTGCGCGGCCGCGACGGAGAGCCTGCGGAGATCGTGGGCGAGCCCGAAGGCGAGCGTGTCCGCGCGTTGCGCGGTTACTGCGCGAGCCCGCGATCGGCGCGAGGCGCGGAGCGCGTCGCGGCGAGCTACTCGGGTGCGTTGCGCGGCCAAGGGAGCGCGCCGTCGTTACGCGGACGCGTGGCGCTCGTGACCGTGCTCGTGGACACGCAGAAGCGCTCGTGGACGCGCGTGCGCCGGGCGCGCCTCGCGACGAGCGCGAGCCAGTCGAGGGCGCTCTTGCTGCGGGAAGCGCGACGATATGGGGTCGACGATCTTTCGATCGATCTCGTGACGCTCGACGCGACGCGGGCGGAGGTGACGCTGCCCGAGCTCGAC
Source organism: Deltaproteobacteria bacterium (assembly GCA_020854145.1). GTDB lineage: Bacteria > Myxococcota_A > Polyangia > Polyangiales > JADZFZ01 > JADZFZ01. Next base: position 24,410 of record JADZFZ010001017.1, on the reverse strand, counting down.
ACCGACGCGTACGACCGCTTCGCGCCGGAGACGGTCTCGGCGCTCGATCGCGAGGTCAGGCGGGCGGCCGCCGAGGCGCTCGGCGCGACGCTCGACGAGATCGCGACCTCGTTCCGGACCCAGGGCTACCACTCGGTGGCCTTCGTGGCCGCGTTCCCGTTCGAGCTGCGCGCGCGCGACTTCGCGATGTCCGAGTCGAGCTTCTGGGACCGGGATGCGGAGGTTGCGTTCGTGTTCGCAGGGACGGCGACCGGCCCGCTGTCGTACACGCTCGCGCACGAGTCGCTCCATCTGTTCGGGGCCGAGGACCTCTATACGCTCGCGACGTTCGACCCCGCGGACCGCCGCGACGTGATGCAGGTGCCCTGCGCGACAGCCGGCGCGAGCGTGGTCGCCGGAACGACCGCGTGGGCGATCGGTTGGCGCGACCGGCCTCCTGCGCGCGCGTACCCGATCGCGAAGTGACGCAGAGCTCAACGGATGGGGATGCGGAGGTCGATGCGGCGAAGGAGGCGGGCTCCCGCTGGGGAGCCGAAGGCGAATGCGGCGAGGCCGACGAAGGGCGCGAGGAGATAGGTCGGGACGCCAGGCGCCAGGATGTGGACGACGATCGGAAGGAGGACCCCGAGCGTGAGGAGGGCAGCGACGACCGCCGCCGTACGCCGTGCGGTCTCACGGGCCGCGCGCGCGATCCACAACGACGCGGCGGCGTCACGCAGGTCCTCCGTCGCGAGGGCGATGGCACGCTCTCCGGCCGGGCCGCCGGCGGCGCCGAGGACGATGGGCACGTCGGCGGCCGCGAGCGCAGCGTCGTCGCGACCGGGCCTGCCTGCGAACGCGACGACGCCTCCCGTCTCGCGAAGGCGGCGGACCTCGGCGCCGCGCTCGTCGGGAGTCATGTCCGCTTTCACGTGATCGATGTCGAGCTCGCGCCCGAGCGCTTCGGTGGTCCCGCGGCTGCCTCCCGCGAGCAACACGCTCTCGATGCGCATGTCGATGAGTCGCTGCACTGCCGCGCGTGCTCCGGGCCGCACCGTGTCCTCGAGCAACAAGATCGCCTTCACACTGCCGCCGAGACCGACGAAGACGACGGTTCGCCCGCGGCTCTCGGCCTTCTTGGCTTCGTCGTCGGCCAGCGCGACGGAGACTCCTTCGTCGAGGAGCAGCTGTCGGTTGCCGACCACGAAGGTTTCGCCACCCGGCGCGAGCGCGGTGACGCCGCGGCCAGGCACGAACACCGCTCTTCGGACGCTCTCGGGTGAGAGCCGGAGTGACTCGCCGAAGCGCAAGACGCCAAGCGCGATCGGGTGTGCCTCGGCCGCGCTCTCGGCGGCCATCGCGAGAGGCAACAGCTCCACCACGCGCCCGTCGAGCTCGACGGTCTCGACCACCTCGGGCCGACCCGACGTGATCGTGCCGCGCGACCCGAGCGCGAACACGGTCGCGCGCGCCGCGCGCTCGAGCGCGCGCGGATCGTGGAAGACGATGCCGCGAAGGCCCGCCGCACATGCGCCCGCCACGATGGGGCCCTCCGTCGCGCGGCGGAACGACGTGAGCGGCGCGGCGAGCAGCATCGCCGCCGCCACTTCGAGCGCACCGTTGGCCCCCATCGGCGCGAACGCGATCACTGCGCCGATCGAGGCAGCGAACAGCGAGATGGCCCCGTAGCGCGTGACGGCGTGGGCGAGCCTCGCGAGGGGTGCGGCGTCCGGGGCATCACCTTCACCGAACCGTGCGACGCGGACGAGCGCGCGCTCGGCGCCCGCGCGGGTCGCTCGTACGCGCAGCGCGCCCTCGACCACGCGCGCACCAGCCAGGATCGGATCGCCCTGCGCTCGACGCGATGGCTCCGCGGCGCTGGCGTGCAACGACACGCGTGCTTCGCCCGTGCGCACGACACCGTCGACCGGAACGACCTCGCCGGCGATGACGAGCACCTCCTCACCACTGCGGACGCGGTCTGCGTCGATCTGGGCGGTCGTCATCGACACGCCGTCGGCAGCGAGGTCGCCCGGGACTCGTACCCGCCGCGGCAACGGCGAGAGCAGCCGCGCGATCGCGTCGTCCACGGGCGCGACGCTCCTTCGCTCGAGCACGGCGGCCAGGAGCTGCGCGAGCGCCGCGATGGCGGCCGCCGCGAGCGCCGCTCGCCCATCGTGGCCCGCCGCGATCGCGAGCAAGCCCGAGACCGCGAGCAACGGAGCGCCGAACAACGTCAGCAGCCACGCGAGCCAGCCCACGTGTGCTCGTTGGGCGGCGGTCCGCCGAGCCGTCTCGACGACGACCACGGAGGAGGCCAGCGCGGAGACCATCGCGGCCCACGTGCCCTGCGAGGCCGTCAACGCGGTACCCAGGCCGATCAAGCCCGCGATCGAGGCTCCGACGAGCAGCCGAGCACGCGGCTCGCCGGTGCCTCGCGAGCGCGGACGCTCGCTGTCCTCGATCCCCGAGAGGCCGAGCGCGCGTTCGTCGGCTCGCCCGCTCCCCTCGGCGAGCGCGGGGCCTCGAGGCTCGGATGCCGGCGTGCCGCGGCGGAGCTCTCCGATCTCGCCGCCGCCGCCGGCTCCTGCGTCGAGGGTGCGCGCGACGTCCACGTCGCCCGCACGGACGTGCTCGGCCTTGCACGTCGGGCTGCAGTAATAGACGAACCCAGAGTCCAACAGGAGCACGGCTCCCGCACGGATCGGGTCGAGCGCGGCACCGCACCGAGCGCATCGCGACCGCGCTCGCTCCGGCTCCTCGCGCCGCGTACCCCGCTCGTCGGAGGCAGCGCCGCCGACCCGCGGCTCGGCCTTCACGGCGGCGCCATATCGCTCGCGTCCCCTCGTGTCAACGCGCGGGCTGCTCGCGCACGTGGTGACTCGGTCGACCCGAAGGCGACGCGGCGTGGCTCGATGCGCGTGCTCGGCTAAGGTTGCAGCGCGATGACCGCCGAGCCCTACCAGCGCGGACCGATCGTCCTGCCTCCTTTCGGCAAGGGCGCGCGCATCCTGCTCGGAGTCGTCTGGGTCGGTTACCTCGCCTGGCTGGTATCGGCGCTGTGGATCCGCGCGCCGTGGGCGATGAAGCTGACGCTCGATCCCCTGCTTACGACGATCGGGCTCGAGCCGTGGCGACTCGTCACGCACGTGTTCGTCAACGAGCCGCTGTCCCTCGTGCTCGAGAGCATCTTCGTCTGGTTTCTCGCGGGCGATCTCGAAGCGCGGTGGGGCACGCGCGCTTTCCTTCGCTTCTGCGTGTGGGTGCTGCTGTTGTCCGCCATCGGCGCGTTGGTCGCCGTGCCGATCCTGCTCGTGTCGCCGCCGGGCTCGACCCTGGCCGCGCTCTGCGGACCGACCGCAGGTCCGCTCGGGATCGTCTTCGGGCTGAGCGCCGCCTGGAGCACCGTGTACCCGGACCGGACGATCTACCTGCTGTTCTTCATCCCGGTACGCGGCCGCTGGATCGTACGCATCGGCCTGATCATCACGGCGCTGATGGTGCTCGCGATGCAGACGACCTTGACGTCGTTGCTCGCGTCCATCGCGGGCTCGATCGCCGGGTGGCTGTTGGTCACCGGCAAGTGGCGACCCTCGCGTTGGCGCACGCCGAAGGCCAAGACCCGCGGACGCCCGCCGCCCGGTGGGAGCCCGCGCGGTCTTCGCGTGATCCGTGGCGGACGCGACGACGATGACGACGACGACGACGACGACGGCGACAGCCTGCCGCCGAAGCCCAAGTACTTGAACTGAGCGACGCGCTTGTGTGCCGAGCTGCGTGGATCAGGGCGCAGCCGAAGCGAGGCCGCGGCGCGTACGTCCCCCTTCGAGCAGATCGATCGCCGCGTTGGCGAAGATTCCGACGAGGCTCGCCAACAGGAGCCTGCCCTCTTCGACCGTTGCCGCTGCGGCGTCGCTCGTCATCATCCGCGCGCGAATCTCGCTCGGTCGAACGGCCATCATCAGCGCCGTCTCCAATCGCCCGCCCCGACGCGACGGGGCGCGCGCGTCGAGCCCCAGCAGCGCGGCGTAGGGGTTGTGGCTGATGTCGGGAAACGCGGTCTCCACGCCGGCTTGAGTGGCGAGCCGCGCAGCCTCCCGGAGACACGCGACGTGCTCCGGCTCGCGCGTCACGCTGCACAACACGACACCGCCCATCCCCCAGCGACGCGTTGCGAGGCACACGTCGCGCACCACCGCGATCGCGGTCTCTGGAGCGAGACGCAAAGCGCCCGCCGTCGAGTAGGTGGTCGTGGGCAAGACCATCGACGACCAATCTTCCTCGTCCAGCTTCGCTGCCGCTCTCTCGGCAGCCGCACGTGCGATGAGGATCCCCGCAGCCACCGGCAGGTGAGGGCCGTGTCCCTCGAGAGCGCCACACGGCAGCAGCGCGACGGCACCGCGGAACGATTCCGCTTCGAGCTCGGTGCACTCGGCGAGATGGAGCGAGAGCGTGCGTAGGTCCGACGTCATGGACGGATCTCCCGTTCGATCCGCGTCAAGAAGAACCGCGCTGGTGAGCCATCACCGCGATCCGAGGATACAACCGACCCGTCGTGTCGATCGACCTCAGCGTTTCACGGGCTTGATCGCCGCGCGGCCGTCCTTGACCACGACCTCGAAGCCGATGTCGCGGCCACCGTGCTTCTGGCGGATTGCCTCGAGGTTCTTCGCGAGCGATTCGATGCGGACGTTGTCGGTCGGCTCGTTGCAGGCGCGGCGCATCTCGACGTAACGCGCGTACACGCGGCGCGTCTCGTCGTCGACCGAGGCTCCGCTGCCGGCAGGGCGCGACGCCGCCGCGGGTGGTCTCACCGCGGTGGACGGGCTCGGGCGCTGCGGCGCGGCCGGGCGTGCCGCGTTCGACTGCGGAGCGATGGGGACCGGGTTCGGGCGTGCGGCTGGCGCCGGGGACGCGGGCGTGAGCGCGGGACGCGTGGTCTTGTCGGTGGCCGGTCCCTCCGACGGGCCGTCGTCGTCGTCGAGAAGGCTGGCCGCGCGAAGGGGGCTCGCTGGGGCCGCGGGGGGGGCGGCGCGCACCGCGGGCGCGGGTGGGGCAGCAGCCGGCGTTGCGGGTCGAACGGGAATCGGGGCGGCCGGCGCGGTCGGTGCGGCGTCGAGCTCCTTCGGACGCGAGAAACGCGCAGAAGGCTTGCGCGCGGTGGTGTCCGTCAGCGGAGCGCCGCCTTGCGGACTCGCCTGCGTTCCGGTGCTCGGCGACGCCGTGTCGGGAGCTGCGCCCGGGCGCGGCGCGCGCGTTGCGACGGCGGGAGGCAAGGACTCGCGGAGCAGGCTGTCGAACGCCGAGTCGATCGCGGCGAAGTCCTCGTCCGTGAAGACCGCCGCCCGAATACCCGCGTCGCGCGGCACGGGAGGCGGCGCAGGCGCGGGGGGCGGCGAGGGTGGCTCGGGCACCACCGAGGTCAAGCTGAGGCGTTGCTCTTCTTCTTCGGCGTCTCGAATCGCACGGTTGATCGCGGCATCGAGATCGTCGCCTTCACCGGCTACCTCGAGCTCGACGTCGAAGTCGAGATCGATCTCGACCGCACGCTGGGGCGCCGCCGCCGCGCCGGACCGGCGCCGCGCGCGGTCCACGTCGCGCTTGAAGGTGCCCTCTTCGATCTGACGCGTGACGCGGTCCCAGTAGCCCGTGTACGTGACGAAACGCTGCACGAGCTGCTGAAAGCGGAACCGCGTCGCCGTGTTGCGGATGTTCTCGGTCCGCAGAACCCGAATGCGCCGGTCCACGTCGCGCCGCGCGTCGGAGGGCACGAGTCGCTCGAGCCCCATGAAGTACTGGTCGTACGACGCTCTCAACCGCTCGATCCTGCGGTCCACCTCATCGAGCGCTGCTTCTTGCTCTTTCGAGTCCACGGCGAACGGTCAGCGAAGGGGGCGGACGACGAGATTGTCGAACCAGAGCTCGGTCTCCCAGTTGTTGAACGCGAAGTGGTCGTGGCCGGCGCCGAAGAGCGGGTCGCCGTCGTCGATGCGCAAGAACGGTTGCCCATCGATCGCCCACGTGAGCGCGTTCGATCCCGGCCTGCGCTCGATCACCCAGCGATACCTGCGTCCGCGCTCGACGGGCGATCCGCGGCGCTCGCGACGATCGTTACCGTGCTCGTCCATGCGGGCGATGATGCTCACCGTGTTCGACCATCCGCCGTGCACGAGCACGTAGCTCGTGGCGCGATAGGACGCCTGCTCGGCGCGCGACACCCCGTCGCCGAACACCTCGACCTTGATATCGCCGTCGTCGGAATCGCTCTGGACATCGACCTCGATCCGAACGGAGCGCGGCAACACGCGTCGGAGCCACAGCGGCTTGTTGCGCGCACCACGAACGTGGAGCTTGCCGTTGCGGATCTCCCACGGGCCGCCGGTGCTCCGCCACGCGGTGCCGAGCTGTGCACGCTCGAAGTCGTCTCGAAAGCCACTGCCGAGGGCCGGGTCTCCTTGGGGCGTGCACGCCGCGACACCGAGCGCGAGCAGTGCTGCCGTTGTCGCGGACCGTCCCGACGTAAGCGCCGTCGCCACGTTCGCGTTTCTACCACAGGCCAGGCTGTGACCCGCGCCCAGCGCAACATGTTGCGCTCGTGCGTAACAGCGTGACGTAACAGGGGGGTGTTACGCACGCTCGGCGCACGCGAAGGTGTCGCGCCGTTCTCGGATCGGCCTCCAGAGTCCCAGAGATCTGCGGGAAAACGTGTTTCCGAGAAACGGCACGACCCTCGCTAATAGGAAGGATGTCGCTCGCAACGAGCACAGGAGGCATCCATGAAGGCACCCCGCACCACTTCTCGCACTGCGTCGCTCATCGTGGCGGCTGCTCTCGCGGGGGCGCCCGCTGCTGCCTCGGCCCAGGCGACCTTGACCCCGGTCCCCAATCAGCCGGTCACCATCCAGGTCGGCCCGAACGTCATCACGCTGACCCCGACCACGCCTGGTGTGACCGTCGGCGGGCAGACGTTCCCCGGTGTGCAGGGTCTGCCTGGCGTGAGCATCACGCCCATCACCCCGACCGCTCCGACCGCGCGTCCGGGCACGACGGGCCCGTGGGCCACGCCCGCCCCCGGCGTCGCCGTGCTGACGCCCGGTGCCACGAGCCCTCTGCCCGGGATGCCGAACCTGCCCATGATCCCGCAGATCCCGGGCTTCCCGCAGATCCCCGGCCTGCCCAACATCACGGGCCCGGCGACGCTCATCCCGCAGATCCCCGGCTTCCCGCAGGTGCCTGGATTCCCGCAGGCTCCCACGCAGCCCGGCCTCCCCACCCTGCCGACCACCCCGACGGTTCCGGTCGACCCCGGCCCCGGTGACGGTCGCGTTCGCATCTACGGCGTCTTCGCCGGCATCACCGACTACCCGTCGTCCAACGACCTGCCGCACTGCGCCGACGACGCGCGCGAGATGCAGCGCGCCTTCGTCAACGCGGGCGTCATGCACCCGAACGACGCGATGGTCCTGACCGACAGCGAGGTCACCGTCGCTCGCGTCCAGGCTGCCATCCGCGCGATGAACGCGCGTGCCGATGGCGACGACCTCTTCGTGTTCTTCTTCTCGGGCCACGGCAACCAGACGCCTGCGCGCATGGGTGGCGAGCCCGACGGCATGGACGAGGAGATCAACTTCGTCGACGGCGCCATCCTCGACGACACCTTCGCGCAGATGCTCCGTGGTGGCCGCGGTCGCGACCTCGTCGCGCTCGACACCTGCTACTCGGGTGGCTTCGCGCACGACCTCGCACAGGTTCCCAACACCATCAGCTTCAACGCGTCGAACGAGCACCAGCTCAGCTACGTGGCCCCCGAGTTCAACGACGGCGGCTACCTCTCGCACTACATGAAGGAAGCCGTCGAGCAGAGCCGCGGTCAGATCCGCGTCGGTGAGCTCGCGCGCCGCATCCAGGCCGGCATCGCCTCCTCGGCGCGTGGCCGCCAGGACTTCACGATGTCCACGGGCCCCGGCGTCGGCGCGGAGACCGTGCTCTTCAGCTCGCGCGGCACGGCAGTCGCGTCGCGCTAGTCCATCAGCTCCGATCAGGTCGCGCTCACGGCCGGTCCTCTCGAGGGCCGGCCGTCGGCTTTTCCACCGTGTCAGCGCGATGCGAAGAACGCGACCGAGCGCGCGATCGACGCGAGCACGTCGAGGAGCCGCTCGCGGAAGACCTCGTCGGGCAAGCGCTCGTCGTCGCTCACGGCGCCGATGGCGTCCTCGTCGGCGAGAAGCGCCTCGTCGTGCGGATCGCGCTCTCGCCCGCACGCGGCGAGGAACGCGGCCGAGTCGCGGTCGCCGCTCATCGCGGCCAGGAGCACCTGCAGACGATCTCGCGCGGGGCCGTCGGCGGATGCGAGCCGGATGGATGCGGCCGGGAAGTCGCCCTGCAACATGTAGGAAGCGGCGTCGAGCAGCGTGTCGTGGTCGGGCGTCCGGGAGGTCGGCGCGGGCACGAGCGCACCCGATCGCGCGACCGGCAACGACTCCGCCATCACGGCGTCCAGGTTGATCTCGGACGTCTGGCGAAGGAGCCCATCGTCCTCGGGCGCGAGCGCGGCGGCGCGGCTGAACGCTTGCCTCACGTCGTCGTCGATCGGCACCGGCGGAGCCGACGGCGGCTTCGTCGTGGACACGTCGCGCGCATCGAGCGGCCGAGGCGTCATCAGGCAGAGCGACGCGAGACGCGAGAGCGTCCGGGCGGAGCTCGCGAGCGCCCCGCGTTGCGCGGAGCCCTGGAGCAGATGGCGCGCGAGCTCGTGGTGTCCGCTCTGGATGCACACGACGGCGAGGAAGATGCGCGCCGCGTCCTCGTCGTGACGGGCCGGTGCAGGGGTCCGATCGAGGACCGCGAGGTCGTTGCGGAGCGACGAGACCTGGTCGACGCAACGGCGGCACGTGCTGACGTGCCCTTCGGCGCGCGCGCGCTCGGCGCCGCGCAGGGTGCCGTCCACGAACGCCGCGACGTTGACGTCGTCGAGGCAGAGCGGCGAGCTCGGCGGCTCGAGCGCGAGCACCGATTGCGAGGCCGTGCTCCAGATGCGCTGAGCGTTCTTGCGGTACTCGGCGTAGGCGACGTCGCGCGCGGCGATGAGCGCGGCGCGCACGCGGTCACCCGGGTTGGCGACGTCCATGAGCAGCGCGATGACGTCCGGACCCGCAGGCGCGCTCCCGCCGGGGCCGAGCAGCGCGGCTCGGACGCGGCTCGCGGCCTGCTCGAGGGTCTTCTGCACGGAAGCGGTAGGCAGACCGAGCGCCGCGGCGATCTCGGAGCGACGCAGCCCGCGCATGCGGAGACGAACCATCGCGCCGACGTGTGGAGGCAACCGTTCGAGGGCGGTCCACAGGCGCGCCAGACGCTCCGACAGCTCCGGGTCCAGCGTCTGGTCCATCGCGGTCTGGCGCGTCGGGGGCTCGATGCCGTGCGCGGTCGTCTCGGTCTGGCGGCGGCGTTTGACGGCGGTCGCGGTCTCCTGGCGCGCCAGCTGGCAGAGGAAGGTGCGCAGCCGCGACCGCCCACCCCACAGACGCAGAGGCGCTGCGCGCGAGCGACCGAGCGATTTCCAGAAGTCGGACACGTAGCGGTCCACCCCGGCGGCCACGTCGGCATCGGTCTCGGCGAGCGCACGGAGCACGACCGCGCGGACGGCGATGCCGTGGCGGATGCGAAGAGCTTCCTCGGCTTCTGAGTCGCCGTTGGCGCAACCCTGGACGACCACGTCGTCGGGTGCGTCGGCGTACGGAACGAGCGTCACCGGCGCCATTCTATACGGGACACGATCGACGGTGTGTGTCGCCTCGACAAGGGCGTGTGCTCCCGAACGTCCTGCGCCGGTGTAGTCTGTCGGCGACGTGGTGGACCGTATCGGGAACTGCCGGATCCTCGGCGAGATCGGAAGCGGCGGCATGGCCATCGTCTACAAGGCGATGCAGGAGCCGCTCGAACGCCTGATCGCGATCAAGGCGTTGAAGCCTTCGATCGCGATGGACTCGCAGTTCGCGAAGCGCTTCGAGCGCGAGGCCCTCTTCATGGCCGCGCTTCAGCACGAGAACATCCTGCACGTCCACGACTTCATCAAAGAGCGCGGCACGATGTACATCGTGATGGAGTACGTGCAGGGGATCGACCTGTACGATCTCCTCGAACGCACGCCGCGCCTGCCCGTCGAGGTCGCCGCCATCATCGGGCTGCAGATCGCGCGTGCCCTCGACTACGCGCACTTCCGCGGGATCATCCATCGCGACATCAAACCGGCGAACATCATGGTCTCACGCCGCGGCGAGGTGAAGCTGATGGACTTCGGCATCGCGCGCGACGACACGCTCTCCGATCTGACCGAGACGGGCACGGGTCTCGGGACGCCGAGCTACATGAGCCCGGAGCAGATCCTCGGCGACAAGCTCGACTATCGGAGCGACCTCTTCTCGCTCGGGATCGTGCTCTACCAGATGGTGACCGGTCGCAAGCCGTTCGTCGAAGACGACGCGCGCACGGTCATGCAGAAGATCCGCCTCGACCGGTACACGCCGCCGAGGAAGCTGAACCCGTCGGTCCCGCGTGCCCTCGAGCGCATCCTCGCTCGATGCATGGAGAAGCTGCCGGTCAACCGGTACCCGACGACGCAGGGGCTCATCGACGACCTTCAGGAGTTCCTCTCGCCGCGCGTGCCCATCAACTACTCCGCCCGCCTCGTGATGTACCTGCGCGAGGTCGGGGTGCTGACCGACAGCGAGGCCGACGAGATCCTCGCGGCAGGCGCGCCCCGAGCCGTGCGCAGCGCGAACGTCGATCGCGGGCTCGTGCGCTCGGTTGCGATGGCGCACGGAGCGTTGTTGCTGATCGCGATCATCGTGGGCGGCGTGATCCAGGTCGCGCACGGTCGCTTCTCGGATGACGAGGCGAGCGTGGGTGCGGAGCCGAGCGCGTCGGTCGTGCCGCGCGGCGCCGGCCACCTGCGCGTGGTCGTGGATCCGTGGGCCGACGTCTACATCGATGGGCAGTTCGTCGAGACGACCCCGATCGGCAGGCGCATCCCGCTGTCCGCCGGGCTCCACTACGTGAAGGTGCAGAACCCGTACTACCGAACCGAGACGCGCACGGTTCGGATCCAGCGCGGCCGGGTGGAAGAGCTGTCGATCACGTTGCGCGCAGCGGCGGGCGCCAATCGCAGACCACCGGAGACGCCCACGCCGTGAGCGCGCTGCGCGGCATCGCGACGTTCGCAGCCATCGTCGCGTTCTCCGCAGGCGGAGCGGCGCGCGTACGCGCCGACGGGGACGTCTTCCATCACACGGTGCGCCCCGGCGAGACGCTCGCGTCCATCGCGCAGCGTTACTACGGCGACACGAACCGCGAGCTCGTGCTCGTGCTCGCCAACGGGCTCGTGCGCGAAGGCGGCAGCGCCATCGTGGTCGGTCTGACGCTCGAGATCCCGACCATCCGCTATCACCGCGTCACGGAGAACGAGACGTGGTCGGGAATCGCGGAGCGCTATCTGGGCGACCCGAGACGCGCCGAGTTCCTCGCCCAGCTCAACGGCAGCAGGCCCGCGATGACGCCGACCGTGGGCGCCGAGATCGTCATCCCGTACCAGCTGCGTTACGTCGCCGGAGCCAACGAGCGGCTCATCGACATCGCCGTGCGCATGCTCGGCGGTCGCGAGCACCTGCAGGTCCTGCGTCGCTACAACGGCCTGCCGCGAACCGCCATCCGCGCGGGGCGCGGAGACATCCTGCTCATCCCCGTCACCGATCTGGTGCTCTCGCGCGACGGGCGCCAGCTCGTCGCAGGCGCGCGCGGCCAACCCGAAGGCGACGGTCGAACGCGAGAGCTGCAGCAGCGAATCGACTCGGAGATCCCCCAGCTGCTCGGCCTCGTGAGGCGGGGTCGCTACGTGGAAGCCGTCGCGCTCGCCAACCGGTTGCTGGGTCAGGGCAGCCTCAATGCCGTGCAGGTCGTGACGATCCACCGCGAGCTCGCAACGGCGTACGTCGCGCTCGAGCGCGAGGATCTGGCGGAGCAAGCGTTCACCGCCGCCCTGGCCGTCGACCCGAACCTTCAGCTCGACGCGCTCCGGACGTCGCCGCGTGTGCTGTCCGCGCTCGATCGGGCGCGCGCACGACAACGCCGCCGGTGAGCGCGAAACCGTATGGAATGCCTGGTTTTTCAGGCGATTCGACGAAAGGGAGCTGCGCGCTCACGAGGCCGAGGATCTCGCGGAGTCACGCACGTCGGTCCTGTCCCGGGAGTCGTTCGCGGACGCCTTGGATCCCGAGCTCGGCGCACAGACGAGGCAGATCGTCCGTCGGTCCGCGCCAGCGCAGATCGTCGAGCGTCTCGCGAATGGGCGCGTCGAGCCGCAAGGTCGCGAGCTTCTTGTAGAGGAGCGCTTCGTCGCGTCGCTCGCGGAGCGTGGCGGCGAGCTTGTCGGCGCCACGAGGTCGCGCCTTCCAATCGGTCGGATCGTCGGGGATCGCCTCGATCGTCCCGTGGGCATCCACCACCGTCGCGGCCGAGCGTGCCCCCCAACCGGGCAGCCCCGGGTAGCCGTCGGAGTCGTCGCCCACGAGCGCCAGCCAGTCGGGGATCGACGCCGGCGACACGCCGAACTTCGCGCGCACGCCGTCCTCGTCGAGCGTCTTCTTCCGCATGCGATCGACCATCACGACGTGGTCGCCGCGCACGCACTGCGCGAGGTCCTTGTCGGGCGTCGCGAGGATCACCTGTCGCGCCGCATCGGCGAACCTCGCCGCGCCCGACGCGAGCCCGTCGTCGGCCTCGAGCTCGACCATCGGCCACACGACGAGCCCCATCGCGCGCATGGCGCGCTCGACGATCGGGAACTGATCGAGCAGCGCCGGATCGACTCCCTCTTCGGTCTTGTAGCCGGCGAAGAGGTCGTTGCGGAACGAGCGCACCACGTGGTCGGTCGCGCAAGCGACGTGCGTCGCACCCTCGTCGCGCAAGAGGAACGCGAGCGTCATCATCACGCCGCGCACGGCGCCGACCTCGCGGCCGTCGGGCGCGCGCAGCGAAGGATGCGAGAAGTACGCGCGGAACAGCTCGAACGTCGCGTCCACCAGGTGAACGCAGGGCCGCTCGTCCGCGGTCACGCCCGGTCCCGAGCTCCCTCGAGCGGCCGCGCCCGTCGCGCGGTCAGGAGCTCGATCAGATCCATCTTCGTGACGATGCCGAGAGGCGTCTTGTCGGCGTCCACCACCAGCGCGACCTCTCCGCGCTCGAAGATCGCGGGAAGCTCTCCCGCGTCCGCGTGGACGGGCACGGTGGCGACGCGACGCACCATCAGCTCGGCCACGCGCGTATCGGGCGTCGCATGCCCCGCGACCAGGTGCGACAGCAGATCGAGCTCCGTCAGGATGCCCGCGAGCTTGCCGCGGTCGACGACGGGCAGCTGCGAGATGCCGTGCTCCCTGAAGAGCGCCGTCGCGGCCGAGAGCGGTTGATCGATCTGGACGGTCACCAACGTGCGTGGAGGCAGCGCGCGGAGCACGTCGCCCATCGTGCCCAGCTCGACCTCGCTCTGGAGGAAGCCGTGCTGGCGCATCCACGCGTCGCTCGCGAACTTCGTCAGGTAGTTGCGGATGGAGTCCGGGAGCACGACGCACACGCGCATGCCCGCGCTCATCTCGCGGCATACCGCCATGGCCGCCCAGACCGCGGCGCCGCTCGAGCCGCCGACGAGCAGTCCCTCTTGTCGGATGAGCTGGCGGGCGACGCGGAACGAGTCGCGATCGTTGGTCTTGATCCAGCGATCTACGATGCCGCGGTCGAGCACGTCGGGGATGAAGTCGTAGCCGATGCCTTCGACCTTGTAGGTGTGGATCTCGCCCGGCCCGGCGAGGATGGAGCCTTCCGGATCGACGCCGATCACCTTCACGTGCGGAGCCAGCTTGCGCATGGTGCGCGCGACGCCCGTGAGCGTGCCGCCCGTGCCCGCCGTCATCACGACCGCATCGAGCTTGCCGCCCGTCTGCTCGAGGATCTCCGCGCCGGTGCCCTCCTCGTGCGCGAGCGGGTTCGATGGGTTGGCGTACTGATCGAGGATGTGCGCCCGTGGGATGACCTCGCGCAGCCTTCGGGCGACACCGATGTGGCTCTCGGGCGAGTCCCATGCCGCCTCGGTCGGCGTGCGGATGATCTCCGCGCCGAAAGCCTCGAGGACGACCTGCTTCTCCTGGCTCATCTTCTCGGGCATCGTGATGATCACGCGGTAGCCGCGGACCGCAGCGGCGAGCGCGAGCCCGATGCCAGTGTTGCCCGAGGTCGGCTCGATGAGCGTGTCGCCGGGCTTGATCCGCCCGTCGCGTTCCGCGTCGAGCAACATGCGGACGCCGATGCGGTCCTTGACCGAGCCGCCCGGGTTCATGAACTCGCACTTGGCGACGAGCTCGCACGGCAGGTCGCGACCGATGCGCGAGAGTCGGACCATCGGGGTGGAGCCGACGGCATCGCAGATGGAGTCGAGGATCCCGGAGTTGATGAGCTTCATGGGCGGAGGCATCGCGCGCATCGGCGTCGATGGGAAGGACCGATTGTCGAGACCGTGCGCATCCTCAAGACGCACGGCGCGGGCGCGCGATCACACCGCGTCGGGTGAGACCGTCACGGAGAGGTGATAGCCGACGGCGTAGATGCGGCCGACGAGCGCGAAGGTCAGCCCGAGCCAAGCGGTTCCGGGACGCTGCGGGTCGTCGACGAAGGCCGCGTGCGCGGAGAGCAGCAGGGAGGACTCGGAGCTCGTGTGCGTGTCCTGCGAGCCCATCGACGCGGCGGTCAGCGAGACGACGGCGGAGCCGAGCGCCTCGCGACGGTACGCGAGACTGTCGGGGACGAAGAGCTGGATCGGCTGACTGGGCGAGAGCGATTGCGCGCGTCCGGACATGCTGACGGCTCGCAGCCCGAGGATCGTCGTCTCCGACACCTGCGGCGGCGGGCTGAACCAGGCCGTCCCACCGTAGAGCGTCAGTCGCCTCGGTTGCCCAGATACTGCGTCCGTGACGAGGACGTCCTGCCGTGCGCTCGGAACGATGTGGGGTCCCTGCAAGGTGGACGACAGTCTACTCCCGGCACCGTCCTCGAATCGGCGACGGCCCGGTCAGGCCGCGTGGCGTAGCGCGCGCTCGACCTGGCGGCCGTACCAGGACAGCGCTTCGAGCAAGGTCTCGGCACCCACGTCGGGCCAGGCCACCTCGGTACCGAAGAGGTGCGCGCGCGCCGCTTCGAGCAGCAGGAAGTCGCCGAGCGGCGCGTCGCCGGTGCGCACGACGAGGTCGGCATCGGGCATGTCGGCCGTCGTCATCGCGCTGCGCACGAGCGACTCGTCGATCTCTTCCGGCAGGAGAAGCCCGACTCGCACCCGTGCCGCGAGCGAGCGAACCGCATCCGCGAGGTCGCGCCGCGCGCCGTAGGAGAGCGCGAGCCACACGGTGATCCCGCTGCCATCGCGCGTTGCCTCGACCAACGACTCGACGGCCCGACGCGCGGCGGTGGGCAGTGCGTCGAGATCACCGATCGCGCGTACGCGCATCCCATGATCCCGCAGGAGCGACGTGTCCTCCTTCAGCAGGCGCACGAGGACGTGCGTCAGCGGATCGTCCGGCGCCTCCGTGCTTCGCGCAGCGAGATCGGGAGCGAACAACGTGACGTGCGCCACGCCACGGCGCTGAAGCACGCGCACGGCCTCGCGCGCGGTCCGCGCCGCGGCCTCGTAGCCGTCTCGCCTCGAGAGGCCGCGTTCTTCCGCCCATCGGCTGCTGCCGTGCATGAGGATCGCGACGTGGCCGGGAACGGAGGGGCAGGACGCGGAAGCGGGAGTCGTAGCGCTCATGGCGATAAGGTGGGGTCATTACCCGGAGCCAGCCGGGAGGATGCGTGAAGGTTTCGTGAAGATGAGCCTCACGCCTGCGGCAGGATCATGCGGACCTCGACCTCCGGAGGACCACTGCGCGCGAGCTCGACCCGTCCGCCGTGGGCTTCTGCGACCGCGCGGACGATGGCGAGCCCCAGCCCCGTGCCGCCCTGCCCGGCGCGCGTGGTCACGAACCGCTTGAACATCCGACCCCGTACGTGCGGCGACACCGCTCCCTGCGAGACCACGCTGACGACGGCCTCGGTCCGCTCGGGCCGGACGGTGATCGTCACGGGTCGCTCGGCGCTTCCGTGGGTCAGGGCGTTCTCCACGAGGTTGGTGACCGCCCGAGCGAGCCAGCTCCGGTCGCCGCGGACCGACATCGGCTCCACGATCTGCAACGTCACCCGGTCGCGCAGCTCCGCGGGAACCCCGTCGGCCACGGCCGCGTCGAGGGACACGACGGGCCCGTCCTCGACGCCGCGCGCCTCGATGCGCGCGAGCGACAGGAGGTCGCCGAGGATGCTCTCGACGCGGCTCGACGACTCGACGATCCGCGCGACGAAGCGACGCGCCTGCTCGGGATCGTCGAGCGCGCCGTCCTCGAGGATCTCGGCGCTCGCCCGGATGGCGGCGACCGGGTTCTTCAGCTCGTGGCCCAGATCGGCCGCGAAGGTCTCCACGAAAGGCCTGCCTTCGAGCTCGCGGCGCATCCGCTCGATCGCGGCGGTGAGCAGCTTCACCTCGCGTCCGTACGGAGCGGCGGGTGCGGCCACGCGCAGGTCGCCCTCGGCCGCGCGCTCGGCGTAGGCGGTCAGCCGCTCGATCGGGTGCGCCACCGCGCGCCCGATCACGATCGCCGCGAGCGCCGCGGCACCGATCAGAACGAGGCTCGTCCACAACACGGTGGGCGCGAAGTCGGCGAGCAGCCGCTCGACGACCACGCTCGATTTGACGACCCGCACGAAGCCGATCGTCCGCCGCTCGACCGTGATCGGCGCGAGCACCGGCACCGAGCCGGGCGCGCTCGGGTCCAGCCCGCGCGCCGCGAGCACGCGCTGACGTCGATCGAGCACCGCGATCCCGGCGCGATCGGGGACCTGCACCGCGAGCGACGCGATGTCGCGCGCGACCTCCTCGATCGTGCGATGCCCCCGCCGCATGTCGCTCTCCGCGACCGCCGCGAGCACGGCCGCCTCACCCTCGGCCGCCTCCGTCGCCAGCCATCGCGCGCGCGCGTCGATCCGATCGACGACGAGCAGCCCGAGGCCTCCCGCGAACGCGCCCACGATGCACGCGAGCGCGAGAAACACCTGCAGCCGCACGGACATCCCGCTCTTGCGGGCACGCACGAGGCGCTGCGCCAGCAGCGTCGCACCGAGCAGCAGGCCGAGCGCTGCGAGCGACGTCCAGACGAACCGCGTCACCGCGACGGCTCGTGGTCACGCTGCGCGATCGGCTGATCGGTCACGCGGTAGCCGACGCCGCGCACCGTCTCGATCCACGAGGCCTCGCCTCCGGCGTCGGTGAGCTTGCGGCGCAACGCCTTGACGTGGGTGTCGATCGTTCGATCGGTGATCGCGAAGTTGTCGCCCCACAGCCGGTCGATCAGCACCGCTCGTGTGAAGACGCGTCCGGGTGCGTCGAGCATGCAGGCGAGGAGATCGAACTCGACCCGCGTGAGCTCCACGGGTCGCCCGCGCACGGTGGCCCGGCGTCGTTCGGGCTCCACCTGCAGAGGAAGCATGGACGACACGTGATCGTGGGCGGGACGTTCGCTGGCCGTCCTCCGGAGGACCGCACGAACCCGCGCCACCACCTCGCGCGGCGAGAACGGCTTGGTCACGTAGTCGTCGGCACCGGTCTCGAGCGCAGCCACCCGATCGCTCTCCGCATCGCGGCTCGAGAGCACGATCACCGCAGGAGTGGGCAACCCACGACGGCGGATCGCCACGAGCACGTCGAAGCCGCTGCCGTCGGGCAGCATCAGGTCGAGCAACACGAGATCGGCGTTCGGGGCCTTCCGCTGCGCGGACTCGACGGTGTCCGCCGTCTCGACCGTGAAGCCATCACGCCGGAGGGCATACGCAAGCGACTCGGCGATCGCGGGCTCATCCTCGACGACGAGCACGAGAGGCATGTGGCAGGCTTACCAGGGTGCTCGGGCGCGGGCTATATCGCGCCTCGATGGGACTGCTCGAAGGCAAGGTCGCGCTCGTCACCGGCGCGGCGGGTGGCTTGGGACGCGAGATCGCGCTGTCGTTCGTTCGCGAAGGCGCTTCGCTCGTCGTGGCCGATCTGGGCGTCGCCAAGGACGGCTCGAGCCCGTCGGGCGACCCGGTTCGATCCATCGCCGCGGAGATCACGGCGATGGGCGGGGTCGCGGTCCCGGTGTGGGGATCGGTCTCCGCGGCCACCGACGTCGAGGCCATGGTCCAGACGGCCGTCGGGCAGCTCGGCCGGCTCGACGTGGTGACGCATCTCGCGGGGTTCGTCGTCGAGAAGACGCTCGTCAAGACGGACGACCTGCTGTTCGACGACACCATCGCCACCATCCTGCGCGGCACGTTCCTCGTGGTCCGCGAAGCTGCCCGCGCGATGGCGAAGCTGGGATCGCCCGGCAGCATCGTCGTCTGCTCGAGCGCGGCGGCGTTCTACGGCCAGGTCGCGCAGGCCCACTACGCGGCGGCCAACGCGGGGGTCGTCGCGCTCGCGCGCACGGCTGCCATCGAGCTGAAGAAGCAAGGCACGCGCGTCAACGTGCTCGTCCCGCTCGCCCGAACGCGCATGACCGAAGAGCTGCCGATGTTCCGCACCGTGACGGAGGCCACGATGGGTCCAGCGTTCGTCGCGCCCGTCGCCCTCTTCCTGGCGAGCGACCTCTCCCGCGACGTGACCGGAGAGGTCGTCGGCGCCGCGGGAGGCCGGGTCTACGCGTTCAAGACGCGCGAGGCGAACGGTGCGTTTCGCGAGCGGCCGTGGAGCCCCGAAGAGATCCGCGACGCGTGGTCGTCGGTCACGAAGGTCTGACGGTCAGCCCATCAGATCGATGACGATCACTCCGCGCTGGGGTGCGTCGTCGGTGACCTCGGGCGCCGGCACGGGGCGACGAGAGGGCAGCGGGAGCTCTGCGACCGGCTGCTCGTACCGGTGCTGCTCCGACTCTTCCCGCTTACGAATCTGATCGATGATGTAGGGGGGCAGCATGGCAGCCTCCTCGCTTCGCTCTCTCGTTACCCGAAGTCCCCAAGCCCGTGACCACGTGGTCTCTCACGCCTCCGCTGGTTTCACAGCTAGCAATCCGAGTGCCTCCGTCAAGCACGCGTCCCGAAGATCTCTCTCGAGGCCGCGGCCGACGTGACCACGATCGAACGGATGCATCGTGATCCTCCGACCTTGGCTGGGCGCATGCTCTTCAAAAACCTCTCGTGCTCAAGCTAGAGCCCCTCCCCTGCGAGGGTCAAGGAAGGCACCGGCCGGCCGTGCGTCTATGAAAACTCTGCGTGCAGGTGTGACCGGATCGGTGGGACGCGCAGACCTGGCGTTCACGGCGTTCACGTAGCGTCACGAGACCGGCAGCGGAGAGACAGGCTCGATGCGGTCGCGGGCCGAGAGCCTGACGTGTAGGCTCCCGACGACGTGCGGACCTGGGCCATCTTGTCCGGGGTGGTCAGCGCGCTCGCCGGCCTGACCGTCCCGAGCGCGCGCGCCGAGGATTTCGATCCGAACGGCCGCGCATGGAATGCGTCGGGAGATCTGGCGGCGATCGCGCGGCAGGAAGGCATCGCGCTCGCGAGGCCCGTGGAACGGTTCGATCTCTCGGCGCTCCGGGCGGACGACGGGCTGCTGCTGCTTGCGCCGGAGCCGGAGGTCCCTGCCGGCGGGCTGCAGGCATTCCTGCGCGCAGGAGGCCGCGTGGCGATCGCGGCGGACTATCAGCGCGGCGGCACGACGATCCTCGATTGGTTTCGCATCGAGCTCGGCCGCGTGCCGACCGACGGGGTCGAGCGCGAGCGACAGAACCCACATCTCGCGGTGGCGATCCCACGGTCGGCGCATGCGCTGTGCGCAGGCGTCGACGGGATCGTCACCAACCACGCGCGGACGGTTCGCCACCCCCGCTTGCGTCCGGTGCTCGGCTTCACCCGGACTGGCGACGACGCGTTGGTGCTGACGGGACGCGTGGGCGAGGGCCGCCTCGTCGCGGTGGGCGACCCCAGCGTGCTCATCAACAACATGCTGCGATTTCGCGGCAATCGGCGCTTCGCCGCCAACCTGCTTCGTTACCTCGCCGGTGAGCGCCGCGGACGGGTCGTCGTGCTCGCGGGCTCGATCAGGATCGTAGGCTCCTACGGCGCGGCGCCCGAGCCGACGACGCTGCTCGAAGCGCTCAACCGCGCGCTCGACGAGCTCTCGAAGATGCCGCTGCCGCCGGGCCTCACCCGACTCGTCGCGTTCCTCGTGGCCTTCGGTGCGATCGTGCTCTTCGGCTTCCTCGTGCCGCGGCGCTCTCCATACGACGGAGAGCACCTCGTGCCCGTGCCGCATGCCGAGGGAGGTTTCGCCGGTCGCCTCGGCGTCTTCGAGCGGCCCGGCGCGAACCTTCTCTACCCTGCGTTGGTCTACAAGAGCGTGCTCGAAGCGGACGTCTTGCGCCTGCTCGGCGCGCCGGGCCCCCTCGCGCTGCGCGACGTGCTCGAGCGTCTGCGCGCGCGTCGCGTGCCTGCGGGGGAGGTCGCCCGATTCCGCGAGCTGCTCCTCGAGCTCGACCGGCTCGCCCGTGAGCAGGATCGACCGCCCGCGCCTCCGCAGGTGCACCCGGCCGATTTCCGTGCGATCGTGGCCCGCGGAGAGGCCGTCGTGTCTCGGTTGAAGAGCAACGCGCTCGAGCCCCGCCCTCTCGAGGGGGGACCACACACCGACGGACGCGCCGCGTGAGACGTTGATGGAAGCCCGCGCTCAGGTCGACCACGCAGCCCAGATTGCAGAACGTGCTCGCGCCGTGATCGACGAGGTCGCGAGGGTCTTCATCGGCCCACGCGAGATCATCGAGCTGTTGCTCGTCAGCGCCGTGGCCAAAGGACACGTGTTGCTCGAAGGTGTCCCGGGCGTGGCCAAGACGACGCTCGCGAAGGCGTTCGCCGCGACGCTGGGCTCGACGTATCGGCGCATCCAGTTCACCCCCGACCTTCTCCCGGCCGACATCACGGGCACCTACGTGCTCTCGCCGAAGGACGGGACCTTCGTGCTTCGCGAAGGACCGATCTTCGCGAACGTCGTGCTCGGCGACGAGATCAACCGCGCGCCCGCCAAGACGCAGAGCGCGTTGCTCGAGGCGATGCAGGAGACGCAGGTCACGATCGAAGGCGAGACGCGCGTGCTGCCGCCGCCGTTCCTGGTCATCGCCACGCAGAACCCGGTCGAGCAAGAGGGCACCTACCCGCTGCCCGAAGCGCAGATCGACCGGTTCTTGATGATGATCCAGATGCGCTACCCGAGCCGCGAGGACGAGCGCCGCATCTTGAAGAGCTTCATGTCCGTGGTGCCCCAGGCGCGGCGCGTGCTCGGTCCCGAGGAGATCCTCTGGCTCCAGGAGGCCGTGCGCGGCGTGCACGTCGAGGACGAGATCCTCGACTACATCACCGCGCTCTCGGCCTTCACGCGCAATCACGGGCGGGTCTTCCTCGGTGCTTCGCCACGCGCGAGCCTGGGCCTGCTCCATGCGGCACGAGCCCGCGCATTGCTCGCCGGGCGCGCCTACGTGGTCCCCGACGACATCAAGTCGCTCGCGGTGCCCGTGCTCGCGCACCGTCTCGTGCTGACGCCGGAAGCCGAGATGGACGGAACCTCGCGCGACTCGGTGATCGTGGAGGCGATGCAGAAGGTGCCGCTCCGCCGCGGCGCGGGCTGAGCCATGACCAAACCCCAACCATGGGCCCCGAGCGGAGTCGAGGGGCGCGATCGTTGCCGAGCCCGCCGGGGTGTTCGCCGAGCTCGGCGCGAGCGGTTCTTCCTCTGGTTCTGAGCTTTGCTCCCGGTTCCGACACGCACGACGCAGCTGGCCTTCCTCGGCGCCGCTCTGCTCGTGCTCTCGGGGATCCTCTTCGCGGTCGCACCGTTGGTCGTGATGGGCGGCAGCGCGATGGTCGCGCTCGTCCTCGCGCTCGCAGCGTCCATGCCGGTCGGTCGACGCGTGCGGCGCGAGCGACTCGAGCTCGCGTGGTGGTTCGACCACGGCGGTCCAGGCGGGACCGGGCATCCCGTCGTGGTGCCGGGGGCGCCGTTCAAGATCCGCTGCTACCTGCGCAACCGCGGCCCCCGCTCGCTCGTCGTCGATCGGATCGAGCCCATCGTGGGCGTCAGCGCACGCGTGCTCGCGATCCCCGACGGGGCCGTCGTCGTTCCGCCTGCCCGCCGCGTCGAGTTCGGCTTCACGCTCGAAGCGCCGGCCGTCTCGCGCGTCGTGCTGCACGGAGCGACGGTGGAGGTGCGCGGCGCGCTCGGGCTCTTCCGCGTCCCTCTCTTCTTCCCCAACCCGCTCACCGTCAAGGTGTTGCCTCGCGCTTCCGCACCGCGGCGCGCCGCCTCCATCGCGCGCCAGCACCTCGACGAGCGCGCAGGACGATCTCTCGTGCGCCGGCGCGGTGCCGGAACCGAGATCCGCGAGCTGCGCGAGCACGTCTCGGGAGACCCGTTCAAGGCCATCGCGTGGAAGGCCACCGCGCGCGCCGGCAAGCTGATGGTTCGCGAGCTCGAGAGCGATCTGCAGCGCACGCGTTACGTCGTGCTCGACGTCTCGGGCACCATGCGCGGCGGACCGCCCGGCTCGCGCAAGCTCGATCACGCGATCGAAGGCGCGGCGGCGATCGCGCGAATCGGCCTGGCGCAGGGAGATCGCGTGGGCCTCGTGGTCGTCGACGGCCGGGTGCTCGCGCACGTCCCCGCGCTCGACGGTCCGCACCATCACCTCGCGATCGTCGATGCGTTGCTCGGCGCGACCGAGGTGGTCGACAGCGATCTGACCGACCTCGACGAGCAGGAGGTCGTGGCGCTCGTCGCGCGTTACGCGCGGCGCCAGGACGGCATCGACGTGCGCGTCGGCTCGGGACGCTCGCGCGCGTACGACGTGCCTGCCCTCGTCGCCCACGTGACCCGATCGCTCGCGAGTGACACGTCGGGCACGAAGGAGGTCGTCTTCGCGCCCGATGCCACGTCGTCGCTTCTGCGCAGGTTCTGCAGGGCGCGCGCCTTGCCGATCCCGTATCGGCCCGAGCCGCGCGACGGGACGAAGGCCATCGGGCTCGCGGCGGCGCTGCGGGCCGCGGGTGGCCGCACGCGTGGGGCGCGATCCGTCGTCGTGCTGTCCGACCTCGATGGGCTCGATCAGCCGGAGCCCCTGCTCGGTGCGCTCGAGCTCGTGCGTGCGCACCGCCACGAGGTCACGTTCCTGGTGCCCTGGGGGCCGAGCTATCGGGCGCCGGGCACCACCGGACCGTCCCGCGACCTTCATCTGGTCTTCTCGCGCATGGAGGAGCACCGCCTGCTCGGGATGCAGAAGGAGCTCGGTCGACGGGGCGCGCGCGTCTTGCCGATGGCTTCGGGAGATCTCGCCCACCTGCTGCTCGCGAGCACCCGACGCAGGACGCGGCCGCTCGGTGCGCGTTTCGCTCCGCCCGGCGGACCGACGCCGATCACCCTGCGGCCTCCGCCTCCACCTTCGCCGCTCGCCGCGGCCGAGCCCGGCTCGCGCGACGGATCGTGAGGTGAGCTCCGGCGACGAAGGTGCGCCGCCGTTTCGTGATCCGCGCGTGGTGCTGCGCGAGCACGGGCTGCGACCCAAACGCGCGTTCGCCCAGAACTTCCTGGTCGCCCGCGGCGTGGTCGAGGCCATCGCGGACGCGGTCGAGATCGTGCCCGGCGAGCCCGTCATCGAGATCGGTGCGGGACTCGGAACGCTTACGGCCGCGCTCGTGCGGCGTGGAGCGCGCGTGACCGCGATCGAGCCCGATCGCGACATGCAGCGCGTGCTGGCCGCGGAGCTCGGCGATCGGGTCTCCGTGGTGGCCGCGGACGCCGTACGCGTGTCACTCGGCGCGCTTCGTGGCGCGGGAGATCCGCCGTGGCGCGTCGTGGGGAACCTCCCGTACCAGGCGACGGGGGCGATCGTGCGGGCGTTGATCGAGCAACGTGTCGAGTGGAAGCGCGCCGTGCTGATGGTCCAGCGCGAGGTGGCCGAGCGCCTCGTCGCTGGGGCGGGCACCGACGCGTACGGGGCGTTGTCCGTGTTCGTGCAAGCAGGCTGCGACGTGCGACGCGTGCGCGACGTCTCGCCCGGATCGTTCCATCCGCCGCCGAAGGTGTGGAGCGCCGTCGTCACGATGGAGCCGCGCGACCCGCCCCGCGCGCAGGAGACGCCGATGTTCCGCGAGGTGGTGCGGGCCGGGTTCGCGCAACGACGCAAGACGCTCCGCAACGCGCTGCTCGCGGTCGGAGGGTCCGCCGAGATCGTGGCGGGCGCGCTGGCGGACGCGGGCATCGACGGCACGCGTCGCGCCGAGACGTTGACCGT
>JADZFZ010001016.1 GCA_020854145.1 Deltaproteobacteria bacterium | reverse complement strand
GCATGAGCGACGAGATCGATTGCCGCACCGTGACCGACCAGTGCGTCGCGAGCTCCTGCTCGAGCGCGGCGCGGAACTCCTGTGCGTCCTGGAAGCGGCGATCGGGATCGTCGGCGAGCGCCTTCTGGAGCACCGCGTCCAGGCGCGCCGTGACGCCGGGGACGTTGCCCGCGAGCGAGCGCACCTCGAACGAGCCCTCGGCCAGACGCTTGACGTGATCGTCCGACTCTCCGCGCGCGAAGCGGGTCCCCGCGAGCGTCTCCCAGAGCACGACGCCGACCGCGAACAGATCGCTCCGCGCGTCGACCTTCACGGGAGAACGTGCCTGCTCCGGCGCGAGGTATCCCGGCTTGCCGAGCACGAAGCCCTGCGTCGTGCGCAGACGGCGGACGTTCGCCTTCGCCGTGCCGAAGTCGATGACCTTCGTGTCGCCTTCGTAGGAGACGACGATGTTCTGCGGCGAGACGTCGCGATGGATGAGGCCGAGGGACTTGCCGTCGAGCCCGATGCGGCGATGCGCGTGATCGAGCCCCTCGAGCACCGCGCCGATCGCTCCGAGCGCCGCGGGCACGGGCACGTAGATGCCGCGCTCGTGCGCACGGGCGACGACCTGCGCGAGCGTCTTGCCTTCGACGTGCTCCATCGCGACGAAGACGGTCTCGGCTCCGCCGCGCGCGTCGTCGCGGGTCCGCGCGACCTCGTGGACCTGCGCGATGCTCGAGTGCTGGAGCTGGCAGAGGATCCGCCCTTCGTCGAGGAAACGCGCCACGAAGTCCGGATCGCTCACGAGGTCGGGGCGCACCGTCTTGACGACGACGAGCCGCTCCGCGCCTTCGATGTCGCCGCGCATCGCGACGAACACCTCGCCCATGCCGCCGCGCGCGAGACGCGAGAGCAGGACGTACGGGCCGAAGGGCCGAGGCAGCTCACCGGCGCCCGTCTCCGCGCGATAGCCGGCGTCGACGACGATGGTCGCGCCGCTCGGAGTGGGCTCGGGGACCGCCACGGGGACCGAAGCCTACCAACACCCGCAGAACGGCCAATGGGCGAGTGCTCGCTCGTTGTAGAACGAAGCCATGACGCCCGAGACACGCGACGTGCTCAGCCGCTACTACGGCTACGCGAAGGGCGCGCTCAAGCGCCTCGGCGATCCGAAGCCCGCGGAGCTGAAGGCGGCCGCAGCGGAGGGCTACAAGCCGGGGAGGCTCGAGAAGCCGAAGCACGACGAGCTCGTCCGACGGATGCGCGAGGCGTGCGCTCGCCTCGACGAACGGACCATTCTCTCCGCATTCGTAGCCGGAGTCGGCGGCAGCTGGCTTCGTGGTCGGCAGCCGCTGGTCAGCTACGCCTTCGCGCGGCATCTCGAGGAGCACACCGCCGATCCGACTCCCGGATACGACCATTGCCGGACGTGTGGGATCCCGGTGAAGGCCGAGATCGAGGTCGCCGACACGATCGTGCGGTGGCACCTCGGATCGGTCTGGAACGAAGGGCACGAGGAGTACGCGCTCGATCTCGAGGAGATGTTGACGCTCGAGCCTCCTGCCCCGACCGCCGCCGATCGAGCCGTGCTGCACGCCGTCCTGAGAGCCGCCGCGGAGTCGCCGCCCGCGTGCACCCCCGGCGAGCTGGAGAAGGAGCTCGCCAGGCGCAAGCTGATCCCCGACGGCTCGAAGTACGGACGCTACGGCATCCTCGAAGCGCTCGCGGAGGTCGGCGTGCTGCCCAACCCGCTCGTGGCGCCGAGCTGGGACCGATTCGTCACGCAGGCCGAACGATGGGACGCGAGCAAGAAGTCGAAGGGCTCCGCGCGCTCGGACATCGTGTTGCCCTTCGGCGCCTGGCGCGGGGCGCTCGGCGTCGACTGGAAACGAGCGAAGAAGCTGTTCGGCATCGGGCGGTGATATCGTCGGCCCGCCATGGCCGCGGACATCGATCGCCTCGTGACCAAGATCGCGCGCAAGGTCGAGCTCAAGCTGCTCGAGGAGCTTCGCGAGGTGCCGTGCACCGCCCCCGCGGAGCACTGCAGCGGCGAAGGGCTCTGCGCGGTGCGCCGGCCCGACGACGTGGCGCGCATCCGCGACGTGGGCGCGGCTCGCGTCGGCGCGAGCCCGGGCATCGGGAAGGTCCGTCAAGATCTCGCGCAGCTCATCGACCACACGCTGCTCAAGGCCGACGCGACCCACGACGAGCTCGCGCGACTCTGCGAGGAAGCGCGCGCGTACGGGTTCGCCAGCGTCTGCGTCAACGCGGCGAACGTCGCGTTCTGCAAGCGTCACCTCGCCGGCAGCGGCGTCATGACGGTCGCGGTGGTCGGCTTCCCGCTCGGCGCGTCTCCCGGCAGCGCGAAGGCCTTCGAAGCGAAAGAGGCCGTGCGCGCCGGTGCCGACGAGATCGACATGGTGATCAACCTCGGCGCGCTCAAGTCGCGCGACTACGCGACGGTGCACCAGGACATCGCGAAGGTCGTCGAGGCCGTCAAGCCGCGGCCCGTGAAGGTGATCCTCGAGACGGGGCTGCTCGACGAGGAGCAGAAGATCGTCGCGTGCGCTCTGTCGAAGGCGGCCGGCGCGGCGTTCGTCAAGACGTCGACCGGCTTCGGCCCCGGCGGCGCGACGGAAGCCGACATCGCGCTCATGCGCCGCATGGTCGGGCAGGATCTCGGCGTGAAGGCATCGGGCGGCGTGCGGACGCAAGAGGGCGCCGAGGCGATGGTGCGCGCCGGTGCGAACCGGATCGGTGCGAGCGCGAGCGTGGTCATCGTCACCGGGGCCAAGCCCGCCGACGGCGCCGCAGCGAAACCGGGCAAGTACTGATGGCCGCGCGAAAGGGGACGCGCGCGGGCGGCGGCGCCCGCAGGCCGCGGAACGCCGTCGCGCACGTGCGGTCCATCGCCGAGATCATCGCGCACAAGCGCGACGGCGGAGAGCTCGACGCGCGCGAGATCCGTCGCTTCGTCGAGGGCTTCTCGAGCGCCGACCCGCACGCGCGAACCGTGGACGACGCGCAGGTCGGCGCCTTCGCGATGGCGGTCGTCCTTCGCGGCATGACCGACCGAGAGACCGTCGCCCTGACGATGGCGATGCTCGAGAGCGGCAAGTCCGTCGACCTGTCCCACATCGCGGCGCGCAAGGTCGACAAGCACTCGACCGGTGGCGTCGGGGACAAGGTCTCGTTGTGCCTCGCTCCGCTCGTCGCCGCCTGCGGCGTACCGGTCCCGATGGTGAGCGGTCGCGGCCTCGGTCACACCGGGGGCACGCTCGACAAGCTCGAGGCGATCCCAGGCTTCCGTGTCGACCTCACGGAAGCCGCCTTCCGCAAGCAGATGGCCGACATCGGTTGCGCGCTCATCGGGCAGACCGCCGAGATCGCGCCCGCGGACCGTCGCCTCTACGCGATCCGCGACGTGACCGCGACGGTCGAGAGCATCCCGCTCATCACCGCGAGCATCCTGTCGAAGAAGCTCGCCGAGGGCATCGACGCGCTCGTGCTCGACGTGAAGGTCGGCCGCGGCGCGTTCATGAAGACGCCGAAGGACGCGCGACGCCTGGCCGAGAGCCTCGTGCGCGTGGGCAAGCTCGCGGGCAAGAAGGTCGTCGCGCTCCTGACGCGCATGGACGCGCCCATGGGCTTGACCATCGGCAACGCGCTCGAGACGGCCGAGTCCTTCGAGGTCCTGCGCGGCGGCGGACCCTACGATCTCGTCGAGTGCACGATGTCACTCGGTGCCGAGATGCTCGTCCTCGGCGGCGTCGCGCGCACCGCGGCCAAGGCACGCGCCCAGCTCGAGCACGCGCGCGAGAGTGGCCTCGGGGTCGCGAAGATGGAGCAGATCATCGCGGCGCAGGGTGGCGACCCGCGCGTCGTGCGCGAGCCCGACCTGCTCCCGCGCGCCCCCGCGTACGTCCCCGTCATCTCCGATCGCACGGGCTACGTCAGCGGCGTCGACGCGCTCGAGCTCGGTCTCGCCGCGGTGTCGATGGGCGCCGGCCGCATGCGCGCGGG
>JADZFZ010001015.1 GCA_020854145.1 Deltaproteobacteria bacterium | reverse complement strand
GCTCGTTCAGGTGCCGCGCCACGCGGTCGAGACGCAAGGTCGAGTGCAGCTGGAACGCCGCCACGTAGAGCGTCGCGAGGTCGTTGAACTGCGCCTCGATCTCGCCGTAACGGTGCTCGAAGTCGGTGCGCGCGGCGTCGGTCTCGTCGATCTTGTCGAGCAGCGTGTTGCGCTCGCGCTCGAGCGTCTCGATGGTCCGCAGAAGATCGCGGATCGCGTCGTTCGACGCGAGCTGCGTGCGGAGCTTCGCGTTCTCCACCTCGAGCTCGTTCGCGCGCGCCCGGAGCGCGTGGTGCTCGGCGATCAGCTCCTCGGTGAACCTCGCGCCTTTCGCGAGGAACGTCCGCAGGAACTCCTCGCGCTCCTCCGCGAGGTCCGGTGGAAGATCGCTCGTTCGGCGGCGGCGGGCTCGGGGCTGCATCGAGATCGGTCAGGTCCGTAGGTGAGGCAACACGGCATCCAGGGTCGGAACGATGGCCTCCAGGATATCGGAGGCGGAGGCTGCTGCGTCGAGCGCCGGTAGTCGTACCACCGAGGAGCCACGGCCGACCTCTCCGAGACGATCGTGGGCTGCCGCCGTCGCCCGCCGTCGTTGCTCGTCCTCGCGATCGAAGACGTCGATGGCCTGCGTGGCCAGATCGCGCCCGGCGTCACGCGGCAACGACTCGATCTTCTCGCGCAGCGCCTTGCGTCGCTCGCCTCGGCCTGGCGGCGGATCGGCGCGGTTGAGCAGCACCGCCGACGCGCGCGATCCGCTCTTGTCGAGTCGCCTGGCGAGGTAACGCAGGTCCGCGATGGACGCGCCCGTCGGCGCCGCCACGAGAACGAAGCGCGCACGATTGCCCATCATCTCGGAAGCGTCGCGGGCCATCGCCAGCACCGTCGAGCGACGCGGCCACATCTCGCGGAACAGCTCGGCGGCATCGCGCACGGCGTCGGCGCCGAAAGCGTCCGCCACGAAGCTCTCGACGTAGTGCCGCGCACCCGCGAGCACTCCCGGTCGTCTGCGCGATCCCTCCTGGGACTTCGCTCGCTCCGCGAGCTGCGACAGCCACTCGATCGCGCGCCCCTCCATCAAGTTCCCGAGCCGCGTCGGATAGGTGAGGAAGTCGAGCGCCTGGCGCGACGGTGCCGTGTCGAGCACGACCCTGTCGTACGGCACCTCGCGCGCGCGTCGCGCGATCAGGATGAGCGCGAAGAGCTCGTGCACGCCCGCGATGGAGTCGGCGAGCTCCGCCCACGCGCTGTTCTTGCGCACGCGGGCGCGCGCGCCCTCGTCGTCCCAGATGGCCTCGAGCACGCCCGTCGCGGCCACGCGCGAGTCGGGCATGAAGGCCTCCACCATGCCCGGCTGCGTACGCACGTCCGCGAGGCGCGCCGGATGCGGCCCGAGCTCCACGCCGAGCGCATCGGCCAGCCGGCGCGCGGGATCCACCGTGACGAGCAGGATCCGCTCGCCACGCCGCGCCAAAGCGATCGCCAGCGCCGCGCTCGTCGTGGTCTTGCCGACGCCGCCTCCGCCGAGGCACACGACGACCGGCGGCAGACGCTCGATGTGGGGCGGCATCGAGACGCGCCCCGGATCGGAGAGCCGCCCCGGCGGCGGAACGGAGGTACGTGCGCTCATGGCACCGGCAGCCCTCCGAGCTCGAGCTCGTCCGCGAGCGACTGCGCGCTCGGCTCGGCCGCACGTTGCGACACGAGCGCGAGTCGCGACGCGTCGATCCCCGCCGAGAGCGCGGCGTCCACCGCACGCATGAGCTCGCTCTGCCTGCGGTCGAGCAACCCCGCCACCTCGCCCGCCGTCTCGACGTCGCCCGCGAGACGTCCCACGCGCCGGAGCGCATCGGCGGCTCCATCGGGGGCGAGCGGCGGCACGTGGTTGAGCACGATGAGCTCGGGCGGCGCCCCGTGCTCGCTCGCGAGCTTCCTGCACAGCTCCACCGTCTCGCGCAGCACGAGCTCCTCCGGCAGCGTGCAGACCACCACGCACACGCGCGCCCGATCCGCGAGCAGCCGCTCGAGCCGCTCGCCGATCTCGTGCAGCGGCCCCCGCCTGAAGAACCTGCGAAACGTAACCGGCGCGCGAAGCCACGGCACCGCGTGACCGCTCGCCGGCAGGTCGACCACCGCGAAGCGCCGCAGCCCGCCGCTGCCGCGCGGCGCACCACGCCCCTCGGCGATCAGACGAACCTGCTCGAGGTGCGCCAGCTCGACGATCGCCGGGGACGCGCGCACGAAGCGCTTCATCGCGTTGGTCGCGAGCACGACCTTCGCCACGATGCTGCTGCTGAAGACGCTCGTGGCCAGCTCGAGCAACGCCTCGTTCTGCGGGATGACGATGCGGTCGATCCCGATGTGCGCAGCGTGCAGCTCCGTGCCGGGATCCTCGAACGCGACGACGCTCGCGGAACGCCGGCGGCGTGATGCGAGCACGGCCAGCGCCGAGGCGAGCGTCGTCTTGCCGGTGCCACCCTTGCCGGTGACGAAGACGATGTCGCGCGCGAGCACCCGCTCGATCGATGCGAGCGCATCCGCACGATTGGGCTTCGGTGCGCTCACGGGGCTCTGAGCTCTCCGATCGCGTCGGCCAAGCCGACGATCGGGGCGACACGGTCCACGAAGCCGCTCGCCACGGCCGCCGCCGGCATCGAGTCCACCGTCGCCGTCAGCGGCGACTCGGCGAAGACCGCACCTCCGAGCTGCTTGACGTGCGCGAGCGCGAGCGCTCCGTCGTCTCCCATCCCCGTCAGCACGACGGCGACGAATCTCGGGCCGCACGCCTCCGCCCCGCTCCGGAAGAGACGATCGACCGACGGAACCCACCGGTCGCTGTCTCGCGGAGGCACGACCCGGATGGCCGTGTTGCCCGAGCGCGCCACGAGCTCGAGCGACGAGCCGCCCGGACACACGTACGCGTGTCCCGCACGCAGCACCATTCCGTCCTCCGCCTCGCAGGCGCGCACCGTCCCGAGACGCGACAGGCGCTCCGCGAAGGTACGCGTGAAGCGCTCCGCCATGTGCACCGCGACCACGAACGCCGCGCGCGACGGGGTGCGCAGACGACCGAGCAGCTCGAGCAGCGATTTCGGCCCGCCCGTGCTCGCGCCGATCGCCACGATCAGACGTGCGTCCTCCGGCGACGCCGCCGGGGTCGGAGGCCCCGCAGGTGCGACGGCCCGAAGGCGCGTCGCCGTGACGTGCTCGACGATCAGGCGCGCCGAGCGCACGACGGAGAGCTTCGCCGTCAGCTCGCGACGGAACCGATCGCGCTCCTGGCTGCTCGTGTCGGAGGGCTTGGCGACGAAGTCGAGCGCACCGAGCTCGAGCGCGCGAAAGACGTTCTCGGGCGCCGCGCGACCGCTCACGACGATGACCGGAGTCGGACGACGCGCCAGGAGAAGACGCAAGAACGTAAACCCGTCCATCTCCGGCATCTCGAGGTCGAGCGTGACGACGTCGGGCTCGAGCTCGAAGGCGAGCGCGAGCGCCTGTCGCCCGTCTCCGGCGCGACCCACCACCTCGTACCCGGTCGCCGCGCGCAACGTCTCGCCCACGGTCCGGCGCCCGACGGCCGAGTCGTCGACGACGAGCACCCGGATCGGAGCCGGCGCGGACGTGCTCGGGAACGCGCTCATCGCCCACCCGCACCGGTCATCGGCGCACGCACGGGCGCCGGCTGCGACGGCCCGTCCGGCGCGGCGGGCGCCTCCGACGTCGAGCCCTTCCGGTGGACGAGCTCTTCACCCAGGCGGCATGCCCTCAAGGGTGTGCCCGACGGCAACATGCCTTCGCTGTGGCCGAGCAGGAGCCAGCCGCCCGGGCGCAGCCGATCGTGGAAGGTCGCGAGAACACGAGCCCGCGCGCTGTCGTCGAGATGGATGAGCACGTTGCGGCAGAAGATGACGTCGGCTTGGCCTACCAGAGACAACCGCGACTCGTCGAGCAGGTTGACCTGCGCGAATTGACAGAGGCCACGCGCGCGCGCAACCACCTCGTAACGGTCGCGCTGACGCACGAAGAACCGCTCGCGCCACCCGTCCGGCATCGCACGAAAGCTCGATGGCCCGTAAACCGCCTGACGGGCCTCCGCGAGCACCCGGCGCGACACATCCGTCCCGAGCACCCGCACCGACCAGCCGTCGAACAGGCCCGAGTCGAGCACCATCATCGCGATCGTGTAGGCCTCCTCACCCGTCGAGCATCCCGCGCTCCACAGGTAGAGCTTCCGATCGGGCCGCGTCTCGGCCAGCTCCGGCATCACATAATCGCGAAAAACGCCAAGCTGGCCCAGCTCGCGGAAGAAGTAGGTCTCGTGGTTCAGGAGGCCTTCGACGACGCGCCTGGCCTCGTCCGACTGCGAAGGATCGGCGAGCTCGCGCACGTAGCGACCGAGGTCGTTCTCGCCGAGATCGCGCATCCGCTCGCGCAGCACCCGCTCGACGCGCGCCTGGTCGTTCGCGTCGATCTCGAGGCCGGCCTGCCGCATCGCGAGGTCGCGCACCGCGGCGAGCTCCTCCTTGCGCAACGTCGAGCGCGCGGACGAGCCGC
>JADZFZ010001014.1 GCA_020854145.1 Deltaproteobacteria bacterium | reverse complement strand
TCGGCGAGCGGCGCGTGGAGCTCGGAGCTCCGGAGCCACGTCGCGCCGAGCACGCGCTCGAGGTAGTTGCCGTTGCCGTGCAGCATGCCGCGCAACGCGTGGCCGAGCTCGTTGGACGTGTAGTCGATCTCGATGTCGTCCTCGATGCCGATGCGGTCGGAGGTGCTCGACGCCGCCGCGAGCCCGAGGAGCGCGCGCGTGGGTACGACGTGAATCGCCTTGAGGTCGAGGTCGCTGTCCGGCGACGGGAACCCGTACGCGTGCGCGCCGCTCAGGTAGACGACGACGTGCTCGCGCGCGTGCGACTCCTCGTCGATCACCCGACGCGCCACGGCGCGTTGCGACGGGCTCAGCACGGAGTCAGCGGGGATCGTGGTGCTCGTCATCGGGCCTCCTCCCGAGCTCGGTGCCCGAACGTGGGCGATCGTCGCGGTCGGCCGGGTCATCCCACTCGACCGCGTGAGGTGCAGGTGCGTCGCGGCCGAAGGGGCCGGGCTCGGCCGCGACCCAGCGTCGTGCGAGCTCGGCCGTCGCGTTCGCGAGCAGCTCGTCGGCGCGTGCGACGTCGGGACCGCGCGGGAGCCGCGTCGTCTGTCGCGCCTCCTCGAGGGCGGGCGTCATCTCCTCGGCCCATCGGATCACGTCGTCGAGCGGGACCTCGCCGCGCTTGATCGCGAGCAGACGATCGCGGAACGCGCCGCTCACCTCGAACCGCGGCACGCCCTCGCGCAGCCACTCGGTCGCCGCCGCGATCAGACGCAGCAGGTTGTACGCGTTCTTCGGGCGCAGCTCGCGCGGCAGGTCGAGATCGGGGGCGCGCTCGCGCGCGAAGGCGACGAGCGAGGGGAAGTCGCTCGCCGCGATCAGGCCCTGATCGTGGAGCGATCGGTAGAGCTGCTTGACGTGTTGCTTCGCCGCGAGCAGCCGATCGGCTTCGGTCGCGTGCGCGCGCGGGTCCACCGTCGCGAGCCGGGCGGCGACGGCGTCGAGCGTCCAGTCGTCGCGCGGTGCGCGCTCGGTCGGCGGGCGCTCGCGGAGCCACGCGAGCACGTGGTGCCGGTGTTCCGCCAGGCGCGCGGCCTGCGCGAGGCGCGCGAGCTGCGACAGCGCGTAGCGCCCGAAGCTCGCGTACACCTGCGCGGACACGAACGCGTCGCGCGCCGCGAGCAGCGTCTCGCCGATCGGATCGAGCGCACGCACGCTCGGCACGAAGAGCATCTCGAGCGTGTTGGGATCGGCGCGAAGGGCTTGGCGCACGGTCTTGCCGAGCTCCCAGTAGGTCGAGGCCGAGTCGGCTCCGACGAGGTCGCGCGGTGGCTCTACCAATCGGTTCCACCACGGCAGCGGCAGCGCGAAGACCCCGCGGACGTCCGTGTCCGAGCTCTCGTCGGCGAGGCCCCACGCGCGCGACCCGACGATCGACTCGAGCACGACGCACGGCCGCAGCGCGTCCCAGCTCTCGGCGCGGCGCACCGACCACGCTGCTTGTCCGCGCCTGCGCGGCACGACCTCGGAGCGCGCGTAGCGGATCGTCCCGACGCCCACGACGAGCACGTCCACGGCGTCGCCCTCGATCCGCACGACGCGGCCGATCGCGCCTTCGGGCACCGTGCGCTCCGCGGCCACGCGCGCCACGCGCGTCACGACCTCGGTCCCGTGCGGCAGCTGCACCGCCGTCGGGTCCAGGTGCGCGAGCGAACGAAGCCGCAGGTCGGCCGCCATCACCGCCAGCGTACGAGCTTCTCTACGGGCTCGCCTGCGCCGCCAGCCACGCGGAGACCTCGCGTGCGAATCGGTCGAGATCCTCGAGCCCGCTCGTGGCGCCGGCCTGCACCGCGCTCACATCGACACCCGCATAGCCGTGCGCGACGACGTTGCGAAATCGGACCGCCAGACGAAACGCCTCGGCCGTGCCGCGCGAGATCACCCCGTGATCGGCCAACCGTACGAAGCTCTCCGCCAACGACGCCGGTGCCGGCCAACCCTCGTCCGCGATGACGTGCGCAGCCAGATCCGCGCACGCCTGAACCGCGAGCATCAGGTTGAACGACACGAGATCGAGCGCGTCACGATCGGCGGCCAGCGCCGCCGCATCGGGCTTCTGGTGGGCCCGGACGCGCGCGGTCCGGTCGGCGAGCTCCGCGAGCTTCTGAACGACGATGTCCCGTCGAACCACGTCAACGCCCGTCGAGCAGACCGCGCGCGGCGACCCGCCGAATGAAGGCGTCTTGCATCCGGCGGATGGCGGGTAGATCGGTCTCGAGATCGCAGAGGGACCGCGCGATGAACGAGCCCCACGCGCCCGGCGGCGCCTCGTGCACGGCGATGCCGTCGCGCAACACCGCGCGCAAGAGCGCGATCGACGGCTCCTCCAGATCGACGACGTCCACGTCGCGATCGAGCTCCTTCGAGAGCTCGGCCGCGAGTCGCAGCGTGTCGATGCGATCGCCGAGCACGCCGAGGTCGACGTCCGAATCGGCTCGCGAGTCGCCGCGGGCCTGCGAGCCGAAGAGCACCGCTAGCCGCAAGCCGACGCGGCCCGAGAGAGCACGTCGAATCGACGCGAGCAGCGCGGGATCGACCACGATCGAACGCTACCACGCGAGGGCGAGAGTATCCTCGGACGCGCGCCATGGAGCCGGGGGAGCTGATCGCGGATCGATTCCGCGTCGAGAGCACGATCGGCTCGGGCGGCATGGGGACGGTGCTGCGCGCGTTCGACGTCGCGTCGGGCGAGCGCGTCGCGGTCAAGCTGCTCCGACAGGCGATGGAGAAGGCCGAGCTCGTCCGCTTCGAGCGCGAGGCGGAGCTGCTCGCGGACCTGCGGCACCCTGCGATCGTCGGATACGTCGCGCACGGCGCGATGCCGAGCGGCGAGCCGTTCCTGGTGATGCAGTGGCTCGACGGCATCGATCTCGCGCAGCGCCTCCGACGCGACGGGGTGACGGCCGACGAGGCGCTGATCCTCGCGCGACGCGTCGCCGAGGCGCTCGGTGTCGCACATGCGCTCGGCGTCGTGCACCGCGACGTCAAGCCCGCCAACGTGCTCCTCGTCGGCAACGACGTGCGGCGCGCCGCGCTGATCGACTTCGGGCTCGCGCGCGCGGCGCCCGATCGCACGGGCATCACGATGCTCGGCTCGGTGCTCGGCACACCCGAGTACATGTCGCCCGAGCAGGCGCGCGGAGACTCGGACGTCGATGCACGCGCGGACGTCTTCGCGCTCGGCTGCGTGCTCTACGAGATGCTGACGGGGCGCTCGCCGTTCGGCGCGTCCACGCCGGTCGCGTGCCTCGCGCGCGTCCTGCTCGAGGAGCCGGCGAGCATCGCGGAGCTGCGCAACGACCTGCCCGAAGCGCTCTGCGATCTCGTGACGCGGATGCTGTCGAAAGACCGCGTGCGACGTCCCGCCCACGGAGCCGACGTAGCCGCGCGTCTCGTCGAGATCGGGACGATCGAAGGCGCGCGTGCGTCGCGCGCGTCGTTGCCGACGGAGGCGCTCTCGAACAGCGAGCAGCGGATCCACTCGGTGGTGATGGCCGTCGCGCCCGAGCCGTCCGAGCTGTTCGAGGTCGCGGTCGAGCTCGAAGGGTACGGCGGCCAGACGCAGTGCCTGTCGGACCGATCGCTCATCGCCGTGTTCGCGCACCAGGCGACGCCCCTCGAGCAGGCGGCGAGCGCAGCGCGCGCGGCGCTGGCCGTCGGCTCCTTGCTGCCGAGCGCGATCGTCGTGCTCGCGACCGGGCGCGGCGCGCAGAGCCACGGACACGCCGTCGGCGACGCGATCGAACGTGCCGCCGCGCTGCTCGGCGACGAAGCCGGTCGCGCGAGCGGGCGCATCGCCATCGACGCGGTGACCGCCGGGTGCCTGGAGAGCGTCTTCGTGATCGGTCGCGAGGGAGGCCGATTCTTCTTGGGTGCGGAGCGCACCGGCGGCGACGCGGTGCGCACGGTGCTCGGCAAGCCCACGCCGTTCGTCGGACGCGAGCGCGAGATGGGGCTCGTCGAGGCGACGCTGGCGGAGGTCGATGCCGACTCGGTCGCGCGCGTCGTGCTGGTCACGGGCCCACCCGGAGCGGGCAAGTCCCGGCTGCGACACGAGATGATCGCGCGAGCGCGCGACCGTTACCCGGAGCTCGAGATCCTGGTCGCGCGCGGCGACGCGCTCGCGTGCGACTCGCCCCTCGGCCTGCTGGCGCAGCTCGTCCGTGCGGCGGCGGGGATCGCCAGCGGCGACGCGCCCTCGGTGGCGCAGGCGAAGCTGCGTGCGCGCGTCACCCCGGCCCTCTCCCCATCGAGGGAGAGGGAGACGTTTCCCGAACCGACGACCGCGCTCGGGACGGGCGCGGCCCGCGTCGTCGCGTTCCTCGGGAAGATGATCGGCCTGCCGCTTCCCGACGACGCCGGCATCGGCTCGGCGCGCCACGATCCGAGCGCGATGGCGGAGATGCTGTCGAGCTCGTGGACCACGTGGCTCGCGGCCGAGTGTCGCGCGCACCCGATGTTGCTCGTGCTCGACGACCTGCAGTGGGGAGATCGACCCTCGATCGAGCTGCTCGATCTGTCGCTCTTCCGGTTGTCCGATCAGCCGCTCGGCGTCGTGGCCTTCGGGCGGCCCGACGTGCGCGATCAGCTGCGCGACTCGTGGCGTTCGCGCGGGCTGCTCGAGGTCAGCCTCACGCCGCTCACCCGGCGCGCGAGCGAGCGGCTGGTCAAGACCGTCCTCGGCTCCGCGCTCGACGAGTCGGTCGTCGCGCGCATCGTCGAGCGCGCCGAGGGCAACGCCTTCCATCTCGAGGAGCTCATGCTGAGCGCGCGAGACGGCGGCGACCGCATCCCCGAGACGATCCTCGGCATGGTGCAGTCG
The DNA here is from genome assembly GCA_020854145.1 of Deltaproteobacteria bacterium. Classification (GTDB taxonomy): domain Bacteria; phylum Myxococcota_A; class Polyangia; order Polyangiales; family JADZFZ01; genus JADZFZ01. Next base: position 3,725 of record JADZFZ010001014.1, on the reverse strand, counting down.
CGCCTCGACGTGCTCGAGGAGCGCCAGCGTCGCGTGCTCCGTGCGGCCAGCGTGTTCGGCGAGCGCTTCCGGCGCGGCGGCGTGGTCGCCCTGCTGGGCGGCAAACGTGCGCGCGCGACGGTGGACGCGGCGCTCGCCGCGTTGGTCGAGCACGAGGTGTTGACCGCCGGCGGCCCGCGCGCCGTCGGGGACGAGCGCGAGTACGCCTTCGCTCAATCGCTGCTGCGCGACGTCGCCTACGAGATGTTGACCGACGAAGACCGCAAGCTCGCGCATCGTCTGGCGGGCGACTGGCTGGAGCGCGCGGGCGAGCCCAACACGGTGGTCAAGGCCGTCCACTTCGACCGCGGCGGTCAGCCCGAGCGCGCGCTCGTGTGGTGGGCACGCGCCGCGCGCGAGGCGCTCGAGGCCAACGATCTGGAGACGGCGATCGAGCGCGCCGAGCGCGCGGTGTCGGCCGGCGCCTCGGGCGAGATCCTGGGCGAAGCGAGGCTCGTTCAGGCCGAGGCGCTGCGCTGGAAAGGCGGCGCGCCGGAGCTCGTGTCGAGCCGCGCGATCGAGGCCGCGTCGCTCTTGCCCGAGGGCTCGGCGCCCTGGTTTCACGCCATGTGCGAGGCGGTGTCGGTCGCGCACGGCATCGCGAGCGGACGCGAGGAGCGCGCGCGCTCGCTGGCCGCGCGTACCTTCGCGGTCGATCCTTCGCCCGACGCGGTGGGTGCGTGCTTGATGGGGCTCGCGCGCGCCGGCTGGGTGGCCTCCGAGCTCGGCGACGCGGACACCGTCGTGCGTGCGATGGCGCGTGCCGAGGAGATCGCCGCGGCCCATCCCGAGCTCGACACGCGCGCGCGCGCCTGGCTCTCGATGGCGCGTGCCTCCGACGCGCACGACCCGGGTCGTTTCGCCGCCGAAGAGGCGCGGACCGTGGAGCTCTTCGAGCAGTCCGGCGACGAGCGCAACGCGAACATCCACCGCGTCAACGCGGCACACGCCCTCGCGCAGCTCGGTCAGCTCGAGCGCGCCGAGCCCATGCTGCACGCGTCGATCGCATTCGCGCGACGCCATGGGATCGGGCGCGGCGAGGTGTTCGCGCTGCAGGACCTCGCCTATGTGCTGACGCGCATGGGCAAGCACGCGGCCGCCCTCGAGGCGTGCGACACGGCCTTGTCGCGACCCGCCGTGGCGAGCAACCAGCGCATGGCCGGCTCGCTCCGCTCGTATCGCGCCGCGCTCCTGCTCGCGATGGGCGACGCGCCGGGTGCCGAGCAGCAAGCGCGAGCGGCGATCGCGCTGCTGTTCGAGCTCGCGCCTCTGCTCGCGCACGCCCACGCCACGTTGTCCCGCGCGCTCCTCGCGCAGGGCCGCGCGCAAGAGGCGCTCGCGGCCGCGGACGACGCGATGGCCGTCGTCGCGCAGCGATCGTCCGACGACAACGAAGCGCTCGCACGCCTCGCGCGCATCGAAGCGCTCGACGCGCTCGGTCGAGCGGACGACGCCCACGCCGCGCTCGTCGAGGCGCACGCCGCGTTGACCCAGCGCGCTTCCGTGATCGGCGACCCGACGTACCGAGAAGGTTTCCTCCGCGGCGTCGCCGAGCACGCGCGCACGATGGACCTCGCCGCCGCACGCGGCATCGCGACATGAGCGAAGAGCACGAGCGGGGTAGGGTCAGAGCGAGTCGAGCTGCAGGTCCGCGATCGCGTGGCGCGCGCGGCGCGTCGGTACGCTTGACCTCGAACCCCAGCCTGCGCCGGCCATCCACCACCAGCAGATCGAGCTCTGCACCGTCGTGCGTGCGCCAGAAGAAACACTGGTCGTGACGAGCGCCGAGACGACGCACGAGCTGATCGATGACGAAGCCCTCGAACGATGCGCCCAGCTTCGGATGCACATCGAGCTGCTTTCGGTCATCGATCCCGAGCAGCGTGTGCAGCAGACCGCTGTCCGCGACCCGCTCGTCGCTCGATCATTGCTCGAAAGGTACCCCGAAATCTCGAACCCTATCCTCGAAATCATCCGATGGCGATGATCGCTTCCGAAGTCGCGGACGTCATTCAACGCCTCGAGCCATCCGGAAAATACTGGATGGCTCACTTCCAACATTCCGGAAATCCGGAGGTGGAGTTGCTCATTCTCGATGTGAATGGTCGTCCGTGCCCATTCCGCGCAGAGCACGCGCGCATCTGCCTTGGTCGATTGGAGATGCTCGTGGCGGAGATGATCGCGAGACTGATGGCCGTTGGCGCCGACCCGCTATTCCCTCCACCAGCCAGTCGGAAATGGCGATTCGAAGGACTGGAGTTCACGCTCGGTCCGAGTGAAGGCGTCGGAGTCTTCACGCTGGAGGAAGAAGAGGGGTGGGAGTATCTCTACGTTCGATTCATGGTGGACCTCGTGGACGGGGTCGCCAGGGCCGGCCGGGCCGAGACCTACTAAATTAGGTACACCTCACCCGGAAGTCGGTGATCGGATCGTCAGCCGGGGATTCTTCCCTTCTCATCCCGGTCTTGTCCCCGAGGGGGGGAGGACATGCCGCGAATCGCGCGCCGCAACCCATCGACGCGCGTCCCCTCTCCCCGCAAACGCGGGGAGAGGCAGGGTGAGGGACTCGACGCCGTGGCCGAGGCGCCCTCCGCGTCGCTCGCGCGCTTTGCTCACGACAATCGGCGGATGCCTGGGACGGCGTCGAACCCGCGGTCGAATGTCAGGATCTCCTCGATCCCATGCCGTTGCATGACGGCGACGTGCACGGCGTCCCGAGCCGAGACGCCGATGCGAGCCAGGACGAGATCACGGGCCCGCTCGACGATTGCGATGTCGATCTCGAGCACCTCGTCGACGATGGACGACAGGAGCTCGAACGCGGGTTGGATCGCGTCGCGACGGTCGATCGCTACGTAGCGATGCAGGATCTCTTGGAACACCTCGGCATCGGTGACCAAGCGGAGGCCATCGGCAGCAGAGCGCTGAAGCAGCCGAGCGGCATCGGTCTTGTGGGGATGCGTTGCGCCGATGAGGTACATCGGGATGTTGGAATCCACGAAGATCATCCCGTGTACCCGCGCTCGATCTCCTCGAGCATCGTGTCGATGTCGGGGGCTGGAAACGAATGCTTCATCGCAGCGCGGATCGCCTGGAGCTTCCGCCGAGGATCGGCCGGCGATTCATGGCGGCTCGCGTCGCGGAGCGCTTGCCGCACCCACTCCGACAGGGGCATCCCTCGCTGCTTCGCCAGGCGGGTGAGCGCCCGATGATCCGATTCGCTCATGACCACCTGAAGCCGCTTACTCATGGCGATGAGTATGATCGGCGTACCGTGATGGTCAACGCGGCGCACGGTGAGGGGGGTGCACGATGGGCATCGCCGCCGCACGCGGCATCGCCACATGAGCGACGAGCACCAGCCCACGCCGCGCTCGTCGAGGCGCACGCCGCGTTGGCCCAGCGCGCTTCCGTGATCGGAGACCCGGCGAAGGCTTCCTCCGCGGCGTCGCCGAGCACGCGCGCACGATGGACCTCGCCGCCGCACGCGGCATCGCGTCATAGCGACGCGCACCGAGACGACGCACGAGCCGATCGAGAGCGACCACGGCGCAGCATCGGAGCACCGATCCCGCCCGCCGACGACGTCACGGCCCGGCCGTGGTGGAGCCCGTGATCACTCCTCGGCGGGACGCAGGTCCCGCATCTCCACGAAACCCCACCCGAGCCCCGGCTGCGAGAATCCC
>JADZFZ010001013.1 GCA_020854145.1 Deltaproteobacteria bacterium | reverse complement strand
TGCTGGCGGCGTGCGCTTCTGACACGCCGGAGGGGCTACTCGTCGAGCCACCCTTCGAGGACGGCAAGGCCGACGTCGGCGACCGCGTGACGGACATGGGGCCGCTCGCGTTCGGCGAAAGCGGGGCCGCAGCGGCGCAGATCGTCGAGGACCTCGAGTTCCACGGGTACACGCTCGCGGTCCGCGACGGGGCGCGCGTCTCGCTCGAGGTCACGCAGCGGGGATCGAGCCGCTCGCTCGATTCCACGCTCTTCGTGTACGGGCCGCGCTCCGACGATGGGTACGGAGCGAGCGCCCTCGCGCACGACGACGACTCCGGCTGGGGACGACTGTCGAGAGTTCGAGGATTGTCGCTCGCACGCGGCGGCAGCTACCTCGTCGTGGTCGGGACGCACGATGCGCGCGGACGCGGACGATATCGGCTCGAGGCGAGGTGCGAGTCGGGCGAGTGTGATCCGCTGCCGGCGCCGCCGCCGCCGCCCGAGCCGGGAGATGGCACGTGTCATCCGGCGATTGCGGCGGCGATTCGTGCCTGCGTGGACGGCTGGCTCGCGGATCCCGACGGCGCGGGGTCGAATCGATTCGACCTCGTGGCGCAATGTGCCGACGTGGAGCCGGTCGCCCCGGCGTGGGATACGCTCTGTGCGTCGCGCGACGCTCCGCCGGCGCTGTGCGCGATGTCGCTCGAGGAGCTGGCGCGCGATTACCTGCCGGCCTGCCGCCGAGAGGCGTACGACGCGGTGCTCGACGACACGTGCGTGCTCGGCGACCGATATCGGGATCTCTTCGCTCCGGGCCCGCTCGTCCTGATCGCGCGCGACGACCTGACTGCGGGAACGTCGCTCGGAGAGCTGGAGCGCCAGCAGATCGTGGCCGCGGTGCGGACGACGGCGCACGACGACGTCACGACGGCCGACGATGCGTTCGCCGCCGTCGACGACGGCGTCGTCCATCGCGCGGAGCTCTGGGACTCCAGCAATCGCCGGGCGTTCACCGCGTACGAGGTCGGCGCGGGAGACAACTCGTTCGGGATGATCTTCGAGCACGGCACGACGACGCCGGCGGCGAGCATCCACGATGGTGATCTCGAGGGTTGCGCCGTCCGATGGGGCCGCGAGATGCGCGAGTGCGGGAGCGACGCCGATTGCGCCGAGGGGCTGCGCTGCCATGGTGTAGCGGAGGAAATCCGGAAAGGCCGTTGCGTCGATTACCGGGCGCCGCGTCACCCCGCCGAGGAATCGAGCTGCGCGGCACAATCGGATTGCCCCGCGGGCTCGGGGCTCGTGTGCGGCGGAGCGTCGTCGTGGGGTGAGGGCCTGTGCCGGCCGGCCTGGCTGACGGGCAGCTTCGAGACGCGGCCGTCGCAGGGGATTCCCGACGGCTCGGCGGCGGGCGCCGAGGTGACGCTCGTGGCGTTCGGTCTCGCGACCGTCGACGTCGACGTGACAATCGACCTGCACATCGTGCACGCGCGCCCTCGCGATCTGCGCGTCACGCTGATCAACCCGGCCGGCGCGGAGGTCGTCGTGATCGACGGGACGGGCGCGGGCGCCGAGGTGCTGCTCGAGGACGTCGCCGTGCGCGGATTCTCCGGCGACGAGCAGGTCAATGGCGTCTGGCGCCTGCGCGTCGTGGACCGCGTCTCCGGTCGCACCGGCACCGTGGAGCGATTCGGCCTGACGATCACGAGCCGCTGGGATTGAGTCGATGTACCTACGCTCGCTCGGCACCACCTTTCGCGACCTCGCGCTCATCGCCGCGGCTGCAGGTCCGACGGCCGGCTGCTGGGCCGAGTGCCCCAACGAGACGGGCAGCTCGGCGTTGATCGAGCCCTACGACGCCGAGCTCGAGTCGCTCGTCGAAGCGTGCCTGACCAGCAATCGAGACCTCGTTCAGTGCGCGCCGTTGTGCATCGCGCTCATCGAGCGCGACACGGGCGTCGTCCTGTACGGCCCGAGCTGGGTCGTCGAGTGTGCGATCGACGAGCCCGGCTCCGTCGTCCATTGGTCGTACGCGAACGACTGCGGGGGAGCCGGCCGCCGCCCCGCGGGCTACGCCGGCTCGGGTCGCGCACGCGGCACCCTCGGCGCTCATTTCGCCGAGCAGACACGGCTCGAAGCGGCCTCCGTGCGCGCCTTCGTCGAGCTCGCACGAGCGCTCGCGTCGCACGGCGCGCCACGCCTGCTGGTCGATGCGTGCACACGCGCCGCGCGCGAAGAGATCGTTCACGCCGTGGCATGCGCACGGCTGGCTCGTCGCTTCGGTGCCGAGCCCGTGCTCGAGCGTGCGACGAGCCCGTCGCCCGCACCGTCGCTCGAGGAGCTCGCTCGCGACAACGTCGTCGAGGGATGCGTGCGCGAGAGCTGGGGTGCCATGGTCGCCACGTGGCAAGCGCGTGCGGCGACCGACCCGGCGGTTCGCGCGGCGATGTCGCGGATCGCACCCGACGAAGCAGGCCACGCCACGCTCTCGCGGGCGATCGATCGCTGGGCCACGCGCAAGCTCGACCCCGCCGCGCAAGCCCGTGTGTCGGACGCGTGTGCAGATGCCGTCGCGGAGCTCGAGGCGTGTGTGGCAGAACGTGCGGCGGCCGAGGCTCGCCCGACCGCTCCGACTGCGCTCGAGCGGATCGCCGGTCTGCCCGAGCCCGCGATCGCAGCGCGCTTGCTGGCGGGCCTTCGGGCCGCGGACTGTGCGCGTGCGTGAGCCGGTTGCCCCGCGCGGCTCGATCCCCCGCGGCAAGAGTCAGGTGCCGCCGAGGATCGAGAAGGTGTCGACGAGCTCGCCGGTGGCGGCGAGGAATGCGCCTTCGAGCCGGTTGCCCACGACGGCGAGCCCGACCGCGCCGAAGTCGTCGCGATAGCGGAAGAGACTCTCCGGCAGCGGAGCGCCGAAGGGGTGTCGCTCGACGCCGCCGAGGCCGTTGACGAGATACACGACGCCTCCGACCTCGAGGCGCTCGTAGACGTGATCGTCGCCCGAGACGATCAGGTCGATCCCCCAATCGGCGAATGGCCACTGCACGTGCTCGGCGCTGCCGTGGCGCGCGCCCGAGGAATGGGGCGGATGGTGGAGGAGCACGACCTTGAACGGCGCGTCGGAGGCCGTGGCGGTGCGCTCGAGCCACTGGCGCTGGCGCTCGAGCTTCGCGCCGCCGTCCTGGTGGCAATCGACGATGCTGTCGAGGAGGAAGAGGTGCA
>JADZFZ010001012.1 GCA_020854145.1 Deltaproteobacteria bacterium | reverse complement strand
TGGAGCCCCGCGGGCGGCGCGGAGCGTGGAGAGCGCCTCTACGCTTCGGCTACGCGCTCTCGCTGGCGGCGCCTTCGCTCGGCGCCGGCGCGCTCGGCTCGGGCGTCGTCGAAGCGGGAGCGGGCGGCGGAGCGGACTTGGGACCGCTCGGGCCCGACGAGCCCGTGGCGCTCGGGGCCACCGAGCCGATGCGCATCCCGTAGAACGACCGGTAGACGAACACGAACGACAGGAGTGCGAAGACGCCCGCGCACACGAGCAGGATCGTGTCGTACTCCGGGTGCGTCTGGCGTGTGTGGAACGCGAGCTCGACGGCGAGCAGACCGAAGAGCGTCGTGAACTTGATGACCGGGTTGAGCGCGACCGAGGACGTGTCCTTGAACGGGTCGCCGACCGTGTCGCCGACGACGGTCGCGGCGTGCAGCGGGCTGCCCTTCTCCTTCAGCTCGACCTCGACGATCTTCTTCGCGTTGTCCCAGGCGCCGCCGGCGTTGGCCATGAAGAGCGCTTGGAACAGGCCGAAGAGGGCGATCGCGATGAGGTAGCCGATGAAGAAGTACGGCTCGACGAAGGCGATGGCGAGCGTCGTGAAGAAGACCGTGAGGAAGATGTTGAACATCCCCTTCTGCGCGTACTGCGTGCAGATCTCGACGACCTTCTTGCTGTCGGTGATCGAGGCCTTCTCGACGCCCTCGAGCTTGATGTTGGCCTTGATGAACTCGACCGCGCGGTAGGCGCCCGTCGAGACGGCCTGCGTGGAGGCGCCGCTGAACCAGTAGATGACCGCGCCGCCGGCGATCAGGCCGAAGAGAAACGGCGGGTGAAGGAGCGAGAGGTTGTTGACGAGCTCGGGTTGGAGCTTGTTCGTCACGACCATGATGATCGAGAAGATCATCGTCGTGGCGCCGACGACGGCCGTGCCGATGAGCACCGGCTTGGCGGTGGCCTTGAAGGTGTTGCCCGCGCCGTCGTTCTCCTCGAGCAGGTGCTTGGCCTTCTCGAAGTCGACCTCGAAGCCGTACTGCTTCTTGATGTCTTCCTTGATGTTCGGCACGGCCTCGATCATCGAGAGCTCGTAGACCGACTGCGCGTTGTCCGTGACGGGGCCGTAGCTGTCGACCGCGATGGTCACCGGTCCCATGCCGAGGAAGCCGAAGGCGACGAGACCGAACGCGAAGACCGCTTCGACGGGAAGCGCCGTCTCGAGCATCACGTTGTGCAGGCCGGTGGCCGACACGGCGTACGCGATGGCCATCAGGACGAGCATCAGCAGGCCGAGCCAGTAGGCGCTGAAGTTGCCGGCGGTCAGACCCGACAGGACGTTGAGCGAGGCGCCGCCTTCGCGCGACGCGGTCACGACCTCTTTGACGTGCCGCGACTCGGTGGACGTGAAGACCTTGACGACCTCGGGGATGAGCGCGCCGGCGAGCGTGCCGCACGTGATGATGATGGACAGCTTCCACCACATCGTCGTGTCGCCGCCGAGCTCCGGGATGAGCAGGTAGCTCACGATGAAGGTGATCGCGACGGACACGATCGACGTGATCCACACGAGGACCGTCAGCGGGACCTCGAAGTTCATGCGCGTCACGGAGCCGTAACGCGCCTTCGAGACGGCTTCGTTGATGAGGTACGAGAGACCGCTCGCGACGATCATCGTGATGCGCATCGCGAAGAGCCACACGAGCAGCTGCACCTGCGTGGCCTCGTTCGGTACCGCGAGCAGCGTGAACGTGATGAGCGCGACGCCCGTCACGCCGTAGGTCTCGAAGCCGTCGGCCGTGGGGCCGACCGAGTCGCCTGCGTTGTCGCCCGTGCAGTCCGCGATGACGCCGGGGTTGCGCGCGTCGTCTTCCTTGATGTTGAAGACGATCTTCATCAGGTCGCTGCCGATGTCCGCGATCTTCGTGAAGATGCCGCCCGCGATGCGCAGCGCGCTCGCCGCGAGCGACTCGCCGATGGCGAAGCCGATGAAGCACGGGCCCGCGTAGTCGCGCGGCACGAAGACCAGGATGAGCAGCATCAGCAAGAGCTCGGTCGAGATGAGCAACATGCCGATGCTCATGCCGGCCTTGAGCGGGATCGCGTAGATGGGCATGGGCTTGCCCTCGAGCGCGGCGAAGGCGGTTCGCGAGTTGGCGAACGTGTTGATCCGGATGCCGAACCAAGCGACGCCGTAGCTGCCCGCGATGCCTATGAGGCTGAAGATCACGATCATCGCGACGCGGAACAGCTCCATCTGCTGCACGACGCCGAAGTAGATGACGATGATCGTCCCGATGAAGACCTCGAGGATCAGGATGAACTTGCCCTGCGTGAGCAAGTACGTCTTGCAGGTCTCGTAGATCAGCTCCGACACCTCGCGCATCGCGTGGTGCACGGGGAGCTTCTTGAGCTGCGCATACGTGACCAGGCCGAAGAGCAGGCCGAGCACGACGACGCCGATGCCCGCGAGCAAGAGCGTCTTTCCCGGCATGCCGAGAAAGGTCGCGAGGGTCGAGTCGCCAAGATCCGGTAGGACGAGGTTGGCCTCGCCTCCCATCTGGGGCGCGGACGTTGCCGTGTCCCCGAGCCCGAAATCGTCCTGCATGGGCCTGTTGCCTCCGCTTGAGTCCTGTCTTCGTCCGCGCGCGAATGGCCGCGCCTCGTGCTCCGCCGACCGCCTGACCGTCCTTCTGTGGCCTCGGGCGTCGCGGAGCCGGCCAGTTCTAGTCGGTCGCCCCCTGCGCGCAAGGATCCGTAGGGCCCGCGGCCAGGGAACTGGCCAGGCCCGCGTCGGCCGGTCGGCGTCGCGTCGCCGGGGCGGGCCCGGGCGAGCCCGGGCGACGCCGCGGCCCCGATCAGCCGCTCGGTTGCTGCTTCGCCAAGGCGAGCATCACTTTGAGGGCTTCTTCGAGCTCTGCGGGAGTCGGCTGGACGGGCGCAGCATCGAGGGCGGCCTTCAGATCGAGGATGCGCCCAGCCATCTGGTCCATCACGCGCCGCTGCTCGGCCGTGACCGACTGCTTCTGCCACTCGACGAGGATCTCGCGCAGCTCGTCCCGGTCGCTCCGGCTGAGCAGCGTCGCGAGCTGACGGGCCATGAGATCCGTGTTCACGTCCTCGGTGCTCGACAAGAGATGCCCAACCGTTCGCCCCGCGCCGCGTCGAGGCGC
>JADZFZ010001011.1 GCA_020854145.1 Deltaproteobacteria bacterium | reverse complement strand
GGAAGAAGCCGGCGTGCACCGAGTCGGTCATGCCCGAAGCCGGGAGCTCCGGCGCATATTCGATCCGACGCCCCGCGATCACGACCACGACCCCGTGAGCGGCCGCCGCGTGCGCCGCGCGCAGACGCCGGACCCGTGGCGATGCGACGATTCGCGCCGCTTCCACGATCACCTCGCGCTCGGCCGCGGTGAAGCCGCTCACCCAGCGATTGTGTCACGGGCATCGCGGTCGGATCGATCCGACCGCGGCAGGGGCCGATCCGCCTCGTACGTACGAGGTTCGCACCTCGTACGTACGAGGTCGCTGCTCGTACGCTCAATCGCCGAGCGCGGCGACCGCGGAGCGGACCTTCGCGTCGCGGCCGACCGCCGCGCATACGCGCTGCAGCTCCTTCGCGGCCAAGTCGCTGATTGTCACGCGTCCTTCCGACAGCCGAGCACCTGCGTCGGATCCTGCGGCGCGCAGCGTGCTCCGAAGCGCCGCGATCAAAGGGTGCTCGCCGCGGTCGGGGGCACCGGCGCCCCGCTTCACCAAGGCGCGCGCGACCGCCCGGAGCGCGCGTGCATCGAGGTCGACGAACGGCCGATCCACGATTCGACGTCCGACGCGAACGGGAACCGTGGTGGCTTCCGGACGAATGCGCACGCGGCGCGGAAGCTCGGCGCCCTGCTGCGCTTCGACGATGCGCACCAGCAGCGCCAGCCGGCTCCGCGTGTGGACCTCGATGTCGTGCGCCGTGAAATGCCGCGCGACCTCGGCATAGTCGCGCACGGTCTCTTCGGTCATGCCGGGGCAATCGATTCGCGACGAACGCGCGCGCCGTCGCGAAGCCGCCTGCGAGATAGAACTCTCCGCGCAGGATCTCGTCGACCGCCTCGAATCGCGCATCGAACTGCTCGGTCTCGGCCGCGCTCGCTTCCGACGTGGGATCTCCAGCCTGACGATTCACTCGGCCGAGCTCGGCTCGCTGCGCGGCGTCGGCGCGCTGCGCGATCTGGTCGCGCCGAACATCGCGCACAATCGTGTGCGGGTGATCCCTCTGGAGATCGGTCAGCTGCCTCGGCTCCAGAGGGCTCGACTCGATCACAACCATATCGAACGCCTGCCGGACACGATTAGTTCGCTGCGATCGTTGCGAAAGCTGGACCTGTCGCACAACAATCTCGAGACGTTGCCGAGCTCGATGGGGCGGCTCGATAGCCTCGAGGAGCTCGACCTCTCGGCCAACCCGCTCAGGCAACTTCCCGCGAGCGTGGCGGAGCTGCGCTCCCTGCGGCGGCTCAGGCTGCCGTCGACGATCGAGGCGGGCGCGCTCGGGTGGGTCGCACAGCGCCCCGGGCTCGTGGTGGTGCGCTGTGCGGGGTTCGACGAGCTTGCCTACACCGAGCTGAGTCATCCAGAGCGCCAGTAGCAGGGCGCTCTGGCACCGCCGGGGCGTTCTCGCTCGGGATCCGGCGCAGCGGCAGCGTACGCGGCCAGGAACGACGAGTCGGCGCGCCATCGGTCACCGGCAGGACAGATGGTAGGATGGGAGACGACCGGGTGGGGAGGACCGATCATCGTGTCGGCCGCACCCGCCGAGCGGGGCGAGAACGTGGCTGCTGCGGAGCCTGTCGGAATGCGGACCGGGATGATCCAGAGCCAGCTTCGGTGCGCGTGCTCCAGACGCGTGCGCTCGACTCGGCACTCCCTCGCGCCTCGAGATGGCGGGGTGCCCAACACGCTGGTTCTGCTCGTTCTCGCGGCCGTCATCCGGGGGCCGTCCCCGGCCAGAGCGCAGGATCGTAGCGTCACAGGTCGTGGCGACCTGCGAAGTCTGCACGAACGAGTCGTTTACGCGACCGTGCTCATCACCACGCCGGGCACCTCGGCAACCGGGTGGCTGCTCGCGCAGTCGGGACGACCGCTCGTCATCACGAACGCGCACGTGGCCAGCAGGATCGGCACGGGCGGAGCGCGCGTCTCGTTCTACGCCGGTTCCGAACGCGCTCCGGTCGAGGTGCACGCGACGCGCGCGTGGGTCTCGCCCCGCATCGACCTGGGAATCCTGCGGCTCGACGCGGACCCGCCGTCGACCGCGAGACCACTCGTGCTCCGCACCTCGACGACCGTCGTACGCGGCGAGCGAATCGTGCTCGGAGGCAATCCGAGCACCGGTCAGGGCGGTGTGCTGCCGTTCCAGACGACCGAGGGCGTCGTGACCGGCCAGGTTGCGCGAGCCGACTTCTCGTCGTGTGGTCCGCGGCGCAACTGCATCGTCATCGACGCTGCGTCGTTCGCCGGATCCTCGGGCGGGCCCGCCGTCAACGTCGACGGCCACGTCGTGGGCATGTTGTGGGGCGGTCCGATCCAATCGGCGCGCGTGGAAACCACCGTCATGGGGCGAACACCCGACGGCAGAACGGTCACGGGTGTGCTCGAGGGCGAGGGAGTCGTCCAGAACCCGAGCTTCGGGTACCTCATCCACACGCGGACAATCGCCGAGGAGCTCCGCACCCTCGAAGTGACGCGGCCTCCCGCGAGCGCTCCGGTGCGCGACGCAGGGACGTGAGACCGCGCAGGCTCGGGACGCCGGCGCGCGCGACGCAGGCTCCGAGACGGGCGGGCCCGACACGGGCCACGACGCAGGCCCGCCCGGCACGGGGCCGGACGACGCTCGCGGGCCTGCTGCCCTCGGCGCACGAGATCGCCTGCGCCAGGCCGGACGCCGGGCCCGACGCGGGTGCGCTCGACGCGAGCCCGCGCGATTGAGCCCCAGGCTCGCGAGCGTCGGTCGTAGCCGCGCGCGCGGCCGGGAATCACGAGGCCGGGCTGGTCGAAGGCCTCGGCTCGAGCGAGGCGGCGCGATCGTCACTCGGGCTCGAAGCCGATGCGCGCCACGCGCCAACCAGCGGCCTCTTCGTACATCGTCATGTGCAGCCGGATGGGCCCGGAGTCGTGGTGCATCATCCCCTCCAACGCGACACGCGTCGGCAGCCCGCCACCGTAGGACCAGCGCCGGCTGGTGAACGTCGCGCCGCGCTGATCGGACGGTCTCGCGCACGAATCGCTCGAAGTCCGCGCGACCGTTCGCGCGCTGGAACGGGACGGCCGTCATCGCATACGCGCGATCGAAGCTCTCGTCGGACGCGAAGGCCAAGAACGTGTGCGCTGCCTCCTCGGCGCCTTCGCCACGACGCCCACCCGCGCCCACCCACGCCGCGACCATGCTGTGAGCGAAGGCCAGGGAAACGAGAACGAGACAGATGATCGCGGGGATGCGAAGCACGAAGGTCCAGTGGCGTTGCCTCTTCATGTGGCCTCTCTCTCGGCGATCGCGAATCGCGCCATCCATGGGCGCGTCGTCACGCTCGACGCCGACTGCTCTGGCACGAGGCATACCGACCGCCGATCGGCTGAATCTCCCGCGCGATCACGCGCGGTGCGGGATGGGCCCCGCAGCATCGAGCCCGCATCGCGGGTCCAGCCACGCACCCACGCGCCGAACGCCCGCATACGATTGGCTCGCCTGCCTGTCGCAGTCGTCATGATGGGGGGCCCCGTTCGGCTCGCGGTGCGCCGGACATCGGCGCCTCGTCGCGGGCTCGAGCCCCGCTCGGCGTCGACGTCGAACGCGGGGCGTGGGCGGGTCCCGATCTGCTCTCGTCACGCCGCGGGGGCTCGTGCGTCGTGCTCTTCGAATGACGAACGGCGGGCGCGCGACGAGGTGCGGGGCGGGCGCTCGCAGGAAGGCGTCGTACGCCGCGTCCGTGGTGACGCCCTCTCCTGGCGCGAGAAAGATGGGGAGGGTCGCGAGGTGGAGAAGGGGCAGCGGCGCGGGGGCCACGCGCCGCGTGCTGCGGCACGGACCGCCGGTCCGGGCTGCACCGCGACGGGAGGCGACGCGCCCCCCGGAGAGCTCGCGCTCCCACGTCAGCGTTCGACGACGGGATCGAGGCAAAGCCAGCGGCGTGCGGTGGTCGGAGCGAGGATCTCGACGACCAACGGCCGGCGATTGCCCTGCAGGAGCCGTGTCGCTGACTGCCCGCGCCGGCGCACGTGTCGCGCTCCGCCGTGACGGCGCGGGCGACCTCGTGGCGGACATCGAGGGCGTGCCGTTCGAGCGGCTCGCGGTCGCCCTCGCCTCGATGGCCAAGGCGGTGCGCACGCCCCCGAAGCCGGCGACCGCCGGAACGAGGCCGAGGTCGAGCCGTGCGACGAAGAAAGCGAGCGCTCGCAAACCCGCGCGGTGAGCGCGTCGTCGCTCCT
>JADZFZ010001010.1 GCA_020854145.1 Deltaproteobacteria bacterium | reverse complement strand
TCAGCGCGAGGCGGTCGGGATCTCGCCGCCCACGCGAGCGCCCGGGACCGTCGGGCCGTGTGGCGTGGCCTCGCCGCGGTTCTTGCGCTGCTGCATCTCGTACTTCGACGGGCACCGCGGCACGACCTGATTGGCGACGAACGTCCCGTCCGCGCCCAGCCGTCCTTGCACCGTCACCGAGATGCCCATGCCGTCGCGAAACGTGTCCGGCACGATGCACTGCGGGAAGCGCACGGGCATCTGCTCGCCGTGCTTCTGGATCGAGAAGCGCCATTCGCAGGGATCCTGTCGGAACAAGATCGAGCCCGGCGTGAGCTCGCCCTCGACGCGGATCTCCTTGGCGACGAACTGGCTGCGGTTGCGCATCACGTCGTGCACGAGCTTCGAGTAGACGAACGCATCCTCGCTCGTCGCCGACAGCAGGTAGACCACGATTCCCGACAGCGCGGCGACGGAGGCGAGCACGGCGATCAGGCGCTTCATCGTCCCGCGCCGCTCGGCGTCGGTCGGTGTGCTGCGCGCGCCGACGTCCACGGGCGGGATGGCGCCGGTCGGATCGTCGGGCGCCCCATCGGGCGCCAACCGCTCATCGTCGTTCGAGCCAGTCACGACCCAGATTGTTCGGCGGAGCCCGCCGAGGGTCAAGACACATCGGGCTTGTTCCCGTCGTGCTCCCGGAGGGCGGCGGCGACCTCCCGCTGATCGATGCGCTGCGACGTCTGCGACGACCGCCTGCCCACGCGCGACAGCATGCGTTGGTAGGCATCCTGGCCGGATTCGAAGGTGTCGATGCTCACGCCCATCCCGGCGATGCCTTCTTCCCCGCGTCCTCGGCTCCAGGCCACGTGGCCGGTCGCGACCACCTCCTCGTGTTCGTCGGGGCGCAGCACCAGGCGCACGGTCTCGCCCGGCGAGAGCGGGCTCACGGTCCGCACGAAGAGCCCCCCTTCTGCGACGTTCGTCACGGGGACGTAGAGCGTGGTCGCCGCTCCTTCGCACCACACGCGCATCCGCGTGGCGTAACGAGGGTGGCGTCGCCGGTCGTCGCTCATGGCCTCGGGCGCGTTCCTCCCCCCGAAGGACCGCACGTCGACGGTATGGCCGCGGCCCCGACGCCGTCAATCTCGGGCTTTGCACTCGGGTGCTCCGACACTATGTGGGGATCACGGGCCGCGGTTGACCGGGCGACGCGCCACTTCTATCCTCGCCGCCCTGACGCTCAGGCGATGTCGATGCGACGGGTGATCTCCACATGCTGATGGCGTACGGCGCGGTAGCGATCTTCTTCATGGTCGCCGCCGGTTTCATCTTCGGCTCCATGATCATGGGCAAGCTCATCCGCCCGGATCATCCGTACGCCGAGAAGCTCGCGACGTACGAGTGCGGCGAGGCTCCCGTCGGCAGCGCTTGGTTCAACTTCAACCCGCGCTTCTACATCATCGCGCTCATCTACATCATCTTCGACGTGGAGATCGCGTTCATCTACCCGATCACCACGGTCTTCAGGCGCTGGATCGCGCAAGGCTGGGGCTGGGTCGCGCTGCTCGAGGTCGTGATCTTCATCGCCATCCTCCTGCTCGGGCTCGTCTACGTGTGGGCGAAGGGAGACCTGGAGTGGATCCGTTCGGTGCGCGGCGGGGCGGCGCTCGACGCGCGACTCGGCTCGCGTGCGACCCCCGAGACCAGCGCAGACGGGGCCGACGCCGATTCCGGCGAGCCGCTTCCTCGGCCCGCCCCCGCCGAGTGACGGGCCTCGAGGCCCGAGGGACAGACCAACCATGGCCAACCCGCTCGCACCTAGCCCGAAAGGCCTCGACGCCCGCTACGCGGACGACTCCGCGAGCGTGATCCAGGCGCGCGTCGACCAGGTCATCAACTGGCTCATCAACTGGGGCCGTCACAACAGCATCTGGTACATGCTGTTCGGGCTCGCGTGCTGCGCGATCGAGCTCATGCAGACCGGCGGTCCGCGCGCCGATCTGGAGCGTTTCGGCAGCGCGCCGCGGCCGAGCCCGCGCACGAGCGATCTGATCATCGTGGCCGGGACCCTGACCTACAAGATGGCGCTGCGGATCAAGCGGCTCTACGACCAGATGGCCGAGCCGCGGTACGTGATCTCGATGGGCAGCTGCTCGAACTGCGGCGGCCTCTTCCAGTACGCGTACAGCGTCTGCAAGGGCGTCGACAACATGTTCCCGGTCGACATCTACGTGCCCGGCTGCCCACCCCGTCCCGAAGCGCTTCTCGAAGGCCTCTTGCGCATCCAGGACAAGATCAAGGGCGAGAAGTTCCTCCAGAAGCGCTACGGCGTCGCGGTCTGAGAAGTGTCGAAGACCTCGATCGGTGGGCTCGCTGCGTGATTCTCGTTGGGGGGCTGGGCGCCCCCTACGACCCCGTCCGTAGGAGTCCCGGTCAACGAGGGCTCCGCCACATCCCGTCCTTCCATCAGGAACGGTCACGATCATGAACGCGCAGGACATCTTCAATCGTCTGGTCGAGAAGCACGGCGACGCGGTCTCCGACTTTCGCGCGGGGGACCTCGATCCTTGTTGCTTCGTGCAACCGTGGTCGTGGCCCGAGGTCGCGCGCACGTTGCGCGACGATCCCCAGCTGCGCTTCGACTTCCTGGATTGCGTGACCGGCGTGGACTGGCCCGACAAAGGGCAGATCCACGTCGTCTTCCATCTCTTCTCGTACGTGCACAAGCACGCGTTCGTCGTGAAGGCGGCGCTCGATCGCGCCGACCCGGTGCTGCCGAGCGTCGTGCCCGTCTGGAGCGTCGCGAACTGGCAGGAGCGCGAGTGTTACGACTTGCTCGGCGTGATCTTCGAGGGGCACCCCGACCTGCGCCGCGTGCTGCTGCCGCCCGACTGGGAGGGTTACCCGCTCCGCAAGGACTACGAGGAGAGCGACGACTACCACGGCATCCCGACGACGCGCCCCGTGCCGCTCGAGCTGCTCAAGAGCCCTCCTGCGGCCAAGCCGTCCTGAATCGAGGCAGATCGCATGTCCGAGTACGTGTTCGCCAATCAGCTCGACGAGGAGATGACCCTCAACATGGGTCCTCACCACCCGTCGACGCACGGGGTGCTCCGCTTCGTGATCGAGAGCGACGGCGAGATCATCCGGCGCGCGGTGCCCGACGTGGGTTACCTCCACCGATCCATCGAGAAGATCGGCGAACGGTGCACCTATCCCGGCTACATGCCGTACACCGACCGCGTCGACTACCTCGCCGCGATGTTCGCGAACGAGGCGTGGGCGAGCGCCTGCGAGAAGCTGATGGGCATCGAGGTGCCGAAGCGCGCCCAGTACCTGCGGGTCATCTCGTGCGAGCTCAACCGCATCGCCTCGCACATGATCGCGCTCGGCGCGATGGCCATGGACGTCGGCGCCGTGACGCCGTTTCCGTGGACGCTCCGGGAGCGCGAGTACATCAACGACTTCATCGAGGAGCTCTGCGGCGCCCGCCTCACCTACAACTATCACCGCATCGGTGGGGTCTCGTTCGATCTGCCCGCGGGATGGCGCGAGAAGGTGACGAAGTGGCTCGACCACTTCGGTCCGATCATGGAGGAGTTCGATCGGCTCATCACCTACAACGAGATCTACGTGAACCGCCTCGGCAACGTGTGCGTGATCACCAAGGACGTGGCCATCGACTACGGCCTGGTCGGACCGAACCTGCGCGCGAGCGGCTTCAAGTGGGATCTGCGCAAGGACATGCCCTACGGCGCGTATCCCGATTTCGAGTTCGACGTCCCCGTGGGGCAGGGGCTCAAGGGCGCGGTCGGCGACTGCTGGGACCGGTTCTACGTGCGCGTCGAAGAGTGCAAGCAGAGCGCACGCATCGTGCGCCAGGCGCTCGAGAAGATCGACGCCCATCCGGAGGGCGACATCGTCGGCAAGCTGCCGAAGAAGATGCGTCCCAGCGCCGAGGCCTACGCGCGCATCGAGAGCGCCCGCGGCGACATGGGCTGCTACGTCGTCGGGAACGGCAAAGAAGAGCCTTACCGCTGTCGCTTCCGCACGGGCTCCTACAACGCGACCGGGATCATCGAGCCGATGAGCCGGGGCATCTTCATCGCCGACCTGGTGGCGCTCATCGCCAGCCTGGACGTCGTCGCCCCCGAGATCGATCGGTGATCCCTCACCCCATCCCTCTCCCGGGTGGGAGAGGGGCGAGGTCGCGCGCTACCAACTAGTAATTTCGTCGGGTTCGGCTATGGTCGGCGCCGGAAGAAGGAGACTAGGCGCGATGCGAAGGCTTGGCTGGGTCGGGACGGTGTTGGTCGGGGTGGGATTGTGGCTGTCGGCGTGCGCGAACGACACGCTCGGCACGGAGTGCGAGGCCAAGGGTGACTGCGACTCGGGCCAGGAGTGTGTCCCGCTCGCCATCTGCGCGGACGCCGAAGACTGCCAGCGTTCGTGCGAGATCCCGTGCGCCAGCGACGACGACTGCGGCGAAGGCGGGACCTGCGCGCTGCGCGCCGAGGCCTTCATCTGTCAGTGAGCGACGACGAATGAAGATGCGGCTCCGAACGATCGGTCTGCCAGCGCTCGCCGGGTTGATCTTGGCGACGGCGTGTCGCGCCGACGAGGCCGACCTTCTGCTCCTCTACGACGTGAACCCGCACCACGTGGAGCTCGGTGACCGCGTGGAGATCGTGGGGCATGGCTTTCCGGCGGGCCGCTCGGCGAAGGTCCGCTTCGACGGCCGATGGGAGCGCCCAGGCCAGGGGGAGCCCGAGGCGCGCGTCGTGGGCGACGTGCCCGCGCGTGCGGTGAGCGACGACGTCGTCGAGCTCAGGTTCACCCAGGGACTGCTCGAGCGAATCGGCGGTCGCTCCACGTTCCGTGGCGACGTCGAGGTCCGGTTCGAGCCCGAGGCCGAGCGCGGCGCGCGTCCCGTCACGGGCACGTTGCGTCAGATCCAGATCGACTTCCATCCGCCGACCGCCCGCCGTCTCGCGGTCGAGCTCGGCAGCGAAGGGCGTGCCCTCGATCTGCTGGCTTTCTTGGGCGTTCGCACCGTCGCGGCTCCGACCGAGGACAGTCCGTGGTGCGAACGTTGGGGAGGCCGCGCGGGTGCGAGCGACGATCCCAACGCGAGCACGGCCTGCGGCGGCTCGGCGGCTTCGACCGAGCGCCGCGCGCAGCCGACCGCCGACGAGATGCACCCGGTCTCCGGTGGTCTGCGCGTCTTCGAGGTCATGTCGGGCAGCCCTGCCGACGTGTCCGACGTGCGCGCCGGGGACCTGCTGACGCACCTCGACGGCCGACCGCTGGCGAGCGTCGCGGACTTCACCCCGCGGCCCGACGTCCGACAGATCCAGATCACGATCCGTCGCCCCGGTCAGCCGAGCGCGATCACGGCCACGGCGTCGCTGCGGGGCTTCGGTCTCGCCCCGCCGTCGGACCTCGTCGCCGTCGCCGTGCTGCTTCTGATCGCGTTCGTGGTCGTGATGATCTTCATGGCTCCGACCGCGGGCATCACCACGTGGGTCGAGCGCCGCGTCGCCGGCCGCATGCAGTCGCGCATCGGTCCCAACCGCGCAGGCCCGAACGGCTTTCTCGTCTGGATGGCCGACGGCATCAAGTCGATCACCAAGGAAGACATCATCCCGGACGACGCGGACAAGCCGCTGTTCCGGCTCGCGCCGTACCTGGTGTTCATCGGCGTGACGGCCACGTTCGTCGTGATGCCGTTCTCGCGCTCGTGGATCGCCGCCGACCTCGACGTCGGCATGCTCTACATCATCGCGGTCACGTCGCTGGTCACGATCGGCATCATGACCGGCGGCTGGGCGAGCAACAACAAGTGGTCGCTGCTCGGTGGCATCCGCAGCGCGGCGCAGATCATCAGCTACGAGGTGCCCGCGGCCGTCGCCATCGTCTGCATCGTGATGCTCTCCGGCACGCTCCGGTTGCAGGGCATCGTCGAGGCGCAGGGCGCGTGGCCGTGGGAGTGGTGGATCTTCAAGAACCCCGTCGCCTTCGTGCTCTTCCCGCTCTACTTCACGGCGGCTCTCGCCGAGGGCAATCGCGCACCGTTCGACCTTCCCGAAGCCGAGAGCGAGCTCGTGGCCGGCTACTCGACCGAGTACTCCGGCATGCGCTACCTCTTCTTCTTCTTCGCCGAGTGGGCGAACGTCTTCGTGATGAGCGGCATCGCAACCGCCCTTTTCCTGGGCGGATGGCAGCTCCCCGGCGTCAGCCCTTCGACGATGGAGACGGGCTGGTACTGGGAAGCGCTCGGCGCGCTCCTGTTCGTCACCAAGAGCTGGGCGCTCATCTTCGTCGTCATCTGGGTGCGCTGGACGCTGCCTCGCGTGCGCATCGATCAGATGATGAACATGTGCTGGAAGTGGTTCGTGCCTCTGACGTTCGCCGGCTTCTTCCTCACGGCCATCTGGCTCGCGCTCGAGCTGCCGCCGATCGTCGAGACCATCGTGGGTTTCGCGCTCACGGCCATCGGCGCGATCGGTCTCGGATGGTTCGTGAGCCGCGTGCGTTACAACCTTCGCCAGGCCCGCGTCGGCACCGGCGGCATGCAG
The DNA here is from genome assembly GCA_020854145.1 of Deltaproteobacteria bacterium. Lineage (GTDB taxonomy): Bacteria > Myxococcota_A > Polyangia > Polyangiales > JADZFZ01 > JADZFZ01. The sequence continues at coordinate 2,887 of JADZFZ010001010.1, read as the reverse complement.
GGCTTCCACATCAATCCATTCATCTGAGCGCTCGCGCTTCGTGGCGCGTCGCTCAGTGGCTGGCGTGACGGCGCTGGTCGATGTGCGAGGGGAGGCTGCGGCGAGGCTCTCGGGGAGGCTCGCTCGTGAGGACGACTGCGAGGGTCGCGGCGGCGGCCAGGAGCGCCGCGCCCGCGAGGCCGAGGCGGCCGGCGCGGTAGCCCGAGAGCGACTGCCGATCGGGCAACAGGCAGATGGTTCGTGCCTCGTGGAGATCGCGAAACGGGCCGTCTCCGTGCGTCTCCCAACGCACCAGGCGACGAGCGTGTCCCGCCACTCCCACGTCGATTGCGAGGTGCGCCGCGTCGTCGGATTGGCTCGACGGCAGTGACTCGAACGTCGCGTCGACTCGTCCTTCGAGGATCCTCCCGATGGCGCCGATGCGTCGGAGATCGCGTCGAGCGCCCGCCAGCAGCCCGACGACTCCGATCCCAAGGACTCCGGCTTGGAGGATCGAGGTCGACGGCGCCGGGCTCGCCAGCAGACCGACTGCGCCCGATGCCGTCAGCCACGCGCCCACGCGGAGCAACGTCGTCTCGGGATGATCGAACGCCGCGACGTCGCGTGCCCTCTCGGGCGTCCATATCGCCCACAGATAGGCGACGCCGAACATCAGGCCCGCTGCGCTCCCGACGGTGGGTCCCGCGCACATCGTGCCGAAGCAGCTCGCGAGACCGAGGTCGTCCGCCACCGTCAGCTCGACCGACAGGAACGCGGTCGCGGCGTTGATCCAGCCGAACACCATCGCGATGCCGAGGGCGCGCCCGACGGCCCTGCCCCGGAGGAAGCGTCCGCGCGGTGACTCCGAGGCATCGTCGCGCAACACGGACTGCATCGCGACGACTGCAATCGCGCTCCACACGAGCGTGCCTCCGAGCACGAGCGCGGCGATGACGCGTTCGTCTCGTGCAGGCTCGAAGGACAATTGCAGCAACGAGCAGGTCATCGACACCGAGCCGAGCGCGATGCCCGTCCAAGCGATGCGACCCGGGGTCAGCCACCGCGCCGCGCGCGACGGCCCGAGCGCGCGCTCGACCTCTCCCATGCAGCGGCAACCCTTCCGGCGTGCCGACATTCCCCAGCGGCAGGTGCCCAGTCGTGTCGAGCCCAATTCCCTTGGCGGCACGCAGGGGCCGTTCGATACTCCGCGGCCGTGGGGTTGACCTCGCGCAACGTGCGGATTGCGGGCCTGGGGATCGCGCTCGCCGGCGTCGTCCTCGTCGTGGGCGCCGTCCTGCCCGCGATCTACCCCGACACGCTGGTCGAGCTCGTCCTACGCCCCGCCTTTCGCGGCTGTCACCAGCTCGCCGATCGTTCGCCCCACCTCGAGGGTCACGCGTTCGCGCTCTGTCATCGGTGTTTCGGCATCGTCGCAGGCGTCGCGCTCGGCGGCTTGCTCGCCGTGCTCGGCCTGAAGATCGATCCGTCGCGGCGCTGGTCGTGGGTCGCTGCGGCCTCGCCCATCGCCGTCCATGTCGCGCTTCGCTGGATCGTTCCGGCGACCGATCTGGCCTGGCTCCGCGTCGCCACGGGGCTCGTGTTCGGCACCTTCGCCGGCGCGGCCGTCGCCGTCGCGCTCGCTCATGTCCACCCCCCCACGCCCCCCTCAGGGGGGCGCGTCGGTCGCAACGTTCGCGGCCTCGCACCTCGGGAGACCTCGTCATGATGAAGAACAAGCAGCACTACGCCCTGCCCGTCCTCGTGGGCGGCGTGGTGCCCTCCATCCTCTGCATGATCCCATGCGTCAGCATCGGGTGCTGCCTCTGGGTCGCGCTCGGCGCGCTCGTCGCCGTGATGATGGTGCAGAAGAAGGCAGGAGATGCGATCGACATGGGCGAAGGCGCCGTCATCGGCGCGCTCTGCGGGATCATCGTCGCCGCGGTCACCACGGGATTCGGGCTCCTCCTCAATCTCATCGGTGTGGGCCTCGGGGGCGCGGGCGCAGCGGCGACCGTCATCCAGCAGATGGGCGGGCTCCCACCCGACCTTCGACGCGCGCTCGAGGACGCGGGCATTCCCCAGGCCTATGCGGGACTGCTCCTCGGCTCGTGCGCGGGCTGCTGCATGAATCTCATCTTCTATGGGATCTTCGGGATGATCGGAGGCGTCGGCGGAGCCGCCATCTTCAAGCCGAAGCCGCCGCCCGCAGGTGGTGCGATGACGCCGCCCCAGGGGCCCGGCGGCGGTCAGGCTCCCGGCGGCTGGGGACAGCCGGCGCAATCGCCGCAGCAGGGTGGCTACCCGCAGGGAGGCGGCCAGCCCGGCGGATGGCCGCCTCAAGGCGGCGGCCAGCCGGGAGGCGGCGGAGGGCAGTCCTGGTGAACGGATCGAGCGATCTCTGGGAGCGATACAAGCGGCTCCTGTGCGTCCGGCCCGAGATCGACCTGTCCGTCGATCCGAGCCGGATGACGTTCTCCCACGGGTATCTCGACGAGCGCGCCGACGCGATGGGCGAGGCATTCGACGCCATGGAGGCGCTCGAGCAGGGCGCCATCGCGAATCCCGACGAGAAGCGAATGGTCGGCCATTACTGGCTTCGTGCGCCCGATCTCGCTCCCAGCGCCGAGATTGCCGCGACGATTCGCGACACCCTCGCGCGCGTCATTCGATTCGCCGCCGATGTGCGCACCGATTCCATTCGCCCCCCGGATGCGGCTCGATTCACCCGCACGCTCGTGGTCGGGATTGGCGGATCGGCGCTCGGGCCCATGCTCGTCGCGGACGCGCTCGGCAATCCCGGCGATCGTCTCGCGCCTCGATTCCTGGACAACACCGACCCCGACGGCATCGATCGCGAGATGTCGCGATTGCAGACCGAAGACGCTCTCCGCGAGACGCTCGTCGTCGT
>JADZFZ010001009.1 GCA_020854145.1 Deltaproteobacteria bacterium | reverse complement strand
GCGCGCGCGGTCGCGCCGCCGAGCCGCGCCACACCGGATGCGCCCCCGAGCAGCTCGATCGCGAACGTGTAGCTCGCGGGGGCGAGCGCGACCTCGAGGACGGTCGTCCCGCTCGCGCCGACGTCGAGCGTGCGCTCGAGCACGACGGTCGCGCCGGCGTCCGCAGTCACGGTGACGTGCACGCTCGAAGCGTCCGTGCCGTCCACGGAGGTGATGAGTCGCGCACGGCTCGAGCCGATCTCGTCGGGACCTTCGGCTGCACAGCTCGCGGCGAGCATGCCGGTGACGACGAGCGCGGCGAGCCGAGTTGCGTGGTGGAGTTGCATGAGAGGCTCCTTTCGACGACGGCGCGTCTCAACGTGCGTGCCACGAGCCGTCTCGCCGATTCGCGCGAAACAATGGGCGATTCGTGGGTGGCCAACGGGACGCGCACTGTCCCGTTCGGGTGGGACGGGGACAGTCTCGCGTCCCGCATTCGTGCGTGAGAGGCTGGTCGCTGCCGCACACCACGGCTCGTGGGCGGCGGATGCGATGGCACAGTCACGTTCTCCATCCGGCCCGTTCCGGGCTCCACGCACGACGCTCCGGATGAACGAGGACCGGCTCGAGCCGGATCGCGCGGAGCCATGGTTCCTCTACGCGGCGCGCGGGCTCGGTGACGGTAGCTATCACCCTCTGCCGCTGGGCGACACCTGCATCGGACGCGACGAAGGCTCGGACATCCACCTGGCGCTGTTCGATCCCGCAGTCTCGCGCCTGCACGCGACCATCGCGCGGTACGCCGGCGAGGAGACGGCGTGGCTCCAGGACCGGGGATCGAGCAACGGCGTCTTCGTCAACGGACGGCGCGTGGACGGGGTCGCCATCCGGCCGGGTGACGTCGTGCGCCTGGGCGACACGATGCTCGTCGTCGGACGCGGTGAGCCCGCGGCGCCCGAGGACGAGGCGCAGCTCGGCGTGCTCGGCCGATCACCGGTCGTGGCCGAGCTCCGCGCCGTCGTGCGCAAAGTCGCTCCGAGCGCGCTCCCGGTCTTGATCGTCGGGGCCACGGGCACGGGGAAAGACGTCGTCGCGCGCGCGGTGCACGACGCGAGCGGACGTCGCGGTCGGATCGTCGCCGTCAACTGCGCGGCGCTGCCCGGCACGCTCGTCGAGAGTGTTCTCTTCGGCCACAAGCGCGGCGCGTTCACGGGTGCGGTGTCCGACGCGGAGGGTGCGTTCGTGCAGGCGAGCGGTGGAACGTTGTTCCTCGACGAGGTCGGCGATCTCGCGCTCGAGGCGCAACCGAAGCTCCTGCGCGCGCTCGAGAACGGGGAGATCACTCCCGTGGGCGCGACGTCGCCCGTGCGCGTGGACGTGCGCGTGGTCGCCGCGACGCACGTTGCGCTCGATGCCGAGATGGATGCGGGCACGTTCCGTCGCGACCTCTACGGCCGCCTGGCCGGCGTCGTCGTGCGCACCCCTCCTCTCGTCGAGCGCAGGGCCGACGTGTTGCCGCTGTTCCGCTCCTTTCTGGGCCAAAGCGGTGCACGCGAGCTGTCGGCGGACTTCGTCGAGTCGTTGCTCGTGCACGCGTGGCCATTCAACGTGCGCGAGCTGCGCAAGCTCGCGGAACGGTTGCTCGTGCTCCACGCCGATGCCCCGCGTTGGGAGCGGGGGATGTTGCACAAGGAGATGCGACCGTTGCTCGACGCGCCGCCGCGGTCCGACGCGCCGTCCGTGTCCGGTCTGCCCAGCGCCGCGCCCGTTGCGGGCGCAGACGACGGGCGACGCGAAGGCCCGCCGCCGGCGCGTGCCGAGCTGCTGGCACTGCTCGCGCAGTGTGACGGCAACGTCTCGCGCGTGGCCGAGCTCGTCGGACGAAATCGCAAGCAGGTGTATCGCTGGATGGAGCAACACGCGATCGAGCGCGGCACGGGTCGCAAGCGCTGAGCCTCTCGCTCGTTCGACCGGGTGCACCCCCGAGGTGCGCGCTCCATCGACGACGATCGCGCCGAGCTCGCGCACGACGCGAGCGCGTGGCTCGAGGACGGCGGTACGATGGAGCGCGGATGCGTGTCTACCTGGCGGTGCTCTGGACGACCGGGGCGGTCGCGCTCGCCGCGTGCGGCGACGACGACGGACGGGCCGGCGACTCCGGCCCCGACGTGCGCGCGCCGGATGCGGCGATGGACGCATCGGTGCGCGATGCCGCGGAGGCGCCTGCCGATGCGCTCGGGCCCGACGCGTCGCCCGCGGACGCATCGATCGATGCACCGCCCGCGGACGGATCGACGGTCGATGCGCCGGTCGGAGATGGATCGGTCGATGCGGCGCCGGCGATCGACGCGCCCGCCGATGCGGGCGGCGATGCGAGCGATGCGTGCTCCGGCACCGTGTGCGACGGCGCGTGCATCGACACCACGCGCGACCCGCTTCACTGCGGGGCGTGCGACGGTGCATGCCCGACTCCCGCGCACGGCGTGGCGCGCTGCGAGGCGAGCAGCTGCGGCGTGCTCTGCGACGACGGGTACAGAGCGTCTGGGTCGTCCTGCGTTGCGGCGCCTCCGCGTCCGATCGCGCCGGCGTCCACCGCGCGGCTCACCGGCCGGCGGCCGCGATTCCGCTGGATCCTGGGCGCGGACAGCGAGGGTGCCCGCGTGGAGATCTGCGCCGATCGCGCTTGTGCGACGGTGCTCGAGTCGATCGATGCCGTCGGGACGAGCGCGATGCCCGCGTCCGATCTGCCAGCGGGCGTCGTCTACTGGCGTGCGACCGCGATGTCGGGCGGTGCTCCGAGCGGGGCGGGATCGAGCCCGACGTGGGAGGTCACGATCGCCGCGCGGAGCACGCCCCTCGACGCAGCGTCGAGCACGGTGCTCGACGTCAACGGGGACGGGCTCGCCGACGTGGTCGCCGGCTCGGTCGCGTACGACTCGGTGCACGTCTATCTCGGCGCCGAGGGCGGGCTCGCGCGCACGCCGGTGGTGATCGACGCGCCGCCGGGATCGACGAACTTCGGGTACTCGGTCGGGCGCGCGGGAGACGTCAACGGCGACGGCTTCGGCGACATCGTGATCGGCGACGACGGCCCCGGGGCCGCGTTCCTCTACCTGGGCAGCGCGAGCGGTCCATCGACGACGCCGGCGACGAGCATCGCGCACCCGCCCGACAGCGTGTTCTTCGGCGTGTCGGCGAGCGGGTGCGACGTGGACGGCGACGGCTACTCCGATCTCGTGATCGGCGGCCAGGGCGCGCCGGGCCCGTTCGTGTACGCAGGCGGACCGACGGGAGCCACGTCTTCTCCGGTCACGGTGCTGCCCACGGTGAACCAGCACTCCGAGTGCGTCGGCGACGTGAACGGCGACGGCTACGCCGACGTGCTCGCCGGCCGGAGCCTGTTTCTCGGCGGCGCCGGAGGCATCTCGACCACGGCCGCCGTCACGCTGGTCGCTCCCCCCGGGATCACGGGATTCGGGAACACGAGCGCTGCCGCGGGCGACGTCAACGGAGACGGATACCCCGACGTGATCGTCGGCGCGGAGCTGATCGACGCGGCCTACGTGTTCGCCGGTGGGCCCGGCGGGCTCGGCGCGGACCCGATCGCGACGCTCCACTCCGGAGCGAGCACGCGGCTCGACGGCGCGGTGAGCGGCGGAGGCGACGTGAACCGCGACGGCTACGCGGACCTCGTCGCGAGCGCGAGCGCGTCGGGCGAGGCCGGTCTCTACCTCGGTGGAAGCCCGGGTGTGCCGAGCGCTCCCTCGATCGATCTGCTGACGGGCGCGGCACCGAGCTTCGCGTCGGTGCTGGTCGCCGGCGACACGGACGGCGACGGCTTCGACGACGTCATCGTGGTCGGCTTCGGCGCCATGACGCCGCACCTCTACGTGTTTGCCGGATCGTCCTCCGGGCCCGCGACGACTCCCACGGTCGATATCCCGCTGCCGACGGGCTCGACGCTCGGCGGCTCTCTCGCGTGCGTTGCGCGGCTCGTGCGGCTCGCCGTCGAAGTCTGATCTACTCCCTGTGGAGTCGTGGAATGGCGCGCAGATTCACGCCCTTCGCTCGACGCTCGGGCGTGTGCAACTTCGCCGTCGCCCGCCTTCGCGGGCTCGGGCTCACTCGGAATTCACGCCCTTCACTGGCGCTCGGGCGTGTTGCGACTTGGCCGTCGCCCGCCTTCGCGGGCTCGGGCTCACTCGGAATTCGGGACCAGGCCCCCTCTCCCCGAATGGGGAGAGGGTCGGGGTGAGGGGCGAGCGCTCGACGAATTCACGCCCTTCACTGGACGCTCGGGCGTGTTGCGACCTCGCCGTCCGCCCGCATGCGCGCGCGGCGGGCTCACTCGGAATTCACGCCCTTCGCTGGCGCTCGGGCGTGTTGCGACCTCGCCGTCCGCCCGCATGCGCGCGCGGC
>JADZFZ010001008.1 GCA_020854145.1 Deltaproteobacteria bacterium | reverse complement strand
GGCGTGCCGTAGGGCGGGAAGACACCGAAGTCGGGCTCGGGACCGGTGTCCGGTGGGCCGGTGTCGGCGGGGCCGGTGTCCGGGGCGCCGCCGAGGTCGGGGCCCGTCGCGTCGATGGCGATGCCCGTGTCGGACGTGCCGCCGTCGGTCGTCCCGTCGTCGTCGCCGCACGCCGTCAACATCAACGCCGCGCCGAGGTACACGGCGGCGCGCGCGCGCACGCGGTGAATCGCGAGGGCAGGGCTCACGGCGGCGTCGTCCAGCGAGGCGCCGCAGAAGGGGCAGCTCTCGGTGGGTCGCGCGTGACGACGACAGCTCGGGCAGGGACGCAGGTCGATCGTCATCGGTCCTCCGGCCCGCGAGGGTACCCGATCTTGCGCGTGACCCATGCGCCGAGCCGCGCCGCCGACGCTGCAGTACGTTCCGTGCCGCGTGCTGCAAACGATCCACGTCTACGACGAGACCCGCGTGGCCGCCCTCCGGGACGCGCTCGCGGCCGCGCTCGCGCGACACGACGAGAGGCTCGACCTCGTCGCGTTGGGCAGTCGCAGCGAGCTCGACGCCGCGCGCGCGCACGTCGAGGTGCTGTTCGCGTCGCGTCCGCCGCGCGACGGGTGGGCGGGGTTTTCGCGACTGCGCTTGATCCACCTGGCGGGCGCGGGTGCCGATGGGCTGCTCCCGTCGCCGGACCTCTCGTCGCGCGTGGCCGTCGCGGGCGCGCGAGGGCTCTTCGCCGCGGAGGCGAGCGAGCACGTGATCGCGGCGCTGCTCGCGTGGTCGCGCGCATCGTTCACGGTGTGGGATCGGCAGCGAGAGCGCGTGTGGAGGCCGTTCGCGGTCGAGCGGCTCGCGGGCTCCACGCTGTGTGTGGTCGGTCTCGGCGCGATCGGATCGCGCGTGGTGCGGGTGGCGAGCGCGCTCGAGATGCGCGTGCGCGGGGTGTGTCGCGAGGCTCGCACGGTGGTGGGCGCCGAGCGCGTCTGGTCCACCGACGATCGGGTCGCAGCGATGGAGGGTGCGCAGCACCTCGCGCTCTGCGTCCCTTCGACGGAGGCGACGCGCGGCCTCGTGGGCACGCGCGAGATCGGAGCGCTCGCGCGCGGTGCGTTCGTCGTGTCCGTCTCGCGTTCGCCCGTGATCGACGCGTCCGCGCTCCGCAGCGCGATCGAGGCCGGGCACGTCGGCGGCGCGTCGCTCGACTGCTTCGACACGGAGCCGCTGCCGCACGACGACCCGTGGTGGACGACGCCCAACGTCTTGGTGACGCCGCACCATGCGGGCTTCGGGCGTGCGTACCTGGAGCGCGTCGCGCAACGCGTGGTGGACAACGTGCGCAGGCTCGACGCGGGCGAGCCGCTGGTCGGTCTCGTGCGCCGCGATCGCGGATACTGACCCACGGGGCAGCCGCCGCGAGAGGCGGCCGCGGCTGCGTGTATCCTCGTCGAGAGACGGGGGAGATGGCGACGGCGATTGGACGCAGTCGGGGTCGAGCGACTCGCGGAGCGGGCTCGCTGGCGCTCGGCCTGGTCACGGCGATGGGCTGGGCCGGTACGGCGCGCGCGCAAGATGCGGGTCCGGACGCGGGTACGGAGGCCGGCTCGGCCGCGACGTCGGCGGATGCGGGGATCGCCGGCGGGTCCGACGGCGCGACCGGCGCGGACGCCGCGATCGCGATCGAGCCGCCGGCTACGACCGATGCAGCGGCGTCGGAGGCGCCCATCGCGGGTGGCGACGCGGGCGCGTCCGTGGTGGCGCGGCCCACGTCGGTGCCGTCGTCGCCGTCGTCGCTGCGTCGCGTTCCGGCGGCGTCCCAGGCGCGCGATCAGGAGCGGCCCGTCGGGCAGGACGCGCGCCGCGAGCACACGTCGTGGCTCTCGCGCCTGCACGTCGAGGGCTTCGTCGACGTGTACGCGATGGTGCACCTCCAGGAGCCCGAAGGGCTCGAGCGGACGGGCATGTTCGGCGACGGCGACCCGTCCATCCGGTTGCGTGCGTTCGACGCCAGGCCCGCGGAGATCGCGCTCGCCTACGCCGAGCTCGCGGTGTGGATGCCCGCCGAGCCCGTCGGCTTTCGCATCGATCTGGGCTTCGGACCTACCGCGTGGACCGTCCACGCCGGTGAGCGCGGGCCCGACGACTTCGAGATCGGAACGGCGATCTTCAACACGATCCAGCAGGCGTACGGCACCGCGCTTCTTCCCGTCGGACGTGGGCTCGTGCTGGACGTCGGGAAGTTCGTGGCGCCGTTCGGGCTCGAGCTCATCGAGGCACGCGACGGCTGGGCGTACTCACGCTCCGTCGTCTTCACCCACGCGCTGCCCTTCTATCACTTCGGGATCCACCTGGGCTACACGGCGAGCGCTGCGTTCGGAGCCGATCTCTACCTCGTCAACGGGTGGAACAACGTCTTCGAGAGCAACACGGCGAAGACCTTCGGCATCCGGCTGCGGGGGCGCTTCGGCGACGTCGCGGCGTGGACGCTGGGGTACCTCGGCGGACCCGAGGACCGCGAGGACGAGCACTTCCGGCACTGCGCGAGCCTCACGTTGACGGTCAGGCCCGTCCCGGCGCTGTCGCTGGGTCTCGACGCCGTGGTCGGCGCCGACGCGTACGTCGCGGGCTACTCGATCACCGGAGACGAGCTCGAGCGCGACTCGACCTGGATGGGAGCGACGTTGGCGATGCGGTACGCGGTGAGCGAGGTCTTCGCCGCGGCCGTGCGTGGTGGTGTCCTCCGCGACGACGGCGGGCTCGCCACCGGCGAGGAGCAGACGCTCTACGAGGCGACGTTCACGCTCGAGCTGCGCTACGCCACGAACATGATCGTCCGCCTCGAGTACCGGCACGATCAATCGTCGGAGGAGCCGTTCGTCGACGACGCGGCCACCGACAGCGCGGAGGCCCGCCTCACGGGCTCGCAGGACACCTTTACGCTGGCCGCGATCGTCGGGTTCTGATGCAGCGAGGGGCTTGCACGAAGGCGGTTCGTGCCGGAAGTTTGCGCCCGTGACTCTGTGCGGGCGCTGGAGTGAGAGGAGTCGGTGGCTGTGGCTGCCTGCGGCCCTTTGCCTGTCGTCGGCGGCGAGCGCGTGCGACTCCGTTCGTCCGGACGACACGATCGGACCGGGGGCCGACCCGATCGACTCCGTCGTCGACTGCCCCGCCGAGCACCTCGTCATCGGGCTGCGCGATCCGTCGGGCGCGTCGGCGATCGCACGCCGCAGCGCCGCCGACATGACGACGTGCCGCGGCCTCGCGATCAACGGACAGGTGACGGCCGTCGGCGGTCTGATCGACGGCACGGAGCTCGTCGGCGTCGACTCGCGCGTGCGGCGCATCGGCCTGCGCGGCGAGGAGGCCTGGTCGCACGAGGCACCGAGCTACGGCCTCGAGGCGGCCGCCTTCGCCGTCCTCGGCATCAACGGCGGCTACGCCGTCGCCGTGCTCTGGATGACCTCGTACTCGAGCACCGGACAGCTGGTCGAGATCCTCGACGCCGGCACTGGCGAGACGATGCAGACGTACGACGATCCACCGGGCTCTCCCGTCGCGATCGCCACGGGGCTCGATGGTGTCGGTGACCGCATCGCGTTGCTGGACCAGTACGAGTCCCTTCGGGAGGCGCAGGTCGTGATCGGCGCGCCCGGTCTCGGAAGCGCGACCGAGCGCGAGATCCAGATGCCGCGCACGGGCGGCGAGCTCACGTGGGCGGCGAGCATCGCGCCGCAGCCCGAGCTCGGGTTCCCGGGCCGCGTCGCCATCGGCTCGGGCCGCGGCGTCGTGTACTGGTCGACCGACATGGCGCCCGCGGCGCTCGGACCGGTCGCGTGCGCATGGCCTGCGTACTTCGGCGAGACCTTGCCCACGACGTGCGAGGATTACGACGCGGCGGTGCCGATCCCCGGGGCGGAAGCGCGCTTCGTGGCGTCGTGCGTGGCGCGCGAGGAGAGCGCGTCGCGTCCGGCCATCGTCGAGCTCGGGCGGCGCGGCGACTGTCGCGTGCTCAACGCGCCCAGCGCGTTCGACGCCAACGTCACGGTGGTGGGGATGGCTTGGGCTGGGCGTTGAGGCAAGGGCGCAAGACCTGGTCTCGGGGCTCGAGCCGAACGTGACGACCTCGCGCGACGAGGTCTCGATCGACGAGCTGTCGCGGATCGTCGGGCTGCCCAGGCACCTCGATGCACGACGGCTGCTCGGCCGCGGCGGCACCGGGTTCGTCCTCGAGGCGTTCGATCTGCGCACGAGCCAGCGCGTCGCGATCAAGGTCCTGCACGGCGACGGCGCGAGCCACAAGGCGCGTTGGCTGGCGCGGCGCGAGATCCGCGCAGCGTTGCTGCTCCGCCACCCGAGGATCGTTCCGGTGATCGACGCGGGGCACACGGCCGAGGGACGGCCGTTTCTCGTGATGCCTTTCGTCGAGGGTCCGACGCTGACGCGATTCGCGGCGATGCTGCCGCCGTGGGCGGAGCTGCGACAGGTGCTCGACGACGTGCTCGCCGCGCTCGCTTACGCGCACGCCCGCGGCGTCGTGCATCGCGACCTCAAGCCCGACAACGTGCTCGTGCCCGGAGCCGGCGTCACACAAGCGCGCGGTGCGTTGCTCGACTTCGGAGTCGCGCGCATCGCGGGCCAACACGGCGAGGCGCACGGTCGGGTCGGCACACCGGCCATCATGGCACCCGAGCAGATCCGCGGGGACGACGCCGAGATCGGTCGCGGCACGGACCTGTACGCGTTCGGCGTGCTGCTCCACATCGTCTGCGGCGGCCAGCCGCCGTTCCCCGGCGACGATCCCGAGCAGACGATGCGGCGCCATCTGGTCGAGCCGGCGCCCAGGCTCGTGACGTTCGCGGAGTACGCGCGCGTCGATGGCCTCGCGGACCTCGCCGAATGGTTGCTCGCCAAGGACTCGGCCGATCGCCCGCGTTTCGCCGCTGACGTGCGCGTGGTGCTCGCGAGCATGAGCGATCGGGCCTCCACGCCGACGGGGATGCGCGTGGTCCAGCGTCCGACGCGTGGCGGCAGCGTGATGCCCGGGGGGATCGTCTCGGCCGTGCCGGCTCCCCAACGCGGGGGCGCGTCGGGCACGTGGCCGCAGGTGGCCTTCGGTGGCTCGCTGGTGACGCTGACGACCAACGCCGATGGCGTGCCGACGCCAGCGTCTCCGCCGGGAGGGACGCCGCCCTGGGGCGCCGGCGTGTCACCGGGGCTGCTCGCGGACCTTCTGTCGATCCGACGTGGGAGCGACGAGCCGCCGCCGGTCGAGCGACAACGCGAGCTGGAGTCGCCGCTGGAGCTCGCCGCGGGAGAGCCGCCCTACGTGGGTCGCGCGCACGAGCGCGAGGTGCTCGCCGACGCAGCGCGCGCGGTGCTCCGCGGCAGTGGAGCGCGCGTCGTCATCGTCGAGGGTGCGGCGGGCAGCGGCAAGAGCCGTCTGCTCGGCTCGACCTTGCGACGGCTCGAAGAGGAAGGAACCCACGCGGGGCTGCTCGCGACGTGCAGCGCGACCACCGGCTCGCGCGAGGCCGTGCTCCGTGCCGTGTCGCGCACGGTCGGATGCCTCGGCGCGGACCACGGGGCCACGCTCGCGCGCGTCGCTCGGTTCCTCCGCGCGCACGGCGGGATTCGCGATCCCGGATCGGTGTCGCGCCTGGCGACGGTGCTCTACGGTGCAGTCGGCACGGACCGCGCCGCGCCCCTGCTCGAAGAGTTCTCGGTCATCGCCGACGCGCTCGCGCGGCTCGCGCACGATCGCGCGCTCGCGCTCGCGATCGACGATGCGCACGCGTCGATCGGCCTGACCGCGCTGCGCTTCGTGCAGTGGCTGCTCGAGCGCCAGGCGATCGTCTCGGATCCGATCCTGGTGACCGTCTCGGTGCGCTCCGAGGCGATAGCCGAGCGGCCGGGTCTCGCGGCGCTGCTCGACGAGCTGGGAGCCCGCGTGGGCGTGACGCGCCTGCGCCTCGATCCGCTCGACGCCGAGCACTCGCGGGCGGTTGCGCGCGTGTTCTTGCGTACGCGGCCCGAGCTGCGTGAGGAGGTGTGCGCGCGCGCCGAGGGCAACCCGCTGCTGCTCGTGGAGCTGTCGAAGTGCGCCGAGGCGACGGGGCGCGTCCCGGCCGATGCCGGCAGCGGGCTCTGGCTCCGTCTGCTCGACGACGCGGTCGCCCCGGAGCCGCGCGGTGCAGACGTCGCGCGCATCGCTCGGATCGCGGCCATGGACGGCCTCGAGGTCCACGTCTCGCTGCTGGCCGACGTGGTCGGGCGCGCCAGCTCCGAGCTCGTCGAGCGGGCGCGCGACGTGCTCACGAGCCGCGGCGTGTGGATCGACACCGACGACGCCGACGTCGTGCGATTCGCCCATCGTCCGATGCACCAAGCGGCCAACGAAGCAGGCGATCACCTGCACGACGCCGCGGATCTCCACCGACGGTGGGCCGACCTGTGGACGGTTCGCGGAGATCGGATCCGCGGCGAGGTGGACGTGCGCGTCGCTCGGCATCTGCAGCGCGCGGGCGACTTCGCGGATGCGGCCGGACTGTGGGCGTCGGTCGCGCGTCGCATGGAGGATCGCGGCCAGTGGGACTCCGCCAACGCCGCGGCCGAGCGCGCGGACGCGCTCTTCGCGCAGGTGGGTCTCGCGCCCACGGATCCCGCGCGAGTCGAGCTCCTCATCATCCGCGCGGGTGTCGCGAGCCGGCGCAACCAGATGAACGAAGCGGAGCGGATCTTCCAGCGCGTCGCGGAGCTCGCCCGTGCGCGCAGCGAGACGGAGCTGCTGTCGCGCGCGTTGGCCGGGTTGGCGGAGGTGGCGCGTCACGGAGGCCGCCTCACCGAAGCGAAGCAGCTGCTGCTCGAGTCGGTCGGGCTCGTGGAGTCGGCGCGGCTCTACAGCGGGGCGACGGTGCGCAGCTGCATGCTCGCGGCGGGGCTCGCACGGCGCCTCGGCGAGATGGACCTCGCGGCGGACCTCTACGCTCGGACGCAACGACACGCCGCCGCGGTGACCGAGACGGCCGGCCGTGCACAGGCCCTGTTGGGGCTCGCGCTGCTCGACACGTACTTCGAGAGCTGGGGCGGCGCGGCCGCGCGCGCGCAGGAAGCCCGAGCGATCGCGACGGCGTCCGGCCTACCCGGGATCGCGGCGCACGCCGAGAACGTGCTCGGCGAGTGCGCGCGACAGCGCGGCGATCTCGGCGAGGCGCGCGGCGCGTACCTCGAAGCGCTCGATCTCGCGGGCGTCGCGGGTGACCTGACCATCGCGTCGATGGCCGTGCACAACCTCGTGATCGTGGCGCTCGCCCTCGGCGACGACGGCGCCGCCGAAGGGTTGCTCGAACGCCTCCGGCGCATGCTCGCGAGCGGTGCGTCGGTGGCGATGCGCGGGCACGTCACGCTCGCACGCGCGATCCTCTCGGTGCGTCGCGGACGCAACGACGAGGCATGGGCGCGCGTCGAGGAGCTCGCGTCCGTCGTGGCGAGCGAGCCCGACACGGCGGTGCTGCTCGGCATGCTGCGCGACTCGGCGCGTTCGGCCGGCGACGAGCTCATGGCCACCCACGCGCAACGATTGTTGACGCGCCGTACGACCGCGCCTCCGATGCGCCGGCCTCAGGGCACCGGGTAGTCGAACGAGTCGCGCACGTCGCCCGCGTCGTCGACGACGTCGCCGTGAATCGTGGTCTCGTCGATCGTGAGCCGAATGGCGTGGTAATAGCTGCCTGCGGCGACGCGGAGCGCGGCGTCCTCCATCTGGTCCGGCTGCGGCTCGACGGTCTCGAGCAATCCACCGCCTCCGCCGCTCACGACGTACGCGACGCCGTCCACGTCGAATCGCTGGTAATTGTGGACGTGTCCGGACATCACGAGCGGGACCGTGTGCGCGGCCACCACGGGGGCCAAGGCGCTGCGCACGCTCCTCGAGCCCGAGCTGCCGCCCACGCTGTAGGGCGGTCGGTGGCAATAGAGGATTGAGAATCGATAGCCGTCGGAGGCCTCGGCTTCCGCGAGCTCGGCCTCGAGCCAGGTGGCTTGCTCGCTGCCCGCGCCGAGCTCTCCTTCGCTGTCGAGCGAGAAGAAGTGCACTCCGCCGCTCTCGAAATGGTAGCGGTGCTCGTCGCCGTCCTCGCTCGCTCCACCGAAGAGTCGGACGTAATAGTCCTCGAGCTCGCCGTCGAGCTCGTCCTCGTGATTGCCGATGGTGGGCATCAGGGCTCCGGCGCGCAGCAGCGGTTCCATCAATCCGAACCAGCTCTGCCAGGATTCGATGACCGAGGAATAGTATTGAATGTCGCCCAGGTGGAGCGTGAGCTCGGCGACGTCGAGCTCGCCGTGCTCGAGGACGCCCGCCGTATTGCCGATCGACGGGTTCGTGTCGCCGATCACGAAGAGCTCGATGGGAGTCGTGTGGTCGGTCGGCGCGTGCATCGTGCAGAATCGACCGTGGGCCTCGTCTTCGTAGCCGACGACGCGATATCGATAGCAGGTCGCCGGCTCGAGGCCGCCGATCTCGACTTCGTCGATGAAATACGTGCCGGGAACGTCGGGCTCGGGCACGAGGCGCGAGTCCACCCCGAATCCGAGCGTGACGACGGTCTCGCGCGCCGTCCCAGTGGCGGTCGCCGGCGCTCCGCCGGAGATGGGCTCGTACTCGACCGCGACCTCGTCCGGCGCGAGCACCGACTCCCAACGGACCAGGACGCTCGTGGTGGTGGGCCGGAGCACCCAAGGGCCCTTGGTCGGGGCATCGGTCGGCTCGGGACCTCCCGCGTCCAGCCCGGCGCCGTCGATGGGTCCGGAGTCCGGCGGGGGTGGCGGCGGGGCGACGTCGGCGCCCGGGCCGGAATCGGGGCTCGACGCAGGGCCATCGTCGTCCCCGCAGGCGGCGCAAGCGGTCAGGAGGGCGACGACGACCGAAGCGATTCTCGACGACATTCGCCGAGCATACCTTCCCACCGAACCCGGGAGAATCCCGCTACTCGGGTCGAATCGTGATCACGTGCGTCTCGTCGGACGCGCTCGTCGTGAGCGAGAGCACCTGTCGATCGGCGTCCCACGATTGGCTCCACGATTCCGGCGCATCGTTGGAGTCGACCGAATAGCCGTCCGCGAAGAAGCGCTCGACGGGCAGGAAGATCTCCGTCGGGCCCGAAACGCCCGGGGCGTCGTCGAATCGCAGCGTGAACACGCGTGACTCCCGGTCCCACGACCATTCGCGCGGCGTCCCCGCGACGCGTTGCGGGTAGGGGCGCACCAGCTGGTCCGCGTTCGGGTGCTCGGTCATCGTCGCCGGATCCCACCAGCCCCACGTGCCCGGCGTGAACGACCAATAGGCCCAGGAGATCATCATGCGATCGGCCATCTGGAGGACGTCGTCGAGATACTCGGCGGCGCCCGGGAACGTGCGATCCATGCCGAACTCGCCCATGACGATCGGCCAATTCTGCAGGCGGGTCTCCTCGATGCGCGCGGCCTCCCACCGATCGACGACCTGATCCTCTGCCCGGTCGTACTCCATGCGCCCTTCGTATCGAATGGAATAGAGGTGGGGTGCGAACACGATTCGGCTGGGGCCCGGGCGCGGATCCTCGATGACCGGGAGATATTGCACCGCGCCGTTGCCGGGGCCGCCGAATCGCGGCTCGACGAAGATCCAGTGGTCGGGATCGACCTCTCGAATCCGCTCGATGACGCGTCGATAGAAGGGCGCCAGCAGCGTTCGATCGAACCGTTCGCTGCGGCTCCCCTCGCCGGCGCCGACACCGGAGAGCGTCTCGCGCAGATCGAACGACGAGCCGGGCGACGGCTCGTTCATGAGGTCGAACCCGAGCACTGCGGGATGGTCGCGAAAGCGCATCGCGATCGCCGCCCACACGCCTGCGTAGTGGTCCTGCAGATCGCGATGGGGCTCCTCGTAGGACCAGAAATTGTCGAAGGCGCGCTGCACGGCGGGCTGCAGATAGTTGAGCGACCAGATCTCCTGCGGGGTGAACGGCTCCCCGTCGTCGCGAATCGCCCATTCGGGGGCTCCGTCGCAGCAGAACCGCGCCGCGTAGACGTCCTGGTGCATGTCGATCATGACGAAGATCCCGTGCTCGGCGAACCAATCGAGGCGCTCTTCGACGCGATCGAGATAGGCCTGATCGATGAATCCGGGCATCGGCTCCGCGGCGTCCCAGAAGACGAGATACCGATGGAGATTGAATCCCCAATCACGGGCCATGCGGCGCACGTCGTCCGCGGTGAGCGCGGGCGACCTCAGCGGGTCGTTCTTGCCGGTCCCGTCGTTCGCACCGTGGAGGATCAGTGCGCGGCCGAGCTCGTCGGTGATGAACGCACGCGGCGGTGGCGGGCCGGCGTCATGCCCGACGGTCGCGTCCGCAGCATCGGGCTCGGCCGCGTCGGCCGTCGCGACCGCGTCGAGCGATGCGTCGGGGGGCGGCGGTGGCGGCGGCCCCGCGTCCGGCTCGGTCCCATCGCTCGTGCCGCAGGCGACGAGGACCAGCGTGGATCCCAGAACGAGCCGCCATCCGCCCATGCGAGGGTCATATCACGAGGGATCGCGCGCTGCGTTTCGCGATAAGGTCGGCGCCAACGTCCAGCAGGAGGCGATGCATGAGCCCGATCGTTCACTTGGATCTCGGCACGGGCGACCCCGTGGCGGCGAAGAAGTTCTACAAGGCGATGTTCAGCTGGAAGTTCCAGTCGATGAAGATGCCCGACGGCGTCTATCACGGCTTCACGGCCGAGGGCGGGCCCGGCGGAGGGATCGGTCCCAAGCCGCCCGGCGACGCGGGGCCGACGATGTGGGTGCCTTACGTCGGCGTCGGGTCGGTCAAGAAGGCAATCGCGAAGGCACAGAAGCTGGGCGCGCAGGTGCTCGTGCCGTACCAGCCCATCGGTGACATGGGCGCGATCGGGATCTTCGCGGACCCGACCGGTGCGACGTTCGGGGTCTGGGAGACCAACCCGAAGGCGGCAGCGGCGCGTGCGGCCGCCGAGAGCAGCAAGCCTGCGAAGAAGGGCGCTGCGAAAAAGCCCGCCAAGAAGGCGGCTGCGAAGAAGCCTGCGAAGAAGGCGAAATAGGTCGTCCCGACGCGCCGCCGAGCCGGGCGATCAGCGATCGTTGGGCTCCCAACGATCGCGGAGGCGCCCGGCGGCGCGCCGCATGCCAGCGGCGCTTCGCGGGGAGGCGCGACGTCCACAGGTGCGCTGCTCGTCGGAGCGGTCCGCGGCGCCCCAGCGCACCTCGGGACAATCGCTCGGGTGGTACGCGGAGAGCAACCGCTCGCGGCGCTCGACGAGCTGCGCGAGCGTCAGCTGTCGTGCAGTCCGATCGCTCGCGCGATAGCTGACGCTGCGCGCGGCGAGCTCCTGATCGATGGCGGCGCGCAGCTCCGCTTCGGTCGCGGGCCGAGCGAGCGGGTGAGCGCCGCGTCGCGCGAGCTGCGGCATCTCGCGCACCTGATCGATCGCGAGCAAGAGGCGCAGATCGAGCCGCGCCGTGGAGTGGCGGCGCCACGCACGCGACGCGCCGAGTCCGCTGTAGAAGCGTTGGGGAAGCTCCTCGTCGAATCGGCGAGGTGCGGCATCCACGATGCGCGCACGTTCGCGCGCGACCTTGTGCAGGTAGAAGACGACGTCGCGCGCGGCCTGGACGGGATCGAGCTGCCGCGGGTTCTGGAGCCGGTCGATGCGCGCGTAGAACTGCTCCGCGGTCATCTCGGCTTGCTGGACGGAACGTCGAGGCAGGTACCGGCGCGCAGCGATCTCGCGGTCCGTCATCGGTCGGATCTGCCCGTCGCGCCCGAGCACCGCCGGGCGGAACATTTTGAAGCCGCCCGTGTCGACGGCGCTCACGAACGGGAAGAGCGACGGGGAGAAAGCCTTGTGCGTGACCGAGAAGCCCGGGTGACCGTCCACCGCGTAGAGCGCCCCGAGCTGACCGCGGCGTTGGCGCGTCCACTGGCTGACCATGAGCACGTGACCGTTGGGGTTCACGAACACGGTGCCGGGTCGGAGCGACGCGCGCGTCAACGCGACGGGGTAGAAGTCGCCCGCTTCGTCGTCGGGCAGGGTCCGCGTCGTGCCCGACATGACGAGCGACGCGACGCGCCCGTTGAACTGCGAGAATCGCCGCACGCGGTCGCGCGAGGCGCCGCGTTGCATCGGGTCGAGGTTCGTGACGACACCGCGGCAATCGGGCCCGCGACGCGAGTCGCCGCGTGCACACTGGTGGAGCAGGAACGGCAGACCGAGCTTCCACGCGAAGTAGCCGCGCAACGCATAGAGCGTGTCGGCGCAGTCCGCGCGCACCTGGGCACGGCGGCCCTGTGCGTCGGCGCTCTCCTCCTCGAGGCCGAGCGCGTCGTAGAGCGCGTTTCGCGCCGGGTCGCGCAGCGCCTGGTGCAGTGGGTTCCAGCCCGCGCGTGCGCCCGGCTC
>JADZFZ010001007.1 GCA_020854145.1 Deltaproteobacteria bacterium | reverse complement strand
GGCGACCCGGCGCCGATCGCGGAGCCGCCCGCGGACATGCACTTCGACGAGCCGGTCGATGCGACCGGACGCAGCGTCGGCGGCCGCACCCCGAGAGGCGATCCGCGCCCGGCCGCGACGACACGCACGAACGAGCTCGCGCCCGCCCGTCTCGGCATGGGCCAGGTCAACCTCCTCGCGCTCCCGGCGGCCGACGTCACGTGGCGTGGTCGAGCGATGGGCAGAACGCCGTTGGCGCTGCGCCTTCCGGCCGGACGCCATCGATTGTCGCTGCGCGCGGCCCGCGGCGGCGCGACGACGACCATCACGGTCGAGGTCCGACCGGGACGGACGGCACGCCGAACCGTTCGCCTCGAGTGATCTCCTACGCGGTGACGCGCTCGGCTTCGCGCACGCGCGCCACGGTCGGCTGCTCGTCGAGGACCAGCGGACGCAGGTCGGACAACATCTTCTGCAGCTTGGTCTTGGCGCGCGACTCGAGCTGCCGCGCACGCTCCCTCGAGACACCGAGCTTTCGCCCGATGTCCGCGAGCGACATCTCCTCGTCGCTCATGAGCCGCACCTCGACGATCCAGCGTTCGCGCGCGTCGAGAGACGCCAGAGCGACGGCCAGCCGCCCACGCACGCGATGGTCGCGCTCCTGCACGAGCAGCTGCGCCTCTTGGCTTTCCTCGACGGATTCCAGCACGTCCTGCAACGTGGCGGCGCTGCCGTCGGAGAGCGGTGTGCTCAGCGAGAGATCACGCGCGTCGAGCCGTCGCGTCATCTCTTCGACCTTCGTGGCGTCGAGGCCCATCGACCGCGCCATCGCCTCGAGCGCCTCGGCGCCCGTGCCGAGGAGGTTCGCGAACCGCGCACGCTCGCGTCGCAGACGGAAGAACAGCTTGGAGCGCAGCGCGCCGCTCCCGCCACCCACGAGCGACCACGCGCGGATGATCGCGTTGAGCACGTAGGCGCGGATCCAGTACGCCGCGTACGTGACGAAGCGCGTCCCGCGATCGGGATCGAACCGCGACACGGCGATCATCAGCCCGAGGTTGCCTTCGCTCACGAGGTCGGACACCGGCACGCTGTAGCGCCGGTACGAGAGCGCGATGGACACGACGTAGCGGAGGTTGGCGCGCACGAGCCGCTCCGCCGCGTCGCGATCGCCGCCTCGCGCGGCCACGGCGAGCGCGTGCTCGGTGTCGCGATCGAGCAGGGGCAGCGACCGGACGAGCGCGATGTAGCGAGAGAGGGCGGGATCGTGACGGTCGCTCATGGGCACCTCCGACCACGACGAACGGCCGCCGTGGAGGCATTCGGCGCGCCCCGAGCCGTGTTTCCCGGTCGGAAGAGAGCCGCCAGAGTCCAAACAGTAACGTAACGTAATATTCAGTCAACCGTTGGGCACTTCGCCGCGGCGCGGCCCGTCAGAAGTCGGGGATCGAGCTCCGGCCGGGCGGATTCACCGATGGGCCCAGCCGGATCAGACGCTGGGATCGCGCGGCGGCTCCGACCAGTCCTCGTCACAAACCGCAAAAACCGACCTCTCCCGCGGCCGTCTCCAGGACGGGCGAGAGCGATCGACAAGCGCTTGCCGCAGGACAGTCGGGGCGATCGACGAGACAGAGGGATCGGCACGCGCCCTCGAGGCACAGCCGGCCCGCGCCGCAGTCGGCGTAGGTCGCGCACGCGTCGCCGTCCTGGCCGGGACCGAGACGGCGACATTGCGCGTAGTAGGTCGCCGGGCCGAAGCGCGAGTCGATCAGCGGCAAGCACGTCGTGCCCGCCACGCAGCCCTCGTCGGGCACGAACGTGCACCGCGAGGAGCAGTAGCCGTGCTCGATCGCACCGACGCGCGCGTGGGGCAGGAAGTTGAGGCACGTGCGATCGTCTCCGCACGAGCCTGCCTCCGAGCGGCAGAACGTGACGCAGTACCCGGCTCCGACGCAGGTGCCGCCGCGCGGGCACTGATCGCTCGACGTGCACGGATCGCCATCGCGCGCACGGGAGTCGACCGCGCCGCAGAAGGTCCACACGTCGACCGAGGCATCGGGGTGGAAGAACCGGCACCCGAGGCCTTCGCCGCAGACCGGGTCGTCCACGAGCGCGCAGCCCTCCGTGCACACGGAGGCACCGGGCTCCGTCGCCTCCGTGCATCCGATCCCCGGGCCCGCGCAGCAGGAGCCGTCCTCGTCACACGGCGCGCGGCAAGCCCCGTCGTCGCAGACGAGCCCATCCGCGCACGTGGTCGCGCACGGCTGGCCGATCTCCGGCGCCAGACACATCCCCGCATCGGCGCGGCTCGCATCTCGGCCGATGCCCGCGTCGTCTTCGACGGAGCCGGCGTCCATGGCACCCGCGTCCTCGTCATTGCCGGCATCGTCGCTCGCAGCGTCGAACGTCGCGTCGTCGTCGAGGCGCATGTCGGGCGCGCTGGCGTCGAGACGCGCATCGGCGACCGCGTCGCGTGCCGTCGTCGCGTCGCGCGACGCATCGAGGGCGAGCGGCTCGATCGAGACGCGCCCGCCGCACGCGGCCGCGACCAGCACGACCGAGACCGGCGCCAGACGTCTCACGGAACGCCCAGCGCGTCGCGCACGAACGCCGTGATCGCGTCGAGCAGGCCCGGGACCTCCGTCGTCATCGCGAGGCCGTGCGCGCGCCCGTCGACGATCCGCCCGTCCGATCGGCTCACGACCCGCAACATGTCGTGCGCAGCCTCGGCGCTCGCCGCGTCGCGCGACGTCGCCAGGATCCACAGCCGACGCGAGCCCCACCGGCGCAGCGGCTCGATCGCGTCCACGCCACGATACGCGCGGCCGGGCGACAACGCCGCGACCGCCACGATCGCGGGATCTTGGACGGCCGCTCGGATGGCGGCGGACGAGCCGATGCTGGATCCGACGATCGCGACGCGCGGCGCGGCGAGGCCCGCTCGTCCACCCGGTCGGACGAATGCCACTGCAGCGAGGACGTCGCCCTCGATCGCGCGCCAGTCGTCGGTCGCCATGCGGGCCCACTCGATCGCGCGACCGTCGGCGCGCCGCGTCGACGCGCCGTGCCCACGCAGGTCGATCGCCAGCACCGTGAGTCGTGCACCCGCGTGGAGGCGCTCGACCAGCGCGTCCCACTCGCGCCGATCGCGGCCGAGCTGGTGCACGAGCACGACGGCGGGCGTGTCGGAGCTCGGGCCGCGATGGAGCGTCGCGTGGACCGTGAGCCCGTCGTTCGAGGGGAACGTGACGTCCTCGACGCGTCCGAGCGGCCTCGCGGAGCGCGCCGACTGCCGTTCCCGGCGATCCGTGGACGACTTCGTGGCGGGCGACGCACGCGACGTCGAGGTCGAGCTCCTCCCGGCGCGCGGCCGTTCGTC
>JADZFZ010001006.1 GCA_020854145.1 Deltaproteobacteria bacterium | reverse complement strand
TCAGAGCTCCACGGTCGCGCTGCAGAACGTGCACACGAAGCGGCCGTGCGCGCTCTTCGGGATGGGCGCCGCGCAGCTCGGGCACACGAGAACGCGCGGGATGGCGTCGAGCCGGCGCTCGAGGTCCGCGATCTTCTTCTGGTCCTGACGCGCGGCCATGTTGGACTTGAAGTCGCCGAAGTGACCCCAGCTTCGTGCGATGAGCCCCATCGCGTAATCGACCGCGCGCTGCTCGTCGTCCATGTGGACGACTTGTTGCTCGCCGATCGCACGGCCCCACTGCTGATCCACCGTGTCGTTGGGCTTGCCGCCAGGGCGTCGGAGAAACCACGTGTTCCAGGTGCGCGCGACGTCGTTCCACGTGGAGATCGCGTTGGCGTCCTGCACGTCGTCGTCGCCGAGGAAGTGCGCGATCTGCGGGGCGGGGATCTTCTCGTGCATCGTGATGTCGCCGAACACGACGAGGAAGGGCCGGCTCGCGTTGGGAACGGCGACGTGGTGCTTCACCCACCAAGCGAAGAGGCCGTAGCTCTCGGGCGCGTCGCCACCGCCACCTTCGCCGTGGATGCCCTTGAGCAGCTGCTCGAGGTCGAACCCGTTCGCGAACTGCGTCACTTGCAGCGGCCAGCGATCGACCGCCGCGTCACCGATCGCGGCGAAGCTCACCTCGAGGTCGGGCCTGTATTGCGCCAGGGTGCTGTAGAGAAGCGGCAGACGATCGAAGATCTCCGCGGGCCAGCGCGCCATGGAGCCGGTCACGTCGACGGCGATGATGAGCGGGTTCTTGGAATGCGACTCGATGTGTTTCTTCGGGTCGACGATCTTCATGTTGGGCTCGCGGCCACCGTAGGTCCGCGGTCCGGCTTCGCGCGCGCGTGCGGCGGCTTCGTCGCGCTTCTCTTTGCCCGAGTCGCCGTAGCTGTAGGCACCGGGCTTCGCCCAGTCGGATGTGTCGTCTCCCCAGGAGTACATGCCTGCTCTCTCCTTCTGCGACGCGGACGATATCAGCCGGTCGAGGGTCGACGCACCCTCGTCGAGCGCCCGAGAAGTCGCCTCCGGGCGGAGGCTTCACCCGTCCGGGGTGGGGTGCCCACCGAGCTCGCGAAGGAATCGCGTCACCAGACCCTGCGCGTCGAGCCATTCGGCGACGGCGGGCGGGACGAGCGACCGCCAGTCCTCTCCGGCCAACATCGCGCGACGGACCATCGTGCCGTCGATGCGCACGCGACGCTCCGGCGGCACGAGATGCACGGGATGAACGACGCGGTAGTCGCGCTCGAGGAGGCTCTTGACGTACGCGTTGGCCGTGAAGAACACGTCGAGCGGCCCGAGCATGTCGACGACCATCGCGCGCCAACGCGGGCCATGCCCGAGATCGGGGACCTCGCGCACCTCGACGTGCGGGAGATCACCGAGCACGAGGGCCAACATGGACCGCGTCTCGCCTGCGGTGAACGGGTTGCGCGCGTCGTAGACGTTCGAGCTCCCGATGCCGACGACGACGTGGCGCCCCGCACGCGCCAGCCCTTCGAGCACCGCCGCGTGGCCGAGGTGCACGGGTTTCCATCGCGCGATCATCGCGACGCGATCGACGACGGGTGGGGCCTCCCATTCGGGCATGCCGGGAGGATGCCTCGTGTGGGCGCGACGCGAAACGCGATGCGATGCGCAGGTTCGGTTATCGTCGTCTGGATTGCCGAGCCCGTTTCCGCATCGGGTGTCGTTGGCGGCGCCGGTGCTGGCGTTGCACGCGGACGTTCGTTCGCTGGCCGAGCCGATCGCCGACGTGCTCGCGGCCGTCGTGCACGCACAGCTCGTTCGGCATCCCGTCGTCTCGATGCTGGATCCGGACGCGCAGCGCATCGTCGACGAGCAGGGCTCGCTCCTGAACGTCACGCACGAGCGATTCGACGAGATGCTCGAGCGTTCGTTCCTCGACGACCGGCGCGACGAGGTCGTCTGGCTGGAGCTGGGTTTCGAGGCGGGCAAGGCGCTGCACGCGAAGCTACGCGTGGTGACGCCGGACGATCGGAGCGGGACGGAGGTGAACGCGACGGGCGAGCCGACGCTGTCTGGCCTGCTGGCCACGTGCATCGCGCAGTGGCTCGCGACGCGCCGCCTGCCGCCGGCGATCGGTGCGTGGCCGTTGTTCGGAGCGACGGAGCTCTTCACTGCCGCGGCGCAGGTCGCGCGGTTTCGCGCCGACGCTCTGCGCGATCCGGGGTCGGCCGCGATTGCGCCAGGCTTCGGAGGCGCGCTCGAGGTGGCTGCGACGCGAGCGGCGTGGAAGGGCCTCGAGCACGGGCAGGCCCATCGCGCGAGCGTACGGCGCGTGCTCGCGCTCGTGCCCGACGAGGTGCATGCGCTGCGGGCCGAGGCGGTCTATCGGATCGAGGAAGGCGTCACCCCCCACGTCGCGATGGGGCCGGTGGTCGCGCTCGCACCCCAATGGGCGACGCCGCACCTCGCGATGCACGGGGCCGGGCTGCCCGAGGCGGAGGCGCTGCGTCACGCGGCCACGGCCTCGCTCTTGGCGCCGGCCGATCCGCACGCGCTGCACGCCTTCGCGATCTGTCTGTCGCGCGCGGGCCGTTTCGAGGAGGCGGTCCGGATCGCCGATCGCGCCGCCGCCGCCGACCCGCTGTTCGTCCAGGCGCGCGTCACGGCGCTGCGAGCGCTGCGCGACACCCACCGCTCGGGCGAGGCGTACCTGGTCGCCCGCGCCCGCGCCGAGGAGGTCGCGGCGCTCGTCGGCACGACGGTCTCCGCCCATGCGAGCACCGCGTTGTCGCTCGTGTACGCGGAAGCGGCGTTCGACGTGGGACGCTTGGACGACGCGATCGCGATCACGGAAGGCGCGCTCGAGACGATCGCGGAGGAGTCGAGCTTCCGGCGGCAACGCGACGAGCTCGTGCGCTGGAAGCGAGAGCCCGAGACGCTCGCAGCGAGCTTCGCGCGCGACGGGCACTTCCGTGCGGATCCGGGGCGCGTGCTGGAGGGTTTCTCGCGCACGCGGCCGCGATTCAGCCTCGACGTCGCGATGATCGTGCGGGCGCTGGTGACGATCGGGCACGAGGACGTCGCGTTGCTCGCGTGCGCCGAGCACCTCGGAGGTGGCGTCGCCACGGGGCCGCACGCGCGCGCCGCGCGCGCCCTCGCGCGGATGGTGGCGGGTGACGTCGCGGGCGCGATGGAGGACGCGACGGTGGTCGCGTTGCGGCACCCGCAGTCGAAGCTCGAGACGGAGATCCATCGCGTGCTCCGCCTGGGAGCGACGCGCGAGGCCGGGGCGTTCGAGCGCACCGTGGGCAGGTGGACGGACCGAGGCGCGCGGCGCATCGCGCGGCTGATGGCGCGCGACGCGGCCGATTTCGTCCCCGGGCTCGAGACGAGCAGCCCGATGCTGGAGGCGCTCGGGCCACGCGCCTCCACCGTCTTCGACGCCGCCTGGCTCGAGCCGCTGGTCAACGAGCTCGGGATGCGCTCGCTCGTCGCGATCGAGGCTTTCTTCGGGCAGTACAAGCGACCGACGATCGAGCACGCGGATCGCCTCGCCGGCGACTGGCACATGCTGATCGCGCCGTCGCGCCGCGACGAGCTGACCTGGCTCGAGCAGGTCGTCTACGTGCTCGCGCAGTCGCTGGGGCGCTACCTCGTGGCCACGACCGACGCGCCGAGCCCGCTCGCCGGAGGGTACCGACAGGTGGCCGCGGACGCGCTCGCGCTCGTGCACCGGTTCGGCCGCGACTGGAAGAGCGATTGGCTGCCTCCGTTGCTGGGCGTCGTGGAGGCTGCGTCGACCGGCGTCGATCCATGGTTGCTCGACGCGTGGCTCGTGCGGGTCGAGCGCGCGTTCGGCCTGGAGCACGAGACGGGCGCGCACCTCGGCGCCGCGACGCGTGACGCGCCGCGCGTGCGTCGTTCGTTGCGGGGGGACGAGCGCATCGCGTTCGAGCACGGCTTCGCGCTCGAGCTGCTCGCGGAAGGACACGGCGAGCAGGCGGCGGAGCTGCTCGAACGTACGGTGCGCGCCGTCGGAGCCGGGACTCCCGCGCTGCGTTGGGGCGACGCGGCGCGGTCGAAGGGCGGCGACGTGCTCGACGTGCTCTGGACGGCCGCGCTCGCGAACGCGGCGCACCCCGCGGGATGGGCACACGTGGCGCGCGCGTCGTTCGCCGCGAAACGCCCCGAAGACGCGTTCGAGGCCCTGCTCCGCGCGATGCCCGTAGCGGGCGACGATTGGCGGGTGCGCGTCCTCGCGGAGCTCCGCGAACGTTGGGAGGACGCTGGTCTCGAGGTGCCGATCGATCCCGCCGAGGCCGAAGCCGCCGGGATCGCGAGCGCCAGCAGGGGCGACCGGGAATCCGCGCTCCGGTGCTTCCGCTGGGCGCATGCGTGTGACCCATCGAACGCGAGTCGGGCCGAAGCGCTCGCGGCCGAACGAGCGCGAATCGGAGACGCCGACGCCACGTTGGAGGCGCTCGCGACCTCGGGCCGGCTCGACGCCGTGACGAGCGCGGCGACGCTGCTCGAGCAGGAAGGCGCAGGGCGCGAGGCTGCCCGCGTTCGGCGTTACGGAGAGGTCGCCTCGGAGGCGCGCGCGCGTCTCGCGGGTCGCGCGGGCGCCGCGCAAGCGCGCTCCGGTCGCGGGCAGGACGCGCTCGGAGCCGACGCGCCGGCGCACGACGTGGAGGTCGAGACGGTCGTGGACGGAGCGAGGCGGGCGCTGTGGGCGGGAGATCGCGAGGGCGCGCTCGCAGTCGTCGCCGGCAACGAGGACTGGCCGTCGCGACGGTTGGCGCTGGCCGCCGCCGAGCTTCGGTACGACGCGAGCGACACGGCGCCGGTGCGTCGCGCTGCGGTGGTCGCCGCCGAAGACGTGCTTCGCGCGACGGCGGGCGCGACCGATCTCGACGCCGTGCTCGCCCGTGTCCACGCGCTGCGGATTCGGGAGAGCTTCTGCTTTCCCATCGATCCGCCGCCCCCGCTCGGCTCGATCATGACGCGCGAGACGTTCGAGGCGCGTTGGCGCAAACGTACGAGCGCCGAGGGCGACCCCGATCGGCCGACCGTGCCGCTCGAGGTGACGCAACGTCCGCCGCCTCGACCGCTCGCGCCCCAGACCTACGGCGCTCCGCACACGACCCTGCACGACCTGCCGATGGTGGTGCTCGAGCCGGAGCGCACAGACCGTCAGGCCCCCGCGGCACCCGTCGCGATCTTCGACTCCTCGTCCGGCGCCGCCGCGACCTGGATGCTGGACGGCGCCGAGGCTGCCGTGCGCTCCGTGCCCACCGGCGTCGAGATGACGACGGCGGCAACCGCGAGCGCAGACGAGCCGTGTCCGCTGCTGACCGACTTCGTCGCCGCGGTCGT